>DAOQNK010000079.1:0-11872 GCA_035332045.1 Thiobacillaceae bacterium | reverse complement strand
CCCAGGGCGGTCTTGTAGTAGCCGTTCAGGGCCACCTGGTGCATCTTGTGCAGGGACCAGTAGACCAGCCGGGCCATGGCGCCCTCGATCATGACGCTGCCGCCAGTGAGGGCACCCATGAGGTTGCCCACGGTGCTGTAGCGGCCCAGGGCCACCAGGGAGCCGTAGTCCCGGTAGGTGTATTCGGGCAGGGGCTGGCCGTTCAGGCGGCGGCGGATGGATTTGGCCAGCAGGCTGGCCTGCTGGTGGGCGGCCTGGGCCCGGGGCGGGACGTTGCCGCCGCCGGGCATGGGGCAGGCGGCGCAGTCGCCGAAGGCGAAGATGTCTTCGTCCCGGGTGCTTTGCAGCGTCGGGCGCACCACCAACTGGTGGATGCGGTTGGTCTCCAGGCCGTCGATGTCGGCGAGGAAGTCCGGGGCCTTGATGCCGGCGGACCAGACCATCATGGCGGCGGGCACGCACAGGCCGGCGGCGGTGGAGAGCCCCTGGGCGGTCACCCCGGTGACCCGCTCGCCGGTGTGCACCTCCACGCCCATCTCCCGCAGACGGTCTTCCACGGCTTTGGACAGGCGCGGCGGCAGACCGGGAACCAGGCGGTCGGCGGCTTCGATGACGACGATGCGCACGTCCTTGTCCGGGTCGATCCTTTCCAGACCGTAGGCGGGGAGCTGCCGGGTGGTGCCGTGCAGTTCGGCGGCCAGTTCCACGCCGGTAGCGCCGCCGCCGACGATGGCCACGGTAAGCTGGCCGGGGCGGATGGGGCCGGGCTGAGTGTTGGCGCGCAGGCAGGCGTTGATGAGGCCGTCGTGGAAGGCGCGGGCTTCCTCCGGGGTATCGAGCATGACGCAGTGCGCTTTCACGCCGGCGACACCGAAGTCGTGGGCCAGGCTGCCCACGGCCACCACCAGGGTGTCGTAGGGAATGCGGCGCCGGGGCGTAATCTCCTCGCCCTTGGCATCCACGGTGGCGGCCACCAGCACTTCCTTGTTGGCCCGGTCCAGGCCGTACATGCGGCCGACGCGGAAGCGGAAATGGTGCCAGCGGGCCTGGGCCAGGTATTCCAGCTGGTCGGCGTAAGAATCCAGGGTGCCGGCGGCGACTTCGTAAAGCAAGGGTTTCCAGATGTGGGTGCGGGCGGCGTCGATGAGGGTGACGTGGGCCTGGCCTTTCCGGCCCAGGGTGTCGCCCAGGCGGGTGGCGAGCTCCAGGCCGCCGGCGCCGCCGCCGACGATGACGATCTTGTGCATGGTGGGGGTTCCGGGTGGGCGGATGACCCTATGTTAGGCGAGAAACGGGCGGGGCTTTCTAGGGTGCCCGCAACCTGTCTTCCATATAGGCGTCGGCGGCATCCTTGCTCGGCAGGGGCAGGGTCACCGGCGCGCTGCGCGCATCGGCCGCGAGGGCGTCGACGTTGTCGCCGGTGAGGGTTTTCAGGAAAGCCACCAGATCGGCCTTCTCCCGGGGTTCCAGGTTCAAGGGCACCAGCAAGGGCGATTTGTTCTCGTTGTCGATGCCGCCCCTGTCGTAGAACTCCACCACATCTTCCAGGGTGGCCAGGGAACCATCGTGCATGTAGGGCTGGGTGACCGCCACGTTGCGCAGCATGGGGGTCTTGTAGGCCCAGCGGTCCTTGGGGTCGATGGTGACCTCGTAGCGGCCCACGTCGGGCTGGGGCGGCTCGAAGGACTTCAGCAGAGAGCCCATGACCTGGACGAAGATGCCCGGGGCAAGCTGGACCTTGTAGCTGTTGCGCTCGGGGAACATGGTGCGTTCCCAGCCCAGGCCGGTGTTGTGGAACTTGTGGTCCGTGAACAGGGCGGACTTCTCCCCCACCAGATGGCAGGCGGCGCAGCGGCCCTTGCCCATGAAAACCTGGAAGCCGTTCTGTTCCCGGGCATCGAGGGCTTTCTTGTCGCCTCCGTAGTACCAGCGGTCGAACCGGGAGTTGCCGGAAAGCAGGGTGCGCTCGTAGGTGGCCAGGGCATCGCCGATGCGCTCCGCCGTCACGGGACCGCCGAAGGCCGCCTCGAACAGGCCCTTGTACTCGGGCAGGCGGCGCACCTTTTCCACCACGTAGCCGATGGAGGGCATGTCCATTTCCGCCTTGGTGAGCAGCGGCCCCCATACCTGGTCTTCCAGGTGGGGTTCCCGGCCCTCGTGGAACAGGCTCTTCTGGTAGGCCACGTTGTAGACGGCCGGCGAGTTGCGCCGCAGGCTGCGGCCTTCCATGCCGACAGCGGCCCCCAGCTCATGGGAGGTGAAGCCCTGTTCCGGCACGTGGCACATGGCACAGGACATGGTGTTGTTGTGGGACAGGCGGCGGTCCATGAACAGGCGCCGGCCCAGGTCGATCTTTTCCCTGCTAAGGGGGTTGGCGGCGGGCACCGGCACCGAAGGCAGGCCCAAGGGTGGGGTCAGGGTGATAGGGGCGGTGACGGGGGTGGCGGCGAAAACAGGGACCAGGCCCAGGACCGATACGCCAAGGATGCGCGCCAAAAAACGTCCCCCTTTGGAAAAGGGGAGTTGGGGGGGATTCCGCTGCGTGCGGGAGAAAGAAAGCCGCACGCTCATGGAGCGCGGGTTCAAATCCCCCCACCCCCCCTTTTGCAAAGGGGGGAAAGACCAACCTTTCCCGATGCCCGTCACTTCAAGCCTTCTTCCATGAGGAGGGTGAGAATGTCGTTGTAGACCATGTCGGCCTGGAGGTAGGCGGTGGTGTAGACCTCCCGCACCGTATGCCTGGCGTCGATGAGGAACACCTTGAGGACATGGCTGTAGGTACCTAGATGGGCCTTGCTCACCGGGTCCACCTCCAGGAAGACGTCCTGGCCAAAATCGTCCAGGATGGGCAGCAGATCGGGCAGGCCGGCCGTGGTGAGGAAGCTCCACTCGATGGGCTGCCCGGGCTTGCCGCTGTCGCCGGCGTAAAGGCGCAGCATGGCCGGGGTGTCGCGCTTGGGATCGAAGGACAGGCTCACCAGCCGCACCTTGCCATGGAGCCTCGCGTCCTGTTCCAGCCGGTTTTGCAGACGGTGGAAAACCAGGTAGGCGTAGGGGCAGCCGTTGGGGTCGGCGCAGGTGGTGTAGATGAAGGACAGCAAGGTGACCTTGCCACCCGTGAATTCGGAAAGTCGGCGGGGGGTGCCATCGGCATCCAGCACGCGACCCTCGCTGGCGGTCATGATGTGCTGGAGATCGTAGCTGCCAGGCGGCGGCGGAATGAAGCCGATTTCGGCATCGGTTTCGCTGGTGACGGGTTTCAGTTCTCCGGCGATCGGCTTGTCGGGTGCCGCTCCACCCAGGAGCAGGGTCCAGACAAGGAAAAAAAGGCCTCCCCGGAGGGGGAGGCCAATGACCGCGGAGATGCGGGCGCAGAGTTCTTCCATCAACTATTTCTGCTCGCTCATGGCCAGCTTCAGGTTGTCCAGGTCGTCCGCCTGGGCATGCAGGGGCTGGAGCTTGCTCATGTCACGGGCCTGGAACTTCATGTGGTGGGCGCGACCAAGCTTCTCTTTGTAGAAGTCGATCTCGAAGCCCAGCTTCAACTCCTTGCCGTCCCAGTTGTACATCTTCAGGAACTGCTCGTCGTCCTTGCCCTTCTTGTCCCAGTTGCCCAGGAGGGAAGTGGTGTAGTAGACGCGCTTGCCATCGTAGCTCTGGGACACCATGTTGACCTGGGAGCCCACCTTCATCTTGTAGGTCTCCTTGGGCTTCATGGGATCGCTGAAGTCCCAGTAGCGGGTGGAGCCATCCATGAAGGTGTTGATCCACATGCCCTTGCCGTCGCCGGTAATGGAGATGTCGACGGGCAGGGGGATGTCGGCGGGGTTGCCGATGGTGCCCACGTTGTGGGCCTGCCACTCGCCCTTGCCATCCTGCTTGAACACCCAGTTGTTGGAAGTCAGGGCCGTGGTGGTCACCGCCCAGTTGTCACCCTTGTTCCAGGACCAACGGGCCTCCAGGGGCGCGCCCGGGGTGCTGAACACCTTGAGGGGCTTCATGGTCTTGAAGTCCCACATGACCGAGGTGTTGCCGAAATGCTTCATGGCCTCGGGGTCCTTCACCATCTTGCCCAGGTCCATCATGTAGTTGTTCCAACCCGTGAAGGCGGTGGAAATCATGACGTTCTTCTTGGGGTTGATGGCCACGTCGTAGTTGTAGCCGTCGCCCTTGCCTCCGCCCACCTCGCCGGTGGGGATGTTCACCGTCTTCACATATTCGCCCTTGTTGTTGTAGATGACGTGGGCGCTGACGCCGCCATGGTCCTTGTTGTTGGACAGGCCGGTGATGATCATGCGGCCGGGGGCGGCATAAAAGGTGTGGGGGCCGACGATGCCGCCGGACTTCTCCACGAAGTCGGTGATGGTCTTCACCAGCTTGGGCTTCGCCGGATCGGTATGCACGTCGAAGATGAATATCTTGCTGCTGTCCAGGCCACCGCCCCAGACGTAACGGCGGTCGTCGCTCAGGCCGATGTGGTGGGCCTCGTTGCGGCCGCCCACGGACACGCTGGCGATCACCTTGCCGTAGGTCTTGGACTTGGGATTCACGTCCACGGTGACCAGCTTGTCGGAGCCATCGCCCACGCCTTCCACGCCCAAGGTCCAGACGTAGACGAAGTCTTCCTGGCCCTTGATCAGGGGCGTGAAGGGCGAGCAACTGGTTTCATCGGCCTGCGCGAGGCTCGGCAGGGTGGTGGCGCCAACGGCAACGGTGGCGACAAGAGCGGCGGTCAGGGTCTTCAGGGTAAAACGGGTCTTGCGTTGGGTCATGTCAGTCTCCTCTTCATCCATAGTTCCAAGCGCACTACTGCCACGATCCGGGGCGGCCTGGAGGACGTCCGGAGTGCGCGCAAGCGTCGCAACTCCTGGTAGGCAATTACCATGCCACAGCGTTTTTCATTTTGAATTCATATACATAGAAAATTTCCCGGGAAAACCCCCGATCCCATTCCGTGACAGAATGACCACGCCGGGGTGTGACAAATTGTCGCGGAGGAGGTCCGAGCCGGATGCTCCGGAGGACCTTGGAGGTCTGTCCCGCGCAAACCCGAAAATCCCGGAGGCGTGACACACTGTCACGCCTCCGGGCTGGGCAAACATTGACCACGGCACCAAAACTGGCTTTCCAAGGCCATGATTTGCAAGGAAGATATCTCCATCCACCGGCTGCCTGGCCGCTGGCATGCGATTTGCTGAAATGGAGTGATCCCCCACCAAGCTGCTTGTCCCATGCCCCCTGAAACCGAAACCACGGCGAATCCCGCCGGCCTGCTGCCGGCCCTGCACCGGCTCCAGGCCGATCATGGCCATATCTCCGATGCCGACGTGGAGCGGCTGGCCCGGCAGCACAACCTGTCCCGGGCGGAAGTGGAAGGCGTCATCGGCTTCTATCACGATTTCCGCCGGGTGCCGGGCGGCCGCCATCGGCTGCTCGTCTGCCGGGCCGAATCCTGCCAGGCCATGGGTGGCGAAGCCCTGGCGAACCAGGCGCGCCATAGCCTGGGCGTGGAATTCGGCGCCACCAGCGCAGACGGCGCCGTCACCCTGGAAAGCACGTATTGCCTGGGCAACTGTGCCTGCTCGCCGGCGCTCATGTTCGACGGCCGGCTCTACGGCCGGGTGAGCCCCGAAGTACTGGACGCGCTGCTGGCCGGGGGGGCGGGGAAATGATGGCCCGGGTATTCATATCAAGGGATGCGGGCGCCCGCTCCGTCGGATCCGACAGGGTCGCCGACGCGGTAACTGCCGAAGCGCGCCGCCGGGGCATCGACCTCAGCCTCGTCCGCAACGGCTCCCGGGGCCTGTACTGGCTGGAGCCCCTGGTGGAAGTGGACGTGGCGGGCATCCGCCACGCCTACGGCCCGGTGACGCCGGAGGCCGTGCCCGGCCTGTTCGACGCCGGCTGGCTGGAAGGCGGCGCCCATCCTCTGGCCTTGGGTCCCA
This sequence comes from Thiobacillaceae bacterium, assembly GCA_035332045.1. Lineage (GTDB taxonomy): Bacteria > Pseudomonadota > Gammaproteobacteria > Burkholderiales > Thiobacillaceae > PFJX01. Next base: position 5,927 of record DAOQNK010000079.1, on the reverse strand, counting down.
CGGCGGAGTTGCCCTACCTCAAGAACCAGGCTCGTCTGGTGTTCGCCCGCATGGGTATCACCGATCCCCTCTCCCTGGACGACTACCGCGCCCACGGCGGCCTGGCCGGCCTGGATCGGGCACTGAGCCTGGCGCCGGAGGCCATCGTCGCCGACGTCGAAGCCTCCGGCCTGCGGGGTCGGGGCGGCGCCGGCTTCCCCACCGGCATCAAGTGGCGCACGGTGCTCAACGCCGGCGGCGGACAGAAATACATCGTCTGCAATGCCGACGAGGGGGATTCGGGCACCTTCTCCGACCGCATGCTCATGGAAGGCGACCCCTTCTGCCTCATCGAGGGCATGGTCATCGCCGGCCTGGCGGTGGGCGCCGACACGGGCTACATCTACCTGCGCTCCGAATATCCGGATGCCTGGGAGGTTCTGGAGGCGGCCATCGCCACGGCCCGCGCCGCCGGCCTGCTGGGCGCCAGCGTGCTGGGCTCGGGCCGGGCCTTCGATCTGATCCTGTTCAAGGGCGCCGGGGCCTATGTCTGCGGCGAGGAAACCGCCCTGCTGGAAAGCATCGAGGGCAAGCGGGGCCTGGTGCGGGTCAAGCCGCCCCTGCCGGCGCTGGAGGGCCTGTTCGGCAAGCCCACGGTGGTGAACAACGTCATCACCCTGGCCAGCGCCCCCTGGATTTTGGCCCACGGCGGCAAGGCCTTCGCCGAATACGGCATGGGCCGCTCCCGGGGCACCCTGCCCTTCCAGCTGGCCGGCAACCTGAAGCGGCCGGGCCTGGTGGAGGCGCCCTTCGGGATCACGCTGGCGGAACTGCTGAACGATTACGGCGGTGGCAGCGCCAGCGGCCGGCCCCTACGCGCCGTCCAGGTGGGCGGCCCCCTGGGCGCCTACGTGCCCGCCAGCCAGTTCAACCTGCCCCTGGACTACGAGGCCTTCGCCGCCGTCGGCGCCACCGTGGGCCACGGCGGCATCGTGGCCTTCGACGACACGGTGGACATGGCGAGGATGGCCCGCTACGCCATGCACTTCTGCGCCGAGGAATCCTGCGGCAAGTGCACCCCCTGCCGCATCGGCTCCACCCGGGGCGTGGAATTGCTGGATGCCATGGTGGCGGCCCGTCCCCAGGCCCGGAACGACGACACTTTACTGCGCGACCTTTGTCAGACCATGCTGGAAGGTTCCCTGTGCGCCCTGGGCGGCATGACCCCCTACCCGGTCCTGTCCGCCCTCAACCACTATCCGGAGGACTTCGGCCTGGCGCCGAAGGGAGAGGAGACAACCGCATGAGCCTGCATTGCCATCACGACCGGGGCACCCCGGCCCGGGTTTCGACCCACCCAGTCAACCTGCGCATCGACGGCGTGCCGGTCACCGTGCCGGCCGGCACTTCGGTGCTCCACGCCGCCGCCGAGGCGGGCATCGACATCCCCAAGCTGTGCGCCACCGAGGCCCTGGAAGCCTTCGGCTCCTGCCGCCTGTGCGTGGTGGAGGTGAAGGGCCGCCGGGGCTTTCCCGCCTCCTGCACCACCCTGGCGGAGGAGGGCATGGAGGTCACCACGGAAAGCGACGCCCTCATGCGCCTGCGCCGGGGCGTCATGGAGCTGTACATCTCCGACCACCCCCTGGACTGCCTCACCTGTTCCGCCAACGGCAACTGCGAGTTGCAGGACATGGCCGGCCGGGTGGGCCTGCGGGAGGTGCGCTATGCCGACGGGGCCAACCACCTGAAGGAAGATTCGGACGTCTCCAATCCCTACTTCGCCTATGACCCAGCCAAGTGCATCGTCTGTTCCCGCTGCGTGCGGGCCTGCGCCGACATCCAGGGCACCTTCGCCCTGACCACCACCGCCCGGGGCTTCGATACCCGCATCGCGGCGGCGGGCGGCGCCGACTTCCTGGCCTCGGAATGCGTGTCCTGCGGCGCCTGCGTCGCGGCCTGCCCCACGGCGGCCCTGATGGAACAATCCGTCATCCAGATGGGCCAGCCCCAGCGCAGCGTCACCACCACCTGCGCCTACTGCGGCGTGGGTTGCTCCCTGAACGCCGAATTGCAGGGTGAGAAGGTGGTCCGCATGGTCCCGGACATGCGGGGCGGCGCCAACCGGGGCCACGCCTGCGTCAAGGGCCGCTTCGCCTGGGGCTATGCCACCCATGCCGACCGCATCACCACCCCCATGATCCGCAAGTCCATCCGCGATCCCTGGCAGGTGGTGAGCTGGGAGGAAGCCATCAACCACGCCGCCGCCGAGTTCAAGCGCCTGCAAGGTCAGTACGGCGCCGAGTCCATCGGCTCCATCACCTCCTCCCGCTGCACCAATGAGGAAACCTACCTGGTGCAGAAACTCACCCGGGCGGCCTTCGGCGTCAACAACGTGGACACCTGCGCCCGGGTCTGCCATTCCCCCACCGGCTACGGCCTCAAGCAGACCCTGGGGGAATCCGCCGGCACCCAGGACTTCGATTCGGTGATGGAAGCCGACGTGGTGCTGGTCATCGGCGCCAATCCCACCGACGGCCATCCGGTGTTTGGCTCCCGCCTCAAGCAGCGGCTGCGCCAGGGCGCCAAGCTCATCGTCGCCGACCCGCGCTCCATCGACCTGGTGGACACGCCCCACGTTCGCGCCGCCCACCATTTGAAGTTGCTGCCCGGCACCAACGTGGCCCTGGTCAACGCCCTGGCCCACGTCATCGTCGGCGAGGGCCTGGTGGACGAGGCCTTCGTGGCGGCCCGCTGCGAACCCGAGGCCTTCGCCAAGTGGCGGGCCTTCATCGCCGATCCCCGCCACAGCCCCGAGGCCACGGAAGCCGTCACCGGCGTGCCCGCCGGCGAGGTGCGCGCCGCCGCCCGGCTCTACGCCACCGGCGGCAATGGCGCCATCTACTACGGCCTGGGCGTCACCGAGCACAGCCAGGGCTCCACCATGGTCATGGGCATCGCCAACCTGGCCATGGCCACAGGCAACATCGGCCGGCCCGGCGTGGGGGTGAATCCGCTGCGGGGCCAGAACAACGTGCAGGGCTCCTGCGACATGGGCTCCTTCCCCCACGAATTCCCGGGCTATCGCCATGTCTCCGACCCGGCGACCCGGAGCCTGTTCGAAACCGAATGGGGTGTGAAGCTGGCCGACGAGCCGGGCCTGCGCATTCCCAACATGTTCGACATGGCCATTGCCGGCGGCTTCAAGGGCCTCTACGTCCAGGGTGAGGATATCGCCCAGTCGGACCCCAACACCCAGCACGTCACCGCCGCCCTGGAAGCCATGGAATGCATCGTGGTGCAGGATCTCTTCCTCAACGAGACCGCCAAGTTCGCCCACGTCTTCCTGCCCGGCGCCTCCTTCCTGGAAAAGGACGGCACCTTCACCAACGCCGAGCGGCGCATCTCCCGCATCCGCCAAGTGATGCGGCCCCTGGCCGGCTATGCGGACTGGGAGGCCACTCAGATGCTGGCCAACGCCCTGGGCTATCCCATGCACTACGCGCACCCGTCCGAGATCATGGACGAGATCGCCCGCCTGACGCCCACCTTCCACGGTGTCAGCTACGCGAAACTGGACAAACTGGGCAGCATCCAGTGGCCCTGCAACGAAGTCCATCCGGAGGGCACTCCCACCATGCACGTGGAGGAGTTCGTGCGCGGCAAGGGCCGCTTCATGCTCACCGAGTACGTGGCCACCGAGGAACGCGCCAACCGCCGCTATCCCCTGCTGCTCACCACCGGCCGCATCCTCAGCCAGTACAACGTGGGGGCCCAGACCCGGCGCACCGCCAACACCGTCTGGCACCCGGAGGACATCCTGGAACTGCATCCCGTGGATGCCGAGGACCGGGGCGTCCGCGACGGCGACTGGGTGGGCGTGCAGAGCCGGGCCGGCGAGACCGTGCTGCGGGCCCGGATCAGCGAGCGCATGCAGCCCGGCGTGGTCTACACCACCTTCCACTGGCCCGGCTCCGGCGCCAACGTGGTGACCACGGAGAACTCCGACTGGGCCACCAACTGCCCGGAATACAAGGTCACGGCGGTGCAGGTGTCCCGCGTGGAGCAGCCCTCGGTCTGGCAGAAGCAGTTCCAGCGCTTCAGCGACGAACAGCTGGCGCTGCTGCAGGGCGAAGGCAAACCGGCCCATGCGTCCGTCTGATCTGGACGGCCTGAGCATGGCCTTGCCGCCGCCCCTGGTGGAAACCCAGGTGCTGGACGGAGACGGCGCGCGCCTGGATACGGTGCCCGAAGAGGTGCCGGTGGCCCTGGCCTACAACGGCATATCCCACGCGGTGATGCTCGCCACCCCCGCCGATCTGGAGGATTTTGGCTTGGGCTTCAGCCTGAGCGAAGGCATCCTGGCCCAGAAATCCGAACTGTACGAGCTGGAACTCGAACCCGGCGGGGCCGGCGTGGTGGTGCAGATGCGCATCGCCGAGGATCGCTTCGCCGCCCTCAAGGGACGCCGGCGCGCCCTGGCCGGCCGCACGGGCTGTGGCCTGTGCGGCGTGGAGAGTCTGGACCAGGTAGCGCGGCCCCTGATGCCACTGCCCCCCGGCCCGGTGTTTTCGGCGGCTGCCCTCCAGCGCGCACTGGCCGATCTGCACGGCCGCCAGCCCCTGCGCGACCGCACTGGCGGCGTCCACGCCGCCGCCTGGGCCGACGCCAACGGCGAACTGCTGTTGGCGCGAGAGGACGTGGGCCGCCACAATGCCCTGGACAAGCTCATCGGCGCCCTCGTCGCCGGCGGCTTCGCTCCCCATGCCGGGTTCGCCCTGGTCACTAGCCGGGCCAGCTTCGAGATGGTCCAGAAGGCCGCCGCGGTGGGCATTCCCCTGCTGGCCGCCGTTTCCGCTCCCACCGGCTTCGCGATCCGCCTGGCCGACCAGCTGGGTCTGACCCTGGCAGGCTTCGTCCGCGACGGCCGCCATACCCTTTACGCCCACCACGAGCGCATCACGCTCTGAATCGAGGTCTCCACCCATGGATATTGCCCGCCTCATCCAGATGGCCAACCAGATCGGTGCCTTCTTCGACGCCGAACCGGAACGCGACCTGGCCCGCAAGGGTATCGCCGAGCACCTGGCCCGGTTCTGGGAACCCCGCATGCGCGCCCTGCTCCTCGCCCATCTCGACGACAAGGCCGGGGAAGGGCTGCATGCCCTGGTCCGGGAAGCCCTGGCCGAGCACAGGACGCGCCTCGAACGGCGCCGGGAGGCCGCGTGAGCCGCGCCTTCGTCGCCCTGGGCGGCAACCTGGGTCCCATGGAAAAGCGCCTGCCGGCCGTGATGGCGGAACTCGATGCCCTGGCAAAAACCCGCCTGCTGCGGGCTTCGTCCCTCTACCGCACCGCTCCGGTGGGCTATGCCGACCAGCCTGATTTCATCAATGCCGTGGTCATGCTGGAAACGGGCCTGCCGGCCCCGGACCTGATGGCCGCCCTGCTGGCCCTGGAAACCCGCCATGGCCGGGTGCGGACCCGGCCCGACGGCCCTCGCACCCTGGACCTGGATCTGCTGCTGCACGACGACTTGGTGATGGCCGGCGATGGGTTCCTGCGCCTGCCCCACCCGCGCATGCACCAGCGAGCCTTCGTCCTGGTGCCTCTGCTGGAAATCGCCCCGGATTGCGAACTGCCCGGCCTGGGTGCCGCCAGCGGTTTTCTGCCGCATTGTGCTGACCGGGACGGGGTGGTGCGTATCGAGGCCACGGGCTTCGATTGGGACTTCCACGCCCTGCGCCGGCTGGGCCGGGGCCTGGTACCCGCGAGTCGCGTGGAAGGGCGCTAACCACCTCATGGACCTCCAGGGCTGGAGTCTGGGCGGCGTTCAGGTATAATTTTCCGCTTTCAGCCGGTCCGGAAATTGCGGTTTCCGCATCGGCCAGGTTGTATCCGGTGGCGGCGGTAGCTCAGTTGGTAGAGCACTGGATTGTGGCTCCAGGTGTCG
>DAOQNK010000078.1:0-11932 GCA_035332045.1 Thiobacillaceae bacterium | reverse complement strand
CGAAGCAATGCTTCGTGAAACCCCGCCTTCGCCCCCGCCAGCGGGGAGGGAGCCACTCCCCTCCCCCGCGAGCGGGGGAGGTCGGGAGGGGGAGGGCAGTGGCTTTCCTAATGCAAGGATCAGTAATGATTGCAGGGCGGGACGCCTACCGCCCCCGGGCAGCGGAATTCCGGGCCGGTGGGACCCTGGCATCGAACTTGCACCGGGCCGTGCATCCCGACCGCCCGGAATCGCCATGACCGCCGCTCCCACCCGCCTCGCCCTGCTGTTCACCCTGCTGGCCGCCCTGGCCGTCCACGCCGCGCCGCCTCCCGTCCGGACCCTGACCCTGGGGGCCTACACCACGCCCCGGGAGGCCTATGGCAAGGCCATCATTCCCGCCTTCCAGCGCGACTGGAAGCAGAAGACCGGCCAGGACGTGCGCTTCCAGGAATCCTACCTGGGCAGCGGCGCCCAGGCCCGGGCCATCGCCGGCGGTTTCGAGGCCGACGTGGCGGCCCTGTCCCTGGAGGCGGACGTGGATACCCTGGCCAAGGCGGGCCTGATCCAGCGGGATTGGCGGGCGGGTCCCAACCGGGGCATGGTCAGCCGCTCCATCGTCGTCATCGCGGTGCGGCAGGGCAATCCCAAAGGGGTGCGGGACTGGGATGACCTGCGCCGCAAGGGGCTGGAAGTCCTGACCCCCAACGTGCGCACCAGCGGCGGCGCCAAGTGGAACGTCTGCGCCCTCTACGGCGCGGCGCTGCGCGGCGGCACCGGCGCCAAACAGGGGGATGCCGGCGGGGCCTCCGCCCTGCTGGCGGACGTGCTGCGCAACGTCACCGTCATGGACAAGGGAGCCCGGGAATCCATGATCAACTTCGAGAAGGGGGTGGGGGACGTGGCCATCACCTACGAGAACGAGGTCCTGGTGGGCCGCAAATCCGGCGAGACCTACGAGTACGTGGTGCCCAAGGCCACGATCCTGATCGAGAACCCGGCGGCGGTGGTGGACAAGTACGCCGACAAGCACGGCAATCGGGACCTGGCCGAGGCCTTCGTCGCCTTCCTGGCCACGCCGGAAGCCCAGCGTGCCTTCGCCGAGTACGGCCTGCGGCCGGTGGACCCGGGCGTGGCCAAGGAGACGGTGAAGCGCTTCCCGGCGGTGCGCGACCTTTTCGGCATCCGGGACCTGGGGGGCTGGGCCCAGGTGGAGAAGACCCTGTTCGCCCCGGATGGCGCCTACGAGCGCGCCATGGCCGCCGCCCGCTGAGCCTGGCGCCATGCCTGCCGTCAGTGATGCCCTCAAGCCGGAACGGGGCGGCCTCGCGGTCCGCATCGGGGTGCTGGCCTACATCGGCTTCCTGGTTCTCCTGCCCCTGGCGGCCCTGGCCCGGCATGGCCTGGGCGCCGGCTTCGACGTCCTGGCCCAAACCCTGGCCACGCCGGCGGCGACGCACGCCCTCTGGCTGACGCTCTGGAGCGCCGGGGCCATGGCCCTCGTCAATGCTGGCATGGGCACCGCCACCGCCTGGGCCCTGGTGCGCTACCGCTTCCCCGGCCGGGCCTTCCTTTCCACCCTGGTGGACCTGCCCTTCGCCATTCCCACCCTGGTCACCGGCGTCATGCTGGTGATTCTTTACGGCCCCCGGGGTCTGCTGGGCGACTGGCTGGCGGGCAGCGGGGCCAAGATCGCCTTCGCGCCGCCGGGCATCCTGCTGGCCCTGCTGTTCGTCACCCTGCCCTTCGTGGTGCGGGCGGTGGAGCCGGTGCTGCTGGAACAGGATCCGGCCGAGGAGGAGGCCGCCCGCACCCTGGGCGCCGGGCCCTGGACCCTCTTCCGGCGGGTGCTGCTGCCGCCCCTGCTGCCCGCCATCCTGTCCGGCGCGGTGCGCTCCTTCGCCCGGGCCCTGGGGGAGTTCGGCTCCATCGTCGTGGTCTCCGGCAACATCCCCTACAAGACCCTGACCGCGCCCATCTACATTTTCGGCGAGATCGAGGCCGGCGATCCCCAGGCCGCCGCCGCCGTCTCCCTGGTGCTGCTGGCCCTGGCGGTGGCGCTCACCTATGCCGGACGGGCCCTGGAGAAATGGGCGGGGGTGCGCGATGCGTGAAGGCCGCGCCCTCAGCCCGGGCCAGGCCGCCTTGTTGGCCCTGGTCCTGGCCTACCTGGGCCTGATCCTGCTGCTGCCCCTGGGGGCCATGGCCCTGCGCGCCCTGGAAGCCGGTCCCGCCATGCTCCTGGCCATCTTCTCCGACGAGGCCGCCATGGAGGGCCTGGGCCTGACCCTGGTGCTCGCCCTCATCGCCCTGGCGGCCAACGGCCTGTTCGGGGTCGGCGCCGGCCTGGTGCTGGTGCGGCACCGCTTCCTGGGGCGCAAGCTGCTGGACGCCCTGGTGGATCTGCCCCTGGCGGTGTCACCGGTCATGACCGGCCTGGCTTTCCTGCTGGTGTTCGGCCGGGGCGGCTGGCTGGAGCCCTGGCTGGAGGTGGCCGGCCTCAAGGTCAGCTTCGCCTTTCCGGGCCTGGTGCTGGCCACCCTGTTCGTGACCTTCCCCTTCACCCTGCGGGAAGTGGCCTACGTGCTCATCGAACTGGGCACCGACGAAGAGGAGGCCGCCGTCACCCTGGGCGCCTCGCCCTGGCAGACCTTCCGCCAGGTTACCTTCCCCAACCTCCGCTTCGGCCTGGGCTACGGCCTGGTGCTGACCCTGGCCCGGGCCCTGGGGGAGTTCGGGGCCGTGCTGGTGGTGGGCGGCGCCATCTCCGGCCAGACCCAGACCGCCACCACCTTCATCTACAACGCCCTGGAGGAACGCCAGGAGGCCGCCGCCTACGGCATGGCCCTGATCCTGGCGGTCGCCAGCGTCCTGTTCCTGCTGGCCCTGGAATGGATCAAGCGCCAGCGCGGCAAGGAGAAATAGCCATGAGCATCCGCGTCAGCCATCTGTGCAAGCGCTTCGGTGCCGGTGCCGACCAATTCACCGCCGTGGACGACGTCTCCCTGGAAGTCCAAAGCGGCGAGCTGGTCGCCTTCCTGGGTCCGTCCGGCAGCGGCAAGAGCACCATCCTGCGCATCATCGCCGGCCTGGAGACGGCCGATTCCGGCTCGGTGTTCTTCGCCGGCCAGGCCGCCGACCACCTGCACGCCCGGGCCCGGGGCGTGGGCTTCGTATTCCAGCACTACGCCCTGTTCCGGCACATGACCGTGGCCCGGAACATCGCCTTCGGCCTGGATGTGCAGGGCAAGCCCAAGGCGGAGCAGACGCGGCGGGTGCATGAACTGCTGGAGCTGATGGGCCTCTCCGGCCTGGGCGAGCGCTACCCCGGCCAGCTTTCCGGCGGCCAGCGCCAGCGGGTGGCCCTGGCCCGGGCCCTGGCCCCGGAGCCCCAGGTGCTGCTGCTGGACGAACCCTTCGGCGCGGTGGACGCCCGGGTGCGGGAGGAGCTGCGGCACTGGCTGCGCCGCCTCCACGACGAAGTCCACGTCACCTCCATCTTCGTCACCCACGACCAGGAGGAAGCCTTCTCGGTGGCCGACAAGGTCATCGTCATCAACCGGGGGCGCGTGGAGCAGGCGGCCTCGCCCGCCGAGATCCTGGACCATCCCGCCACCGAGTTCGTCGCCCGCTTCATCGGCGACGCCAACGTCTACGAGGGCGTGGCCCAGGGCGGCCACGTGCCCGTGGGGCGGCTCCAGGTACCCGCCGACGGTCTGCCGGACGGCACGCCGGTGAGCGCCGTGCTGCGCTTCTACGACCTCAAGTTCTGGCGGGAGGAGACGGGCATCGCCCGGGTGACGCGCACCATGACCCTGGGGGACCGGGTCAAGGTGGAGGCCCGCATCGACGATGGGCCGGTGATCTATTCCCAGTTTCCCCGCCGCAGCAGCCTGCTCGCCGGCATCGAGCCCGGCGCCCGCATCCACATCGAGGTGACCCTGGCCCGGCTGTATCCCCGCGCCGGCTCGGGGGGCATCATCGTCGCCCCCGGCCAGGCCCTCTCCTGATCCTCAGCGTCCCGCCTGGCGCGCCTTCGCCAGCCGCGCCTTGAGCGCCGGCAAGAGGGCGGCGGCGGCCTGTTCGCCGGCCAGGATGGCCGCGTGGCGGCCGCTGAAATCGGCGGAATCCACCTCCGGCGTGGCCGGGCGGATCACCAGGTCGGCCTCCTCCATCTCCAGGCGGCCGAGGCTGTTGCCCATGATGAGATACGTGCGCAGGAGCAGGTCCAGGGTGGAATCGGTCTTGCCCCACTGGGGCTTGTTGCCCACGTCCACGGCGATGACGAAATCGGCCCCCATGGCCTTCACCGCCCGCACCGGCACCGGCGCGGTCAGGCCGCCGTCCACATATTCCCGGTCCCGGATGGAGACCGGCTTGAACACCCCGGGCACCGCGCTGGAAGCCCGCACCGCCATGCCCGTGTTGCCGCTGCGGAAGGCCACCATGGTGCCGCTGGCCAGGTCGGTGGCCACCGCCGCGAAGGGCTTGCTCAACTGCTCCAGGGGCCGCCGCCCCACCACTCGGTTGACGAAGTCCTGGAGCGCCTCGCCCTTGATCACGCCGCGATGGGGAAAGGAAATGTCCGCCAGGGTGTTCTCGTCCAGCTCCAGCCCCACCTTCTGCAACTCGAAGCCGTTGAGCCCCCCCGCATACAGCGCCCCCACCACCGCCCCGGCGCTGGTGCCGGCGATAAAGTCCGGCACGATGCCCTGGGCCTCCAGCACCTTGATCACCCCGATATGGGCGAAGCCCCGGGCCGCCCCCCCGCCCAGGGCCAGGCCGATGCGCAGGGGCTTGGTGGGCTGGGCCACTACCGGCGGTGTTACGGCGGGCTGCTCGGCGGGCGGGATGGTGGGCTGGGTGGCGCAGCCGGCGAGGAATAGGAGGGTAAGGGCTAGAAGGTGGAGGAGGCGCATGGGGTGGTGTGGGGGATTTTCTACAGCGTCAACGTTCAAAGTAACAGGCGCTGCGCAGCTTCATCGCGCAGCGTCCTGTTGACTGCTGGGTTGGGCATAGCCGGATATTGCGCAGTGGAGTGATTGCAATCTCACCGACCACCCATGACCCAGAGGCTATACGCCAATGAGGCAATGAAAGTTAGCCCGAGACGACTAAAGCCGATAATCTTGGTCGCACGAGAAAATGACTTAAATTCAGGGTCAGAGCCTTCCGGGTGATTTCGAAAGTAAGACCTGTAGATTGCGCGCTTAATTCTCGATGCTACAGAGGTCGCAACAATGACGGCGAACGCTATGCCTGGGAAGGACTTGAACAAGAGTGACCAAAGACTCTGATTGACTTGCGAAGACGGCAAGATTGTTATTGCAGAATAGGTGAAAACGAATATCGCCAGTGCCGATCCTATGGCCCATGTTCTCTCTCGCCTTGCCGAATCTGCTGCGAGCCGTTTCATCGTCTCCTGGTACTTCTGTTGGTCGCTTTCGCGCAGTTCACTGAGTTTGGAGTGGGCACCTAGGTCCACTTCCGGCAACGGGAGTTGAAGAATGGCAATTAGCCAAGAAAGTGCAATTGCACCAAGTGAAAACCCAACAATGAAACGGTTTATAAAAGGTGCCGATGATGGGTTATTCGCAACGTCGTAAATCACGGCTATTTGCAGAATGAAAGAGGCTGCAAGCAGAGCAATTAGGACGGCGAGGAAAACAATTACGAAGGCGGCCACTAAGAAAATCGCAAAGCCATGGGGCCTGATATGTGCGGCTTGGCTGTCCTTGATCAACGGATCAGCGTACCCATCGGTGTAGATTTGGGCCGCGAACTCAAGGACTTGGGGGTTTGGGAATAACCGCTTTAGCGCAACTTTGCGCAGTTCGGAAAGGTATCGATGATAAGCGGAGATGCCACTTGAGATTGGAGAAAGTAGGGCTGCGGCGAAAAGCAAAAACTCCTTGTAGTACCCGAGATTCTTGAAGCTGTAGCCAAGAATCTGAAACTCTGCCTTATTGGGATCTTGTGCTGCGAAAAGCGACAACATGAGGATGGTGTAAATCGCCCCAAGTACGAGAATCAGTCGGAAGAGCCGCTCAATCTTCGTGCTTAGCTTTGCCACAAAAATTTCGTCGAAGTATCTCTGAGCCTCCGGGTCGCTCAGGAGCTCAGCAAAGCGTTCTAAGCGACCTGACATTGCTGTCCGCCAGACAATTCGATTCAGTGTGCCAATGTCAGACGAGTTGCTATCCATGTGCTTGGCTTCATTCGTTACTGGTTTAGTTGGAGATGTCGCGAGGCGCTTGCGATGCCCAACGCTACGGCTCAGACGCGCCGAGCAATGCGAGGGGACAAATGCGCGTTGCGATTTTGCTGTCGTTCTGTAGCCGTTTGTTAGTAATAATTTACCTGCCTTTTCTAAACCAGAATCCGAGAGCCGCACTAGAAATAGATATGAATATCGCTAGCGCAACCAAAACAGGCCAATTTCTTTCAGCGGATGGTTGTGCTTCTGTATATCGCATCATCCCACCAGAATAGCTGCCTTTTACGCTAACGGTGAGGTCATCTGCCTCAGCTGATTTACCTAAAGCCCCTAGTTTATGCCAATAGACCTTGACCTGGATTTTTCCACCAGGGGGCAATCGCTTTATAGAAGGAAGATGAATCCCAACTGGCAAGGCTGTTTGGGGATCAATAATATCTTCCCACTTCTCCGCTGATGGTTCGGATGATGTTGCATGTGATTCAATCAGTATGCCATTAGGCACGACATTAACTTCCAAATCCGTGGCTTCTCTGTTTCCAGTATTGAAAATATCAACTGTTGCGAATGCTGTCGGAAAGTTTGTAGACGGATTAAGCAGGGCATGCAATGTCTCTGGTTTTTCCAAGGTCTCAATCATCTCGTCTAGTTTCTCTCCCGAAGCTGTTATTGTGTTCTTGTTGTTGCCAATCAAATTCGGGCCAAATACTTCTAGGCTATGTTTTCTTATGCCGACTTTGTTGTCTTTGACGCCTGGCTCCACTGTTAGCTGCTTTTTTGAGACAGTACCGAGGACAGTCGTCATGTTTTTCAACCAAACGGCTGCGCGCACCTTGGATAACTCTTTTTCGTAGCTGCCAGGTAGCTTTATTTCTGCACCGCTTAATGTGTAAACCACATCCGGTTTAAAAATAATATTCGTAAAATAGGCGATAAGTAACCCGCCAATCAATGACGAGATGATGGCCAGAGACAAGGCTGTTATTGCGGATAAATTAGTGTTAGATGTTTCGAGCAAGCCGATTCTCCGATTGCTAACGTGGAGGTCACCGGCGCTGCGCGGCTCTATCGCGCAGCGTCCGGTGGCCCGCCGGGTTATGCCGCATGATTGGCTCCAACCTTGCCACAACTGGGGCATTTGTATTTACCCCAAAACCAAGCGATAAAAATGACACCGGGGACTATCCAAAACAGAAGGAGCACTATGGCCATTAGTTGCGGTGCATTGTAGTTTCGGAGCCAGGTCTTCATGGGGCCAGAGTATCCGCAGTCAGTACAAACTCGATGGCCGGGCACTGTTGATTCGCCCCGGTTGGTATCTCGAGGAACCAACAATTGCCGTACGCCACACTTGGGGCAAATTTCAGCTTTGGCCCGAATTACCTCGCCACATTCATGGCAGAACTTCTCGTCTGCACCTTTTTGCCTTGTCACTTGCTCGCTCATTTGCTCTCTCCTAATTGAACCAAGAAATTGATGCCCTGAGGCCATGCTGCCGATGCGGCATAACGTGAAGCCTGAGGGGCTGGACGGAAGCAAGCGAAGCTTGCTTTTGGACAGTCCCGCTCGAAGCGCCTGTTAGCCATGTTTTGCATTAGTGAAATGGGAACGGAAACGCTTGGCCAACGCTTGGGATGCATGGTCATAAATACCATCCTTCGTTTGAATTAAAATATTTCCGACGCCGGTGTAACCCTGAGCTTTCAAGTACGCGGCAAGTGCATCAACGAGCTGGTTTCCATAGCCTTTTCCTCGAACTGTCGAGTCCAGCCACCAACCAGGGCTGATACGGTCAGTAGGCCCCGATGCTTCAACAAGTCCAACTGGTCTGTTCAATTCCAGATCAATCACAGCGTACAAGCCTTGTTGGTAAGTGCTCCATACCTTCGGTGGCCCGCAGTCATCTGCATGTTCTTGCGCAGAAAGGCGTTCATCAATCCAGCGCACCTGACTTGCCAAAAGGGAGGACTTGGGAAGAATGGCGAGAGTCATAACAAATTACGGCTATCTTTTGACATGGGCGTCTTGAGGCGTCCCACTTGATGGATGGGCTGGGTGGTGAATAATATTACTTTGATTCATTTTGATATGTAAGAAGGCAATAGTATGGTGGATTTTTCTTATTTTCTTGAAGTGCGCAGCCACGCTTGATTTCGTCTGTAATTAAATTACATGTATTTGCTGAGTTGCATGGGGGGCGTGTAGCCGGGCTAACATTGATACACCATTTAACTAACATTTCAGATTGTTTTTTTCCTATTTGGGTAGCGCAACTCTTTTCTTCGGCATTGCCATCGCATGACACCATAGAGCAGAAAATAACAATCAACATGGCTGGAGTTTTCAAAATACCTTTGTGGTAAATTGTGTTGCTAACAGTTGATTGAACAGAATCTTGTATATCTGTGCTACACAGATTCTTGATAACACTCCCGGTCAATCCGAGTGGACACGCCCCGGGCCGGGTGTTCCATGCATATCTGGTGCTGTGCTAAACGGATTCTGTGTAGCAAGTGGACCGGGTGGCGGGAGGCGTTCAAAGCGTTTTTTCGTGGCGCTGAAGCGCCAAGGGGTTTGAGTCGAACAGACTTGCCGAGACGGGTTGCGAAATGCGGCATGGAAGCCTCCCTTTTTTCGCCAATCTACTCTCGCGGTAGTTGGCATGGCAAGCCGGCGGGCGGGCTAGAGATTGGTTGGCTGCCGGGCGCATCGAGAAGCGCTTGTGTCCTTGCTCCCCTAAAGTTAGGAGCCCGGGATAAACAACAACCTGGATTCCCGCCGCAGCCTGCCCCCGAATGGGGTTGTCGGGGGCGGGAATGACGGGTTTTTCGAGATGCGGTGGTGCTCGCCCCAGTCGGGTGGACACTTACCGGTATACCTCCCGCCGGTGCCCGACCTTGACGTTTTCCACCACCACCTCGGCCTCCTCGACGCCATAAATGATGCGGTAGTTGCCTTGCCGGACCCGGTAACGATCCTGGGCGGACAGCTTTTCCGAGCCCGGGGGCCGGGGGTCGTCGCGCAGAGCCTCGATGGGGGCCAGGATGCGTTTCACATCCTCCCTGGGCAGGCCGCGCAAATCTTTGGCGACCGAGGGCCGGACCCGCAGTTCATAGCGTGCCATCGGCTTTGAGCTGGGCCAGGAATCGTTCGTAGCTTACGGGTTTTTCCCCGGCGCGCTCGGTGAAGGCCGCCAAATCCTCCTCGTCTTCCCGCAAGGCTGCCCGGAGGGCGTCATTGACGATGTCCGACATGCTGCGCCGGGTGCTGGCGGCCTTGAGGCGCAGGGCATGGTGCAAGGGGCTTTCCAGATAGACGGTGGCGCGGGTGGTTTCGGTTTCCATGAGAACGCCTGGACAGTATGGTGATAAGTCACTATAGCGATGCAGAGGGGCGGCAACATGCCCCGCTTTCCTTTCGACCCGATCCGCTCAGGCAGGCAGCGGAAAGATATCCGCCAGAATGCCGCCCTCGCCGCGCTTGCGCGCCACCGAGGCGGCGTCGTAGACCACCAGCAGGGCGGGCTTGCCGCCGGCTTCCGAGGAGAACAGGGACATGCCTTCGGCATGGTCGTCGCCCCGGCCATAAGGGATGTCCAGCACGGCTTCCAGGGTGTCGGCGGGCCGCCACTCGCCTTCCCGGTGGGGCCGGGCGCCGCCGGGCCAGCGCAGCACCCGCACGGGGCCGTCCAGGTCCAGGGTGGGGCCGGCCAGGATGAGGAGGTCGTCGCCCCGGCGGCAGAGGTCCCGCACGCCCAGGCCGTCCAGGTCGAGAAAGTGCTTGAGATAGGGACGGTGGCCGTCCAGGGGTTCGAGGCTGAGGCGGTCCGGCGGCACGGCTTCGGGAGCCAGCTCCAGGATCACGGCCCAGCCCCGCAGCACCGGGCCCCGCAGGCCCAGGAAGAGGCGTTCGCCGGCCACGGCCAGGCCTTCGATGTCGAGGCCGTTGTCCTTGCCGGGGAGGGCCAGGAAAGGGGCGAGATGGGGATCGTCAGCCAGGGCGCGGGTGAGGGCGTTGCCTTCCGCGTCGCCATCCAGGCGGGCGGCATAGGCGCCACCGGCCTGGCGGACGGGACGCAGTTGGCCATCCTCCTCCACCAGGGGCAGGCGGGCCAGGAGGTAGCGGTTGCCGTCCCGGGACAGTTTGGCCAGGTCCTTGCGGGCCTTCTCGGGCTTGTCGCCGGGCTTGGGTTGCTTGCGCTTGAGGCTGTGGGAGCCGGTGAGCCAGAGGCAGCCGTCGGCCCAGTCCAGGCCTTCGATGTCGGCTTCCTGGAAGTCGTCGCCATCGGGAGGGGCGGGCAGGTCCAGGCAGTCGGCCAGGGGGAAGGAGACGTGCGCGCCCGCCCGGTCGCCTTCCAGGGTCAGGCGTTCCAGGCTCAGGCTTTCGTCGTTGGCGAGCCAGAGCTGGTTGCCGACACGGACCACGGCGGAGAGGCCGTCACGTAGGGCCTTTTTCTTGCCGGCGGAGGGGGTGAACGCCAGGGTCAGGGTCATGCCGTGGTCTCCCAATGAAAAGGCCCGCGCGGGGCGGGCCTGGGCGGGCGGGGCGAAAGGGTCAGGGCTTGACCTTGTCGATGACCAGTTTCACGTCCTTGGCGCCCACCTTGACGCTCTCGAGGCTGCCTTCCAGGTCGCCGGCACCGCCCATGGGGTCGCCAGACTTGGAGATGCGGGCGGTGAGCTTCACTTCCTTGAACTTGGACAGCTTGCTGTCCGGATTCATGGCCAGGGCATCACTGAGTTCGAATTCCAGGGGGAACTTGTTGGCGTTGGCCCGCAGGGCGGCCACCGGGGCACCGCCGCCACCGGCGGCGCGGGCGAACAGGAAGATGGTGTCCTTCTCGCTGTACTTGCCCTTCAGGGCGGGGGAGATGTCCACGTGGCCGTGGATGGTGGCCCCCGGGGTCGCGGCGGCCTTGTCCGGGCCGCCGCCCTGGTCGGAGAGGTTGTCCAGGCCCGTGACGCCGCCGCGGGACAGACGGGTCGCTTCCTTCTGGGCTTCGAGGATGTCCTGGGCGTAGGGCGAGTCGGGCGGCAACTGCTTGTAGAGGTGCTTGAAGTAGAAGGCGGCCTTGGCGAAGTTCTTCTCCTGGAAGGCGGCGATGCCGGCCAGTTCCAGGCCCTTCATGTCGTTGGGGTCCTTTTCCAGGGCCTGGAGGATCAACTTGATGGGTTCGCCCTGGAGAACGCGGTTGTTCTTGATGGCCAGGGCTTCGGCGTAGCCGGTCATGACGGCGGGCACGTCGGGCCGCAGCTTGTAGGCCTTCTCATAGGCGTTGAGGGCCTCGGGCCAATGGCCCACCACCGCGTAGGTCTTGGCCAGCATGGTCCAGGCCTCGCCGTCGTTGGGATCCTTGCGGGTCTTCTCTTCCACCTGCTGGATCATCTTCATGACGTCGTGCTCGCCCTGGACGGCCCCTTCGGGGGCGGCCGGGTTGGCCTGGGCCTCGGCGATGCTGATGAGGGACATGGGGTTGCCCAGCCAGAAGTACAGGCCGAAGGCCGCCAGGGGCAGGGCGCCCGCCAGGGTGAAGCCCAGGCGGCGGCTGGCCACCGGGGCCATGGTCTTGTCCGCTTGGGCCAGGGCGTCCTCGGCCAGGCGGGCTTCCAGTTCCACCTTGGCGGTCTGGAACTGGTCCTCGGAGAGCAGGCCGTTGGCCCGGTCGGCCTCCATTTCCTTCATCTGGTCCCGGTAGACGGCGATGTTGATGTCCTTGCGGGCGGCTTTCGCGGCGGC
>DAOQNK010000077.1:6228-11970 GCA_035332045.1 Thiobacillaceae bacterium | reverse complement strand
TCCAGCTTCTCCACGCCCACGCCGTGCTCGCCGGTGACGGTGCCGCCCACTTCCACGCAGAGGGTGAGGATGTCGGTGCCGAAGTCCTCGGCCTTCTTCAGTTCGCCGGGCTGGTTGGCATCGAACAGGATGAGGGGGTGCAGGTTGCCGTCGCCGGCATGGAACACGTTGGCGACCCGCAGGCCGTATTGGGCCGACAGCTCGGCGATGCGGCGCAGCACGAAAGCCAGGTGCTTGCGGGGGATGGTGCCGTCCATGCAGTAGTAGTCCGGACTGATGCGGCCCACCGCCGGGAAGGCCCCCTTGCGCCCGGCCCAGAACTTGAGGCGCTGGGCCTCGTCGGCGGCGGTGCGCACTTCGCTGGCGCCGGCCTTCAGCAGCACCTCCCGCACCGCCATGATCTGCTCGGACACCTCGGCGTTGGCGCCGTCCAGTTCGCACAGCAGGATGGCCGCCGCCTCGGTGGGATAGCCGGCGTGGACGAAATCCTCGGCGGCGCGGATGGACAGGTTGTCCATCATCTCCAGGCCGGCGGGCAGAATGCCGGCGGCAATGATGTCCGCCACCGCCGCCCCGGCGGCTTCGACCGAGTCGAAGGCGGCCAGCACCACCTGGGCCCGCTCCGGCTTCACCAGCAGCTTGACGGTGACTTCCACCACCACCCCCAGCAGGCCCTCGGAGCCGTTCATCAGGGCCAGCAGGTCGTAGCCCGGGCTGTCCAGGGCGTCCAGGCCCAGTTCGATGAGCTCCCCGTCCAGGGTCAGCATCTTTACCGCCAGGACGTTGTGGACCGTGAGACCGTACTTCAGGCAGTGCACGCCGCCGGAGTTCTCCGCCACGTTGCCGCCGATGGAGCAGGCGATCTGGGAAGAAGGGTCCGGGGCGTAATACAGGCCGTGGGGGGCGGCGGCCTCGGAAATGGCCAGGTTGCGCACGCCCGGCTGCACCCGGGCCAGGCGGTTGGCCGGGTCGATCGCCAATATCCTGTTGAAGCGGGCCAGGGACAGGATCACCCCGTCCGCCAGGGGCAGGGCGCCGCCGGACAGGCCGGTGCCGGCGCCCCGGGCCACCACGGGCACGCCATGGGTACTACAAGCGCGCAGCACGGCCCGGGCCTGCTCCAGGCTGTCCGGCAGGCACACGGCCAGGGGCACCTGGCGATAGGCGGACAGGCCGTCGCACTCATAGGGGCGCAGGGCCTCCGCCTCCACCAGCAGGGCGTGGGCGGGCAGGGCGGCGCGCAGCTCAGAGAGAAAGGCAGGCTTCATGCCGCGGATTATGCCGGGCGGAACCGCCCGGGGCGGATTTCTCCGAAAAGCGCCGGACCACCGTGGCCAGGGCGGCCTCGTCCCCCACGTTGCCGGGGAAGATCACCACCGGCAGGTCCGGGAAGCGGGGATGATCCGCCGGGCAGCGCACCACCGAGCAGCCCGCCAGCACCTGGCCCAGCACCCGCGCCGTCCTCAGGGCCAGGCCGTCGGACAGCACATCGTTGGAGGTGATGCCGCCCTTGCTGACCAGGAAGCCCAGGGTGGGCGGCAGGCCCCGCACCACGTCCATGAGAAAGGCGGAGACGGCCTCGCCGAAGGCCAGGCGCTGGGCCTGATCGGGAAACTGCCGCTCAGCGCGGCTGGTGAAGACCACCGGAGTGAGGCCGGCGGCGTGGGCGGCGGCGGCCCGGGCCAGGATATCGGCCAGCAGGCGCGGCCGCTCCGGCTGGATGCGGTCCACATCCACCTCCAGGGCCGTCACGCCGGGCTCGGCCAGCAGGCGCTCCAGTTGCGCCGTGGTCTTCTTCACATGGGAGCCGACGATGACCGCGCCGGGCCGGCCGCCCCGGGTGTAGGCACGCATGGCCGCTGCCGCCACCGGCTGGGGCGGCAGCCCGGCCAGGGCGGTGAGCAGGCTGGCGGCGGAGCGGAACAGGAAGCGCTTGCCCTGGGCGGCGGCGGCCTCCACCTGGGCGGCGAAGTGGTCCAGGTCCGCCTGGGTTTCCGCGTCCACCACGCAGCAGCGGTTGCCCGAGAGGCCCAGGAGTCTCCGGGCGACATTGCCCCGCACGTCCTCCAGGCGGAAGCGTTCCACCTCCCCCGCCTGGATCCGCCCCCGGGTTTTTTCCTCCACATAGTCCGGCAGATAGCTGTGGCGGTAGCCGAACACGGAATCCCGGGCGAACTCGGTCTCGTGGACCGGGGTCGGCTGGCCGTCCACCATCAGGTAGTGGATGCCGTCCTTGGTGAAGCGGCCGCCCTCGAAGAAGGCGGGCACCAGGAAGTGGGCGTCGAAGGGCCCCAGCTTGTCGGCGATGACATCGGTCTCCACCGGGTAGTGGCCCCGCAGGGTGGAGTCTGAGCGGCTCACCAGGATGGGCTGGATGCGCCGTCCGCCCGCCGCCAGATCCGCCAGGGCCAGCTTCAGGTTGTCGCAGACCTCGCCGGTGACGGCGGCGGCCCGCGCCGCGTCCATGCCCCGGGTGTTGGTGAGCACGAAGAACAGGGGTGCCTCGTCCAGCAGGGCCTCCTGCAGGGTGGCCGCATCCCAGCGGGTCAGCAGCAGACAGGAATGGACCGTCTGGGAGCCGGTGGGGTCGTCGTCCAGGACGATGATCTTGGTGTTGGTCATGGCGTTTGGCCTCATGAGTTGCCAGTTACTCCCCCCTTTGGAAACGGGGGGCTGGGGGGATTCAAGCTGGATACTTGGGCCATGCCTGGGAATCCCCCCTGTCCCCCCTTTTCAAAGGGGGGAACCCTTAGGTCAGCCAAGGAGGGTATTCACCCGCGCCACCATGGCCTCGGCGGTGATGCCGTTGAAGGCCATGATTTCCCCCGGGCTGGCGGTGGTCTCGCCCCGCTTCCAGGCGAAGACGTCGCGGCGGGCCGCACGGGTGCGCAACATCACCGGCTCCAGGGGGCCGGCGGGGCCGCCGGTGACGCCGATCAGCGCGTCGCCATCGAACAGGGCGTCGAAGTCCGCGTCCGCCATGAAGTCGCCGTCCGGCTCCGACACCGTGTCCCAGGCCACGTCCGTGGACCGGTACAGGCGGCGGGGGTTGGCCACGGAAACGATGCGCACCTTGCGCCCCGCCGCCTCCAGCCTGTCCTTGGCCTCGAACACGGGCAGCAGGGCCATGTCGCCGGTGACGGCGAACACCACGGTCCTGTCGCCGGACGCCGATTCGTACAGGCTCGTCGCGCCTTTTTCGATCCCATCCCGGGCCTGTGCCATGGTCGTGTGGACCGGCAGCGGGCTCTTGGAAGCGATGATGGCGATGCCCTTGTTGTGGGTGTTCAAGGCCCACTCGTAGGCCGCCTGGATCTGGTTGGCGTCGCAGGGGAACAGCGGGTAGACGTTGCCGTTGCGCATCTGGGCGGCGAAGTAGTTCTCGATCTCCGGACGCTGGTGGGTCCAGCCGTTGCGACCCTGTTCCAGGGCGCCGGCGGTGAACATGCAGACGAAGGACGGGGTCTTGCGGCGCAGCTCGGCCATGGCCTGGGTCACCGTCTGGACGATGGGCCAGCCGTTGATGGCGAAGCTCTCGTAGGACAGCCACACCGAGCGGGCCCCGAACAGGGCCAGAGCCGCCGCCAGGCCGGCGCAGGCGTCCTCGTTCAGGGGCTCGTAGACCTGGCCGCCAGGCTCCTGGTTGTAGAGAGCGTCTTCCACCGGATGGCGGATCTTCAGGGCCTGGTTGATGTTGGCCATGGCCGAGGCCTCGTTGCCGTCCGCGTTGGTGACCACGAAATAGGGATCCGACTGGCCCACGGCCGCCACCAGGCCACCGAAGGCGGTGGCAGGCACCTGCTTTTCACCCTTCGCGAATTCACGGATGGGCAGTTCCGGCAGGGGCACGATGTCCAGCACATGTTCGGTCACCGCGGTCTTCGCGGCGGGGCCGCCGCCAGCCCGGGAGAAGTTGTCCCGCACCAGTCGCCAGGCGTCCGGACTCAGGGCGCGGCGCTTCAGGCCCTCGCTGATGTGCTCCGCGTCCAGGGTGTCGGCGGGATACAGGTTGTGGGCCTTGGCCCCCACCTTGTGCACCCCGGCCCCCTTCAGCTGCTTGACGATGAGCACCGCCCGGCGGCCGGACAAGGCATGCTTCGCGGCGCTCTCGGCGGCCTGGAGCACGGCGGCGGCGAAGGCCAGGCGCCGGTCGAAGGAAAAGGCGGTGCTGTCCACGTAGGCGCCCACCTGGTCCCGGTCGTCGAACTGCTTGGCGTCCACCAGGAACACGCTCTCGAAGCCGTGGCCCTTCCAGTAGGCGGCCATCTGCTCGTTGCTCCAGGTGGCGCACATGGCGTGGTGCTCCTGGCTGAAGCCGTTCCAGATGAGCACCGGCAGGTAGTTGGTCACCTTCGGGTAGGCGGTGTTGAAGTGCATCATGGCGTTCAGCACGTAGGGCTCACCCATGCCACCGTCGCCAATGGTCACCGGGAACAGCACCCCCGGATGCAGCAGGGCGCCGGCCATGGCGAAGTGCTGACCCTGGCCCAGGGGACCGGCGGGGGCCAGCAGGCCAGGGATGGCCCCGGACAGGTGGCCCAGCAGGCCGTGCTTTTCCCGGAAGCGGTCGCGCATCTGCTGGACGGTCTGGATGCCCATGTCCTCCAGGGAACGGTCCAGGAACATGGCGGAATAAAAGCCGGGGGCGTGATGGCCCACCTCGGTGACGATGTTGGTGTGGCCCAGCATGACCAGGGAGGCATAGGCCTCGGCGCTGGAGGCGAAGCCCCCCGGGTGGCCGGAAGCCTTGGCGCCGCAGATTTGCAGGGTCAGATAGCGCAGGGCGTCGGCGGCCAGCAGGGTCTGGTAGGCAACGCCGGGGGCGTTGGTGCCGGCGATGGCCTTCTTCCCTTCCGGGATGGCCGGTGCCGCACCATGGGTTTCGAAGCCAGGCCAGGCAGGTCCGTAGTATTGGATGCCTTCACAGAAAGCGGGGGCGAGCAGGGCGTCTTGGGTGGTGGCATTCATGTCGGGCTCCTTGTTCCGCATTGGGTGAACAAAGCCTACCTAATTACTCAACTTTTCACAATGCAGTTTCTATTTCATAATGTGAAACATGAAAATCGAAACCACCTCTTCAATACAGGTCATCGACCGCTTGGCCGCCCTGCTGGATGCCCTCGCCAGCGAGGGAGACGGCGCCTCCCTGAAGATCCTGGCGGCGGAAACCGGTCTGCATCCTTCCACCGCCTTCCGCATCCTGGGTGCCCTGGCCGTCCACGACTTCGTCGCCAGGGACGAGCAGGGCCACTACCGGCTTGGCCCCCATCTGCTGCGCCTGGCCGCCAAGGCCCGGGTGGGCCTGGACGTGCGTGCCGCCGCCCGGCCGGAAATGGAAGCTCTGCGCGACCAGGTGGGCGAGACGGTGAACCTCACCGTCCGCCAGGGCGACGAAGTGGTCTACGTGGAGCGGGTCACCCCCAACCGCATGATGCGGGTGGAACAGGTGGTGGGCAGCCGGGCCCCCCTCCACGTCACCGCCGTGGGCAAGCTCATGCTAGGCGAAGCCGGCGCCGCCGCCATCCGCGACTACGCCCGGCGCACCAAGCTCACCGCCTACACCCCCAACACCCGGGCCGACCTGCAGAAACTGCTGGAAGACGTGGGCGCCAGCACCGCCCGGGGCTACGCCCTGGACGACGAGGAAGCGGAACTGGGGGTGGGCTGCATCGGCGCCCTGGTGCGGGATGCCACGGGCAACGCCGTGGCCGGGCTGTCGGTGTCCGCGCCCATGGAACGGCG
>DAOQNK010000077.1:2589-6128 GCA_035332045.1 Thiobacillaceae bacterium | reverse complement strand
GGTGTTGTCGTGGATGTCGAGGACGGGCCGAATCCCACCGGAGGCATCCCGCTGATAACCGCCCGCCAGGTTCCAGGCCACCGGGAGCTTCCTGGCCCGGGCGGCGGCGAACACCCGCCGGTCCCGCACCAGGAGTTGTTCGGTGGTCAAAAAGCCGCCCAGGGGATCGTCCACGTGGGGATCGGCACCCGCCTGGTAGAGGATCAGATCGCAGTCCGCCATGGCCTCCACGATGCCGTCGATCGCATCGAGGAAGTCCTCGCCGTCCCAGGCCTCATGCCAATCGGCGCCGGCAGTGTAGTGGCGCACGTAGTCCAGGCTGAGGCGGGCAAGGATGTCGTCGGTGCCGTTGCCGTAGTGCATGTCGAAATCCAGAATGCCGACCCGGTTCACCAGCCCCCGCGACTTGAGCCACTGGGCCGCTACCACCAGGCCGTTGAAGGTGCAGAACGCGCCGCCAAAATCGTACCCGGCGTGGTGGAAACCGGAGCAGGGCGCCACGGCGAACCCGCCGCTCTCCAGTGCCACCCGGGCGGCGGCCAGCATGGCGCTGTTGGTATAGAGGAGGGAGTTGGCCACCTGGGGATCGTGGGTGCCGAAGCCGTTGGCGATATCACCAGACAGCACACCGTCCACATAGTGCTTGGCGTGGGCAAGGCAGAGGTCGTCCGGCGTGATGGGATCAGGGGCGAGGATGTGCAGGGGGATGCCCAGGGACTGCCAGGAGGCCACTACGGCTTGGGGCTTCATGGCGCTGGGGGAGTAGCTGTCGGCATCTGCAAGCATCGATCTGGAATAGAGGACAGATAAGGCGGCGATCATCCTGGTTGACCCGACAATCACACATCCGAATCAGTGCCGTGAATGAGCGACTTTAATCGTGTACTGTTTTCTCCAATTCTTTCTATCAGCAAGCCACGGGATCTAGAACTGGGTGATACACTGCAATAAAAACAACTAAAGGCTTTGCCGTTATTAATGAATTCGTAATTGCCAATTCTGCCCTTTCCCGTCCTTTCGGCAGTACCATCGAAACGATATCCGTGTTCTGAAGCAGATTTCTTGATAAAATTATTAATGTAGTGTTTTTTTGTTACGCTGCCAGCAAGCAACACCAATTTGATAGATGATAGCTCGGATAGAATTTCAAAAAACCACTTGATGTCATGTCTAACCATGGCAAGAAACAAATTTATATCTTGAACTTGCGCCATCGGAATGGTGGCTCTGGGTGATAAATCAACATGTGCGACCCTGCCTTTCTCATAGGAGACATCGAGCAAGGCAAGTGCCTTTCGCCATGTATCGAACCATGGATGGTGCGTGCCATTGAAATAGTCAGTCAATCTGACGGCGAGGTGGGTTGTATCCGATATATTTTCCCAATATTGTATTCTAGCCCCCCCAAACTCGCCCGGCGATGGGTTTACGCCCACTGTCAGCACAGATGCTGAATTGATCTTTCCAAAGAATGGGATCGGAATAGCGGGAACGTCCTTGCGTAGTAATGGCATATATGTGCCAGCACTGCGCTCTACCTCATCGCACATTCGTCTTAGAAAAGGCACCACATCCATATCGCCTGCCCCCATGATTACAACCGATTTTGTGTATCTTGGCCACGCGAAGTGACAACTGAAAATCTGTATGCCAAGTCGAGTATTTCAACAATTGATTCTGACAAATAAAGCTGTGCGTTACTTTTGAATATTATAGGTATGCCATACAACGCCTCTGCCAATCCCCCCGCAATCGCCGCCAACGTATCCGCATCCCCACCCAATGACACCGCATTCCGAATCGCATCCTCGAAATCCGTTGCCTCCAGGGCGCAGGTGAGGGCCTCGGGCACGCAACCGGCGGCGGTTTCGTTATAGACGTGGACGGCGCGAATCTCGTCCACACTCCGGCTCATGTCGTAACCATAGTTCTCGGCGACAGCGATCCGGATGGCGGCGGCAGACTCTCCCTGACGCGCCAGCCAGATGGCGTGGGCGGTGGCCAGGGCGCCCTTCATGCCTTCCGGGTGATTGTGGGTAACCTCCGTGACCCGTCGCGCCTTGTCCAGGCAGTCCTCCAGGCTGGTGGCCAGGAAGGCGGCGGGACTGACCCGCATGGCGCCGCCGTTGCCGAAACTGCCGTAAGGCGGCTGCACCGTGGGGGCGGCCGCCCAGTTGATGAACCTCTTCCCGTAACCGGCCACGTGCCGGCCCGGCTTGACCTTGCGCGCCCAGTCGCGCAGGGCTTCGGCCGGGTCCCGGTCATGGAGCAGGGCGTCGGCTACCGCCACGGTGAGGATGCTGTCGTCGGTGATGCCGTTCTTCTCGCCGAACAGGGGGAAGTGCTTGGTCTTGATGCGGTGGAATTCCCACACCGATCCGATGATGTCTCCGATGATGGCGCCGAGCATGCTTGTCCTCTTCGTCAGTTCGCCAGGATCTCGGCTGCCCGCAGGGTCACCATGCTGATCAGGGTGATGCGCTCCGCGCCCACCAGGCCTTCGGCTTCCGCTTCGAGTTCTTCCCGCCCCGAGTCGCGATAGGCGCCCTTGCCGGTGTAGCGGTTGCTGGAACTCATGAAGCGATCGTAGTCCGAGGCGGTTTCGATCCCGAACTCGATGTCACCGATGCGCCATGCCCGTCCCGTGGCCTCGTTCAGCGGGGGAATCTGCTCCCGCACCTGACGCAGGGTTTCCAGACGCAAGGCCTGAAGTATCTCGTTCATGCGGCTGTTTGAGAGGCTGTAATCCACTTCCGGACGCTCGATTGAGAGGCCCTGGCTGCTGGCTTCCCGGGCCCGCTCAGCCAGACCATAGCAGGTTTCCGCCGGTGCCCGGCCCGAGGCGCGCAGGGTGATGCGCTCGTAGCCCAGGGCATCGGACTGACGGGCGATTCGGCTGAACACCCAGTCGATGGGCATGAAGGTCTTCAGGGCGCTACGAATGCGGCTGTCCAGTTCGCTCTGGCTCATGTCCCGGGTGGGGACCACCGCGGTGACGGTGACGCTGACGCGCAGATCTTCCTGGGCCAGGGTCTTCTCCGCCTGCACCCGGTAACGCAGGGTGTCGCCGCAACAGCGATGGCGGGGGTTGGCGGAGTCGATGGTGGTTGAAAGGTTCATGCTGGTTTCCTGTCGAAATGGCAAATCCGCCTGGGGCGGGTGTAAAGACAGGATAGGGGGGGTGGTGTGTCAGAACCTGACACAGTGGTTCAGGGCGGTGACTTTTTTTCTTTCAGCCGCCAGATGCCTTCCTCCAGTCTTGCCTGAACCAGGGCTCGCAACTCGGGGGGCGAGACCACTTCCACGTCCGGGATGCGGGCCAGGATTTCGTGGATGATCTCGTTGGTGGAGGAGAAGGGAATCCGGAGTTCGTAACGGCCGTCCTCCAGGTAGCGCGCCTCTTGGTCGCGATGCCAGATCGCCCCCGCTTCCCAGACGGCCTGCTCCGGACTGAAGCACAGCACTGCCCAGGCGGTGGGTTCGCCGGAATAGATGCCATAGCTGGCATCGAAGACCCTGGACAGGGTTTCGTCATCTAC
>DAOQNK010000077.1:0-2489 GCA_035332045.1 Thiobacillaceae bacterium | reverse complement strand
AGGGTGCGCAGCTCTTCCCGGCTGAACCAAAGGCCGGGCAGTTCAAAGCTGTCTCCGTCAGTCACATAGTGGTAGCCATGAGCACGCCGGTCGTATTCCAGTGGGGCGTGGAGCAGGTCGCGCAGCTCGCGGATGGCTCGCTTGGCGGTGGACATGGAGCATTCCAGCTTTTCCGTGATGACACTAATGGGCACCGGCCGCCGGTGCCGGTTTTTCAGGAGTTGGTGCAGCTTGAGGATGCGGGTGAATTGGTCCATAGAGGCCTCCTGTAAGGAGGATAGTTGCTTTGGCGCGCCACCTTTGGAAGCGCGTTGGCGTCACATCGAGAAATCTGCAAATCCTGGGTTTGGAATGATGGAGCAGGGCGATGAATAGCTGGCCTACAATCACGCCATCGATTGCCTACAGAGGTGGAGCCATGGGCCTGCCACAAACGCAAGCCACTTTGACCAGGGCTGAGTTCGTCACTTGGGAAAACCAGCAACCGAACAAGCACGAGTTCGTCGCCGGCGAGGTGTTCGCCATGGTGGGGGCAAGACGTACACACGTAACCATCACAGGCAACTGCTTCGCCTTGCTGAAGGATCACCTGCGCGGCGGCCCCTGCCGCGCCTTCATGGCCGACATGAGGGTGGAAGTGGATGCGGCCGACGCGGTGTTCTACCCGGACGTGCTGGTTACCTGCCACCCGGACGATCTGAGGGCCGATCTGGCCATGCATCATCCCAAGGTGCTCATCGAGGTCTTGTCGGACAGCACCGCCGCTTATGACCGGGGTGAGAAATTCGCCTTCTACCGGCAGTTGGACAGCCTTTCTGAATACGCTCTGATCGACCCGGAGCACCGGCGCGTGGAAGTGTTCCGGCGCATGGATAACGGCGACTGGCTGCTGGCGGCCAGCGAAAGCGACCAAGGCCTGGTCCTGAAAAGCCTGGATTTCGCCGCCGGCCTGGACGCGGTATTCGAGGACGCCTGAGGAAATCCCATGGAACTCAAACGCATCGTGCTCGGCGTGACCGGCGGTGTCGCCGCCTACAAGGCGGCGGAACTGGCCCGGCTGATGGTGAAGGACGGACTGGACGTGCAGGTGGTGATGACCGAGGCGGCCCGCCATTTCGTCGGCGCCGCCACCTTCCAGGCCATCACCGGCCACCCGGTGTTCACCGACCTATGGGACGAGCGGGTGGACAACGGCATGGCCCACATCGACCTGACCCGGGGCAGCGACGCCATTCTGGTGGCCCCGGCCTCGGCGGATTTCATGGCGAAGCTGGTGCACGGCCGGGCCGACGACCTGCTGTCCACCCTGTGCCTTGCCCGGGACTGCCCCCTGCTGCTGGCCCCGGCCATGAACCGGCAGATGTGGGAGGCGGCCCCGACCCAGCGCAACGCGGCGCAACTCCAGGCCGACGGCGTGACCCTCCTGGGCCCGGACAGCGGCGAGCAGGCCTGCGGCGAGGTGGGCTTCGGCCGCATGCTGGAACCGGAGTATCTGCTGGAAGCCCTGGAAGGCCGCTTCCAGCCCAAGCGCCTGGGGGGACTCAAAGTGCTCATCACGGCCGGACCCACCTTCGAACCCATCGACGCGGTGCGTGGCATCACCAATTCCAGCTCCGGCAAGATGGGCTACGCGGTGGCCCGGGCCGCCCTGGAAGCGGGCGCGGAGGTCACCCTGGTCTCCGGCCCCACCTGCCTGCCGCCGCCCCGGGCGGCCAAAACCGTGGCGGTGACCAGTGCCCAGGACATGCTGGCGGCGGTGGAAGCCGCCGCCGACGAGGCCGACATCTTCATCGGCGTCGCCGCCGTGGCCGACTACTACGTGCTCAACCGCAGCGAGCAGAAGATCAAGAAGGACGCCCATATCCTCACCCTGGAACTGGCGCCCAATCCGGACATCCTGGCCAACATCAGCAGCCGGCCCAAGCCGCCCTTCTGCGTGGGCTTTGCCGCCGAAAGCGAAAACCTGGAGGAGTACGCCGAGCTCAAGCGCCGGCGCAAGCACCTGCCCCTCATCGTCGCCAACGACGTCAACGAGGCCATCGGCAGCGACCAGGTCCAGCTCATCCTGCTGGACGAGGCCGGCAAGCACGTCCTCGCCAAGGCCGACAAGCGCACCCAGGCCCGCCGCCTCGTCGCCCATATCGCCCAGCTTTACAACACCCGGTATCAGTGAGCCCCATGCAAGTCGACCTGAAAATCCTGGACGCACGCGTCCGCGACCAACTCCCCCACTACGCCACCGCCGGCAGCGCCGGCCTGGACCTGCGCGCCTGCCTAGACGACGCGGTGGTGCTCAACCCCGGGGAGACCCGGCTGATCCCCACCGGCCTGGCCATGCATCTGGCCGATCCGGGCTACGCCGCCATGATCCTGCCCCGCTCCGGGCTGGGCCATAAGCACGGCGTGGTGCTGGGCAACCTGGTGGGCCTCATCGACTCCGACTACCAGGGCCAGCTCATGGTCTCGGTCTGGAACCGGGGCCAGGAAGC
>DAOQNK010000076.1:0-11993 GCA_035332045.1 Thiobacillaceae bacterium | reverse complement strand
CTGGTGGGCTTCGTCAGCCGGGGCGACATCCTGCGCGCCGTCATCGCCGATCCGCCCCTGAGCCTGTGGGGGTGAGATCGCGGCCGGGCTGCTAAAATCCGCAGATTCCGCCACTCACCCCGCCGCCATGAACAAGGAACGCGTCAAGGAATTCCTCCTGGAGCTCCAGGAACTCATCGTCGAACGCATGGAGCAGGTGGACGGCAAGACCTTCCGCCGGGACGGCTGGGAGCGGCCCGAGGGCGGCGGCGGCTATTCCTACCTGGTGGAGGAGGGCAACGTCCTGGAACGGGGCGGCTGCAACTTCTCCCACGTCATGGGCGCGAAACTCCCCCCCTCGGCCTCGGCCCACCGGCCGGAACTGGCGGGACGGCGTTGGGAGGCCATGGGGGTGTCCCTGGTCATGCATCCGCGCAATCCCTACGCGCCCACCTCCCACATGAACGTACGCTTCTTCGTGGCCGAGAAGGACGGCGAGGATCCCGTGTGGTGGTTCGGCGGCGGCATGGACCTCACCCCCTACTATGGTTTCGAGGAGGACGCGGTGCATTTCCACACCATGTGCCGCAAGTCCCTGGATCCCTTCGATCCCAGCCTGTATCCGCGCTTCAAGAAATGGTGCGACGAGTATTTCTTCCTCAAGCACCGCAACGAGCCCCGGGGCGTGGGCGGCATCTTCTTCGACGATCTTTCTTCCCTCCCCTCCCCCGTAGGCGGGGGAGGGGCCGGGGGAGAGGGGAACGCATCGGCGGTCAACGCCGATGCGTTCGAGCAGTGTTTCAACCTCACCGAATCGGTGGGCGACCACTTTCTCTCCGCCTATGTGCCCATCCTGGAGCGCCGGGCCGACACGCCCTACGGCGAGCGGGAGCGGGATTTCCAGCTCTACCGGAGGGGCCGCTATGTGGAATTCAACCTGGTCTTCGACCGGGGCACCCTGTTCGGCCTGCAATCCGGCGGCCGCACCGAATCCATCCTCATGTCCATGCCGCCCCTGGTGAAATGGCGCTACGACTGGAAGCCGGAGCTGGGTACGCCGGAGGCCCGGCTGTACAGTGATTTCCTGAGGGCCCGGGATTGGCTGGGAGAGTTCCCCCAAGCATGAGGAAGCCCCGTGTCCACTGATAACGACAACATGACGGAAACCAGCACCGGGCCCATTCACCCGCCCCCGCCGGAGGCGTTGCCGCCCAGGAAGCCCCGGCGATTCGGCCCCTGGTTCTGGACCTTCGTGGGCGTGATGATCCTGGTGGGGGCCCTGATCGCCGCCTATGAGCTCATTGCCTCGCCCTTCCAGGCCATGGTGCTGGCGGGCTATGGCAAGCGCCTGACTTTTCAGCTGGAGCCGGGGGAAGACAAGGCGTTCCGCGCGCCCTCGGCGGGGCCCTACGACATTCGCCTGGGCTACGTGGGTCTGCCGGGCTTCATCAAACGCCTGAAAACCCAGGGCTTCGAGGTCACCGAGCAGGCCAGGATCTCGCCCGACATGGCGCGGGTCGATGACTTCGGACTCTTCATGCCCTATTCCGAGAAATCCGTGGCGGGCCTGAATATCCTCGATTGCCGGGGCGACCCGCTGCACGAGGTGCACCATCCCGCTCAGACCTATCCGGATTTCAACGACGTGCCGGCGGTGGTCGCGAATACCCTGTTGTTCATCGAGAACCGGGAACTGCTGGACCCCAACCACCCCCAGCGCAACCCGGCGGTGGAATGGGACCGCTTCGGCGCCGCCCTCCTGGAAAAGATCCTGCAGGCCATCGATCCGTCCCGCAACGTGCCGGGCGGGTCCACCCTGGCGACCCAGATCGAGAAATACCGGCATTCACCCGATGGCCTCACCATGACCGCCACGGACAAGCTGGGGCAGATGGCCTCCGCTTCCATCAGGGCCTATCTGAACGGCGAGGATACCCGGGCCACCCGGCGCCGCATCGTCCTCGACTATCTCAATACCGTGCCCCTGGCCGCGGCGCCCGGCTTCGGCGAAGTCAACGGCATCGGCGACGGCCTGCATGCCTGGTTCGGGCTGGAGTTCGAGCGGGTCAACCAGCTCCTGCGGCTGCCCCAGCCCACCCCGGAGGCGGCCCGGGCCTACAAGCACGTACTGGCGCTGCTCATCTCCCAGCGCAAGCCTTCCTACTACCTGCTGGCGGGCCGGGATCACCTGGACGAGCACACCAACGTCTATCTGCGCCTCCTGGCCGACGCCAAGGTCATCACTCCGGCCTTCCGGGATGCCGGCCTGCGGGAGCGCATCGCTTTTCATACCAATGGCAAGAGCGGCAAGGGCGAATTCGTCGAGAACAAGGCGGCCAACGCCCTGCGCGTGGAATTGTCCGGCCGGCTCAACGTGCCGCGCCTCTATGACCTGGACCGGCTGGACCTGAAGGCCAGCGCCACCCTGCATGGGCCCACCCAGCGGGCGGTGTCCTCCTTTCTGCGCCGCCTTTCCGACCCGGTGGTGGTGGAGGCGGCGGGGCTGTATGGCCAGTACCTGCTGTCTCAGGACAACGACCTCTCGAAGCCCATCTACAGCTTCACCCTCTACGAGAATACCGACGACGGGGCCCTCCTCCGGGTCCAGGCCGACAACCTGAACCAGCCCTTCGACATCAACAAGGGCGCCAAGCTGGACATGGGCTCCTCGGCCAAGCTGCGCACCCTCATCACCTATCTGCAACTGGTGGCCGAACTGCGGGAGCAGTACCAGGGCCTGCCCCGGGACAAGCTGCTGCGGCTCAAAGTCCCTGAAAAGGACATCCTCAGCCAGTGGGCCATCAATTACCTGGCCAACGCCGAAGACCGCTCCCTGACGCCCATGCTGGAAGCGGCCATGAGCCGCACCTATTCCGCCAGCCCGGCGGAGGCCTTCTTCACGGGGGGCGGCGTCCATCACTTCGCCAACTTCCACAGCGACGACAACCACAAGACCATGGACCTGTGGGAGGCCACCCGAAATTCCGTGAACCTGCCCTTCATCCGCCTGATGCGGGACATCGTCCGGCACTTCATGTACCGGGACCCCAACGGGGCGGCCCGCATTCTTGCCGATCCCGACGATCCCCGCCGCGAGGACTATCTCAAGCAGTTCGCCGACAAGGAGGGCAAGTCCTTCCTGGCCCGGTTCATGAAGAAGTACAAGGGATTGACCCCGGATGAGACTACCGCGGCCCTTCTCAACCACCTGACCGCCAACCCCAAGCGGCTGGCTGCCGTCTACCGCTATCTGGAGCCCCGGGCGGACGTGGCCACCTTCAGCGGCTTCATCCGGGGACGCCTGAACAATCCGGCCAACCTGGACGAGGGAGATTTCCAGTACCTCTATGAAACCTACGGCCCGGATAAATTCAGTCTCTCGGACCGGGGCTACATTGCCCAGATTCATCCGCTGGAACTCTGGCTGGTGGCCTACTTGCGCGCCCACCCCAAAGCCGGCTGGAGCGAGATCACCAAGGCCAGCGAGAAGGAACGGGTGGAGGTCTACGACTGGCTCATCAACACCAGCCACAAGAACGCCCAGGACATCCGGATACTTTCCCTGCTGGAGATCGAGGCCTTCCAGGAAATCCACAAGCGCTGGCGCCGACTGGGGTACCCCTTCGACAGCTTGGTGCCCTCCTATGCCACCGCCATCGGCTCCTCGGCGGACCGGCCGGCGGCATTGGCCGAACTGATGGGGGTCATCCTGAACGATGGAGTGAAACTGCCACCCATCACGCTTTCCCGGCTGGAATTCGGCGAGGGCACGCCCTACCACACCATCCTGAAGCGCCAGCGTCCCGAGGCCAGCCGGATTTTCCAGAGCGAGGTCTCCCAGGTGGTACGCAGTGCCTTGCTCAATGTCGTGCAGGAGGGCACGGCCCGGCGTCTGCGCGGCGCCTTCCCCCTGGGCGATGGCACGTCCCTGGTCATCGGCGGCAAGACCGGGACCGGCGACCACCGCTTCGAGGTGTATTCGGCCAGTGGCCAGGTGCTGGAATCCAAGGTCATGAACCGCACCGCCACGTTCGCCTTTTACATGGGTAGCCGGTTTTTTGGGGTGATGACGGTTTTCGTGCCCGGCGAGGATGCCGCCGAATACCACTTCACCAGCGCGATCGCCGTGCAGATCGTCAAGGATATGGAACCGGCCCTGCGAGGCCTGGTTCTGGGAAGCGAGCGGCCGGAACCCACCTGGGAGGAGTGGGCCCGGGCCTTCGATGCGGAGAATGCCGTACCCGTGGGGGAACCCCCCAAGGTTGCGCCCCTGCCCATCGACAAGGCCTCCGCGCCGCCGGCCGCCAAGCCCGAGCCCACGAAACCCGGTCCGGTGGCCAAACCGGGTGCGGCGGTTTCGCCTGTCGCCAAGCCCAAAACCCTGCCGGCGCCTGCCAAGCCCGTCGTACCCGCCAAGCCCGCCGCGGCCGGGGAAGAGCCGCCTCCGGCGCCTCCCCCGCCCCAGATGGACAAACCGGATCCGCCGCCACCGCCGCCGGCACCGCCACCCAAGCCGGCGCCCAGCCATGCCAAGGAAAAGCGGTTCGGTCCCTGGAGCGCCCCCGAAGGGGAGGGCTGGGATTTCCTGCGCTGACGATTGCTGCCGGCTAAGAGCCTACTGAATAGTCTCTAAGACGCCGGCAAGCGCGGGATCAATGGGTGGGCCGCTTCAGGAAGTTCACGACCTTGGCGTCGCCCGGTGGCCCCTTGCGGGTACTCTGACAGGCACCGCCCTCGGTTTCCATCACGTAGCCCTCGGCTTCGTGGAGCAGGTTGATGACATCCACGAAGAACCGTTCCTTGGCCATGGCCAGCGCGGTGCGGCCGCCCTCGTTGGCGGCCTTGACGTCGGCGCCCGACTGGAGCAGCACTTCGCAGACCGCGGCCTCGCCCGCGCCCGCCGCCAGCATCAGCGGAGTCAGGCCATAGAACATGCGGGCGTTGACGTTGGCGCCCGCCTCGGCCAGGGCGCGAACCACGGGCGCGAACCCGCAATCCAGTTCATGGTTGTAGGCCGCCTTGAACAGGGCGGTCCAGCCGTTGGCATCCGCCGCGTTGACGTCGGCTCCCCGGGCGAGCAGCAAGGTGACGGTATCCAGGTGCCCACCCTGGGCGGCAGCCATCAAGGGCGTTTCGCCATCCGGTCCGGCCCAATGGGGATCGGCCCCCGCATCCAGCAGGCTGCCCACGCGCTGGGTGTCCCCCTCCAGGGACGCATGCAGCAATTCCAAGCTCATGACACTCTCCGAAATTAATACCCGATCATTATAATCAACTATTAGCCATCAGCACATGCTTGGGACGGGATGAAACAAATTTACCAATTACTATAAATAGTAAAAGTGATACATATGAATCGTGTGATAGATATGTATCGGAGTGAGCCATGAACCCCGGGATGAAGCAGCTGTTCGACAATGTTCAGGATGGCATCCTGCTGGTCGGAAGGGAAGGCACGGTGAAATTCGCCAGCGCCGAAGCGTGCAGGCTGCTGGGGGTGACCCGGGTGGAAAGCCTGCCGGCACCTATGCGCAAGCGCTTGGAGGGCGTGGTGGGCCAGTATCTGAGCCTGCCCGACAAGTTCGAGTACCAGGCTACGGAGGGGGGCGACGCGGATGTGCTTCGCGTGACCCTGATGGGCAGCCCGGTTGGCAACGATCTGGTGTTCGTGCTGCACAACGCCACCCAGGCCGGCGTGTACCAGACCACCGTCGATAACGTCTTTCGCCTGCTGGATAACGAATTGCGGACGCCCATCCAGGATTTCCTGCAGACCCTGGAAAGCATCCTGGAGCGTCTGCGCCAGGCGGACAAAGGCGATGAGCAGTTATCGGAACTGGCGGCCAAGGCCAGGGCAAGCGGTGACTGCTTGATGAATAAGATGCTTAAAGTGATTTCAATGGCAGACATGGTGGCCGGTAAGCCCATGGTCGGCCAGGATCGCATCGAACTCAAAGCGTTGGTGGAAGAGTTGCTGCTGTCGGTCAAGGATCGGGCGGGCAACCAGCGGCAACGAATCTACCTCTCGGGGTTCGAGGAGGAACTGCCGCCTGTATATGGTAGTCGCCCCTGGATCACCCGGGCTCTGATGGAGTTTCTGGGCAACAGTCTGGCCCATGCCAAGATGGGGTCCTCCATCATGGTGAGCGCCCGCAAGAACGGCGCCCATCTGATCTTCGGCGTGCGCAACTATGGCCACGCCTTGCCTGCCCACCTCCGGGAACGTGTGTTCCTGCCGTTCTATCGGGCTCCTTCCAGCAAAGAACAGCCTGACAAGGGACTGGGCCTGGGCCTCGCCTTGGCGCGGCGGGTCGTGGAAATGCATGGCGGGCATGTCCACATCGAAGACGGTGACGGGACCTATACCGAGTTTCTCGTGGAATTGCCCACAGGCGCCCCACATCTGATCGATCCGGACCTGGGCCTTGCCCAGGCCGAGCGCTACGCCCGGGACCTGGCACGGCTCATGGCGAGATCGGGACGCCGGCCGACCGCCCTGAATTGAGGACGATGGAGATCATCATGAAACACGTGATTTTGGTGGTGGAAGACCAGCCCGACATCCGCAAGCTGATCGGCATGACCCTGGATTTCGGGGACTTCGAGGTACACGAGGCGGAGGATGGCGCCCGGGGCCTGTTCATGGCCGAATCCCTGCGGCCGAGCCTGATCCTGCTGGACGTCATGATGCCCGGCGATCTGGATGGCTATCAGGTCTGCGCACGTGTCAAGGCCGATACCCGGCTACGCGGAACCCGGGTGGTGATGCTGACGGCCCGGGGGCAGAAATCGGACCTGGAGGCCGGTGCCAAGGCAGGGGCGGATGCCTATCTGACAAAACCCTTCAGCCCCCTGGAGCTGATCGATACGGTGGAGCGTCTCCTGGAGGCCGAGGTCGATGCCCTTAGCCAACAGGCGGCCTGACATGGGTAAGGGTGCCGGCCCGCGGGCCCGTTCCCTGGCGAGCGAGGCAACCGGTCATGGCGATGCCGACTAGCCTGTTCCGCTATGTCTCCTCCAGGAGCGGGCTCCTGGGTGAAGGCCTGGGTAGCCGGATTTCCCAGGCGATGATAGGGATCACCGGCCTGGTGGTCCTGATGGTGGGCGGTGGTGCCTACCTGGCCAGCGTCCATATTGCCCAGGAAAACATCGCCAATATGCTGGAAAGCGAGGCGCGCATGACCGCCCAGCGTGTCGAGGATCTGCTGGGCGATGATCTGGACGAGTTGGCCCGGCTGTCGTCCCGCTCCCTGGTGGCGGAAGCCTATGGCAATCGGGGCGCAAGCCGCTCCTTGGGCATGTTTCTGGACGAGCAGCGGGCCGCCGATCCCCATCTGCTGGCGGTGGCCTTGCGCGGCGGCCAGGGCCAGACCCTGGCGGAATCCCGGAAAAGCGGTGTGGCCTGGCCGGATGTCGGGAGTCTGGCCTATGCGGCCTGGAGGAACGGGGCGCCGCGCCTGGCCCTGATCGGCGATGGCGGATTACTGGTGTCGGCGGTACCCGTGCGGGGCGGCCCGGACCAGGGTGTGGTGGGGGTGGTGGTGGCGTTGAGTGATCTGGGCCGCCTCGCCGCCGATGCTTTCAGCTCGCTGCCAGCCGAGATGCAGGGCCGGCTCGTGAACCGCCAAGGCCATACCCTGGCCGGTGGGCCGTGGGCGGCAAGCCAGCGGTTGATGCTGGCGCAAAAGCCTCTGACGGGTGATCACCAGGTGGATGCCCTGGGTCTGGGCGTCATCGTGGGTCTGCCTGAATCCACGGCCCTGGCCCCCCTCCATCGCCTGGCCTGGGCCTACGCGGCCTTCGGGCTGGCCGCCTTCATGCTGGCCGCCTGGCTGGCCCGCCGGGTGGCTTCTGGCATGGTGCGGCCCCTGGGCCACCTGAGCACCCTGGCCAAGGCGGTGGCGGAAGGGCGACAGACCCCGGACGGGGCCTTCGCGGCCCAGGGCAAAGGCGAGATCGGCGTCCTCGCCGCCGCCTTCCAGCACATGCTTGAAGCCTTGCATGCCGCCCAGGCGGATCAAGAGGCCATGATCCGTACCCGGACCCGGGACCTGGCGGACACCCAGCGTCGCCTGGAGGGGGTGTTGGCGTCCATCCACGACATGATCTATGCGGTGGACCTGGATCTGACGCGCTGTCTGTATGCCAGTCCGGCCGGACGGGCCATATTCGGGGTCGATGAGGAGACCCTGCGCTCCGGGCGGGTGTTCTGGCTGGAAGCCATTCACCCCGAAGATCAGGAAACCTACCTGCGGGCCTTCCGCCAGGCCAACTTCGAGGGCGCCGCCGACGTGGTGTACCGGCTTGCGCCCCACGAGGGGCGGATACGCTGGATCTACGAGCGGTTCCAGATGAGCTTCGATGAGGAAGGCAGGCCCGACCACATCGACGGCGTGGCTCACGAGATCACCCGCCGCAAGGAATCCGAGCAGTTGCGCCAGTCGCTGGAGGATTCCCTGCGCCTGAAAGACAGGGCGGTGGACGCCAGCGACAACGGGACCCTGCTTTGCGATGCCCGCCTGCCGGGCCAGCCCATCGTGTATGCGAACCCGGCGTTCGAGCGCCTCAACGGCTATGCCATCGAGGGCATACGGGGGCAAAGCTGGATGATGCTGCGGCCGGATCAGCGGGATGCCCATCTCCTGGCCGAATTGCGCCTGCAAATCCTGGCTGGCCGGCCCCACCGGACCACCCTGCGCTTGCGACGGCAGGATGACACCCTGTTCTGGTGCGATTTGAGCGTTTCGCCGGTCCGGGACCCGTCCGGCGACATCAGCCATTACCTGTTCATCCTGACCGACGTGAGCGAGCGGGTGGAAAGTGAACAACGTTACCGCCGGGTGGTGGAAAGCGTCCAGGAGGCCCTGTTCCAGACTGACGCGTCGGGTCAGCTGAGCTTCCTCAATCCGGCCTGGACGCGCCTCACCGGCCAGGCCATCAAGGAAAGCCTGGGCACGGACCTGGCGGATTTCGTCCATTCGGAGGATTTGCCGCGCCTCCAGGCGGCTCGGGACGACCTGCTGGCCGGCCGGACCGAAGAAGTGGACGTGGAACTGCGCTTCAACACCCTGGATGCTCGCTTCCGCTGGGTGGCCCTGCATGCCCGCCCGGTTCAGGACCACGAGGAAAGGATCGCGGGCATCGCCGGCAGCCTGAACGACATCACCGAGCGCCGCCTGGCCGAGGAATCCCTGCGACTCCACGACCGGGCCATGGCCCAGTCCGGCAATGGCATCGTCATCTCCGACATGACCCAACCCGGCCAGCCGGTCATCTACGTCAACCCGGCCTTCGAGCGCATCACCGGCTACCCTGCCCGGGATGCCCTGGGCCGGAACTGCAATTTCCTCCAGGGAGAAGACCAGGATCAGCCTGGCCTGGGGGTCCTGCGCCAGGCCATCGCCGAGGAGCGGGAAGCCCAGGTGGTGCTGCGCAATTACCGGAAGGATGGCAGCCTGTTCTGGAACGAGCTGGACATCGCGCCGGTACGGGATGCCGCCGGCAAGGTGACCCACTATATCGGCGTCCAGAACGATATCACCGAACGGCGCGAGGCGGAACGCGCCCTGGAGGATCAGTCCCGGCGTCTGCAAACCATCTTTTCCCTGAGCCCGGATGGCTTCGTATCCTTCGATGCCGATGGCAGCCTGGCCTTCGTGAATCCGGCTTTTCTGGCCATGACCGGCATGACGGCGGAAAGCCTGGTGGGGCTGTCGGTGGAAGCCTTCGACGAACGCTTGGGCTACCTGGCCGCGCCGGGACAGCCTTATCCGAAACTGTGTCTGACCGAGGGAGTGGAGGGGCCGGCCGGCGACGACGCCGATACCTTGGCCGCCACCGACATCCTGGTCCTTGCCCGGCCGGAGCCCCGGGTGCTGCTCCGCGGCATGCGCTACAGCGACAGCCGGCAGGCGGCGTTGACCCTCTATTTCCGGGATGCGACCCGGGAAATGGAGGTGGATCGCATGAAGAGCGAATTCCTGTCCACGGCCGCCCACGAGCTGCGCACTCCCCTGGCGAGCATCATGGGCTTCTCGGAACTCCTGCTGATGCGCGAATACGACGAGCGCCGGCGCCGGGACATGCTGGAAACCATGCATCGGCAATCCCGCCGCCTCACCAACCTGCTCAACGAATTGCTGGATCTGGCCCGCATCGAGGCCCGGCGCGGCAAGGATTTCAAGCGGGAGCGGCTGTCCCTGGGGCCGTTGCTGCGGGAAGTGGTGGCCGCCTTCCTGGTGCCTGACGACCCCCGGGTGGTGGATACGGATCTGCCGGACAGCCTGCCGGACGTGGAAGTGGACCGGGCCAAGTTCCAGCAGGCCCTGTTCAACGTGCTCAGCAATGCCTTCAAGTATTCCCCCGAGGGAGGCGCGGTGCGTCTGGAGATCCTGGAGGGCGGCCGGCCTGGCCGGCCCATGGTGGGCGTCCGGGTGGCGGATCAGGGCATCGGCATGACCGCCGAACAGCTTGGCCACCTGTTCGAGCGCTTCTGGCGGGCGGACAGCACCGGCCATATCCCGGGTACCGGGCTGGGCATGGCCCTGGTCAAGGAGATCGTGGAGCTGCATGGCGGCCTTGTGGAGGTGACCAGCGAATTCCAGGCGGGCACCCGGGTCACCCTCTGGCTGCCCGTCCTCGCCGGGGAAATCGTGCGTGAACAACTGGCCCTGGCGGCCTGAAGGAGAGGAGCGGAAATGTTGAGAAACCTGGCTGTATCCCCGGTCGCGAAGTCTTTGCCGGCCGGACCAAACCCCCTGATCGGCTTGTGGGACCCGGGCGCGAGGCCCTCCCCGGACAGGTCGGCGGCGGGAAGCGACCCCTCGCCGGACCTGGACCGGGCCCACGAGGAGATCCTCTTGAGACTGGCCCTGGCGGCGGAATGCCGGAGCGGCGAGGTGGGGCCCCACCTGCGGCGCATCGCCGAATATTCCGGGCTGCTGGCCGAGGTCCTGGGCCAGCCGGAAAGCTACTGCCGGGATCTTCGCCGCGTCGCGCCCCTTCACGACGTGGGCAAGATAGGCTTGCCGGACGCGGTGTTGAGCAAGTCGGGCCGACTGAACGAGCGGGACTGGCGGATACTGCGCCGGCATCCGGAAATCGGCGCCAGGCTGATGAGCCACTCCGGTGTGGCCGCACTGGACATGGCGGCCGACGTGGCCCTCTATCACCATGAACGTTTCGATGGACTGGGTTATCCCCAGGGGGTCTGGGGCCGAAACATTCCCCTGAGCGGACGCATCGTGGGGCTGGTGGATTTCTTCGACGCGCTGACCATGGAGCGGCCTTATCGGGCGGCCCTGCCGGACAGGGACGCGATGGCCATGGTCCAGGTCGGCAGCGGTGGCCATTTCGATCCCCTGCTGGTGGATGCTTTCCTGGACAATCGGGCCCGCTTCCTGGAGATACGGGACAGGATCCAAGCCGAGGCGGAACCCCCGCGGCAGGCTTGAAGGCCGGAGGGCCGGCGGGAGTTAGCGGGGAATTCGGCCCCGCCGCCGGTCCACGAGCCTGGCCTGCACATAGCCGCGCAGCTCGTTGAAAGGCACCGGTTTGGCCAGCCGGGTGACATCCAGGGGCAAGCCCCCCCGTCTGGCGATCTCGGCATCCTCCAGGCCCGTGACGGCAATGATGTCCATGCCGTCGTAATCCGGGTTCTCGCGCAGCTGGCGGATCATCTCGAAGCCATCCAGCTTGGGCATGGCCAAGTCGGTGATGAGGATATCCGGGGGGTCCCGGCCGATCATGAGGAGTGCTTCGAAGCCGTTGTCGGCGAGCCGGATGCGGATCGGCAGGTTCCAGTTGGCCAGCATCTGGCTGTAGGCCGTGCGCAGGATGGCGTCGTCCTCCGCCACCAGGAGAGACAACTCCTCGGAGGGCGAGCTGGGCGCCGCGCCCCGCTCCCTCAGATACTGACGTACCGATTCCAGCAGGATGCGGCGATGGCCGCCGGAGGTTTTCCAGGCCTGGAGCACCCCTTGCTCCACCATGAGCTGGGCGGTGCGCAGGGAGAC
>DAOQNK010000075.1:8125-11997 GCA_035332045.1 Thiobacillaceae bacterium | reverse complement strand
ATAAGGGTGGGTTTTCGCATCCACATTGGGATTCACCCGCAAGCTGACGGGCGCCTGCTTGTCCATTTCCCCCGCCACCCGGTTGAGCCTGAGCAGTTCGCTTTCCGACTCGACGTTGAAGCAATGAATGCCTGCCTGGAGGGCCGCGCGCATTTCCTCCTCGCTCTTGCCCACCCCCGAGAACACCACCTTGCGCGGATCACCGCCCGCGGCGAGGACTCGGGCGAGTTCTCCGCCGGAGACGATGTCGAAGCCGGCACCCAGGCGGGAATAGAGGTTCAGGATGGCGAGGCTGGGGTTCGCCTTCACCGCATAGCAGATGAGGTGGTCATGGCCGGCCAGCGCGGCATCATAGGCCCGGTAGGCGGACTCCAGCGCGGCCCTCGAATAGACGTAGCAGGGCGTGCCGAATTCAGCGGCGATCAGGGTGAGCGGCACATCCTCCACGTGGAGCGTGCCGCCCCGTCGGGAGAGGGTGGTCATCATTTCTGAGCGGGCTGGGAAGGTACGGGCTGGACGGGGGCGTCGGGCAGATAAAGCGGACCCTTCTTGCCGCAACCGGCCAGGATGAACAAGCTGATGAGGAGAACGAGCAATCGCATGGCAAACCCTTACAATGCGGGCGCAGTCTAGCATGGAGACCATCTTGGACGAACGCGAGTATGCGCAGCGGGCCGAAGCGGCCCTGGCCGTGATCGAGGCAAAACTGGAAGCGGCCGATGTGGACTACGAGATCGCCGCCGGCGGCATCCTGGAAATCGACCTGGAAGACGGCGGCAAGGTCGTCATCAACAAACAGTCCGCCGTGCGCGAGATATGGGTCGCCGCGCGCAGCGGCGGATTCCACTTCCGCTGGAGCGGTACCGCCTGGGTGAATACCCGTGGCGGAGAAGACCTGCTCGAGACTATCGAGCGGTTGATCTCGTAATGCCGACCCATGCCTGACGCAAGCCGGCCAAGTGCATCGGGTCTGGACCCGCGCATCCCGCCACGGCAAACGCCGATGGACTGCTAGACTGTGGGAACGGAGACGTCATGATCGAGCAAGCCCTCTTCAAGCACCTTCCGGAACTCACCGACCAGCTCGGTGTCGAGCACATCAAACCGCTGCTTGACCGCATCACCATCCACGGCGTTTCCGCCGGCACGGTGCTGGTGCAGGATCAGGCGCCCATCGATTCCTTCCACCTGGTCCTGTCGGGCCGCCTGTCCCTGGCCGTGGAAGCAGGCGGCCACAGCATCGTCCTGGGGGAATTGCTGCCCGGCAACTGGTGTGGCGAGCTCGCCTACTTCAGCGGCATCCGCAAAGCCTCCAGCACGGTCACGGCCCTCGAGGAAACCGACGTGGCCCGCCTCACCTTCGCCGATTTCGAAGCCCTGATGGCCGAGGATTCCATCGCCGTCTGCCGACTGACCCACGCCTTCATCCGGATGATGATGCATCGTCTGGAAGCCGCCGCGAACAACCCGATCATCGACCCCCATGGCCAGATGCTGATCATGGGCGAACTGTCGATGCCCTGGAGCGACCTGGGCCAGAACCGCCACGGCGTGGTGGATTTCGTGAAGACGCTTCTGGGAGTACGTTGATGCTGCTGAGAAACTATCTGCGCACCCTGGCCAGCTTCCAGTATCTATCCGACGCCGATGTGGATCATCTGGCCGCCGCCATGCGCGTCGAGGACTATCCCAACCATCACGTCTTCATCTACCAGGACAAGCTCAACAAGGAGCTGTTCCTGCTGCTGGACGGCAAGATCAAGGTGGGCCACTACGGTACCGGCGGCCGCTACTACACCCTGAAGACCATCGAGCCCGGCGAATTCTTCGGCATACCCTCCATCTCGGAAGGCAAGCCCGCCATCGCCACCTGCCAGGCGGACGGTCCGGTCACCGTGGCCAGCATGCCCTTTTCCGCCTATTTGCTGCTCTACCAGCCTGACTCCGATATCGGGTGCCGTTTCCAATTCGTGATCGCCAGCCAGTTGGCCAAGGACCTGCACGACCGCCATGACGCCCTGCGCAAATTGCTGACCCAGGTCTATGGGGAAGGCCAGGCGGGCGGCGCCTGACCACCGCCCTGTCGCGGCCGCCTGCGCCTTGCCCATCGCGCTCATCATCCTGCCCATCTTTGCCTTGATCCTGTTGGGCACCCTGCTGCGCCGCGTCGCGAACGTCAGCGAGGAAGGCTGGCGCGGCTTGGAGCGGCTCATCTATTTCGTGTTCTTCCCGGCCTTGCTGTTTCATTCCCTGGCCCGGGCCCGCATCGACTTCGCGATCGCCCTGCCCATGCTGATCACCGGCCTGGCGGTCACCCTGGCCGGCATGATCCTGGGTTATCTCAGCCAGTACCTGTTCCGCGACCCGCCGCGGGTCTTCGCCTCGGCGTTCCAGTGCTCCTTCCGCTTCAACAGCTACGTGGGCCTGGCCGTGGCGGGCGCCCTCCATGGCCAGGCCGGCATCGCCGCCATCGGCCTGCTCATGGGCTTCCTGGTCCCTCTGGCCAATGTGGCATCCGTGGCGGTCCTGGCCCGGCATGGAGACTCCCACTGGCTTCGGGAAATTCTCGGCAACCCGCTCATCCTCGCCACCGCGGGCGGTGTGAGCTTCGCCCTGCTGGGCTGGACCCTGCCCGACCTCCTGGAACGGACCATCGGCTTGCTGGCCCAGGCCTCCCTGCCCATAGGCCTCCTGGCTGTGGGAGCCGGCCTGCGCCTCGACAGCCTCTCCCATGCCCGGGGACATCTTTGGTACGGCGTAGCGATCAAGCTGCTTGTCCTGCCCGCCCTGGCCTGGGTCATTGGCGGCGCCCTGGGCCTGGACGGACTTCACTTCGAAGTCGCCCTGCTCTTCGCCGCCCTGCCCATGTCCACAGTCGCCTACGTCCTGGCGGTACGCATGGGCGGCGACGGCCGCATCACCGCCACCCAGGTGGCGGTCACCACCTTGCTCTCCATGGTCACCTTGCCCCTCTGGCTCGCTTGGGCCAGGGTCTGATCGCCAG
Organism: Thiobacillaceae bacterium; assembly: GCA_035332045.1. GTDB lineage: Bacteria > Pseudomonadota > Gammaproteobacteria > Burkholderiales > Thiobacillaceae > PFJX01. The sequence continues at coordinate 8,993 of DAOQNK010000075.1, read as the reverse complement.
GTCCTAGGCCGGCCGGCGGGGTACGCGATCCCCGTCGAGGAGGGCTTCGATATGGCCGAAGATGGCAGCCCGGGTAAACGGCTTTTTCAGTACACCATCGGCATCGACCTGATGGTCGTGATAGTGACGCAGCGAGGCCCGGTTGCCGCTCATCATGATGACCGGAATCCGGCGGGCCAGGGGATCCCTGCGCAGTCGTCCCAAGACCTCGAAGCCATTCAGGACGGGCAGGCCGATATCAAGGAGGATCAGTTCCGGGCGCTCGAAGCAGGCCATGTTGAGGCCCTCGCTCCCGTCCTTGGCCACCAGGGCCTGGTAGCCCGCGGAGGCGAACATCCGCGACAGCACGTTGCGGGCCGTGGCCGAATCGTCAACGATCAAGACCCGGGTACCGGGTCTGGCATCGCAGCGCGACCGCGCCCGACGCTCGGGAATCAGTTCTCCCTCCACCTCGACAACCGGAATGTCTTCCTCGCCACGGCGGGTTGTGATCAAGGTCTTGAACTGGCGCAGCAGGCCCATTTCCGCTCCCCTCTACTTGCTTTGCATTGAATCAACCGGGGAAAAATTATCCGCTTCGTTGCCGCACTTCAACTCCCCCATCCCGGGAACCAGGGGGATTTCCCCGAATGGCGGGCCATTTCACCCGGGTTTACCACCAGAAACCCTGAAACACCTACGTGCAAAAAAAGTAAATTTTTCCTTTCATAACAACCTATTAAATGAGTTTCGAGCGGCCCTGTCAGGGGCTGGCATGGGAATCGCAATGGATGGACACCAGGTCGAACCCGCCTGGCCATTCTCAACCATATCCAGGAGCAACCCATGAACAAGCGCACCCCTCTAGCCTTCCTCGCTCTCTCCCTGG
>DAOQNK010000075.1:0-8025 GCA_035332045.1 Thiobacillaceae bacterium | reverse complement strand
CAGGAGCAACCCATGAACAAGCGCACCCCTCTAGCCTTCCTCGCTCTCTCCCTGGCCGGCGTACTGGCCGCCACAGCCGCCGACGCCGCCTCCATCCGCGTCAAGTGCGAGCAGCGCGGCACCCGCTCCGCCACGGTCTCCGTGGACGGCAGCAACATGACGCCCGGCGCCTACAGCGCCCTGGTCATCTCCGGCTCCAACAGCGCCCAGTCCGGTGCCATGGACACCGTGGGCGACGAGGTGGCCTTCGACTTCTCCAGCAAGCCCAACGACATCGCCGCAGGCGCCGTGGAGATTCCCCGCAACTTCATTCAGGGCGGCAGCGTCACCGCGAAAATCCTCTCCGGCGATTTCACGGTCATTTCCGACACCGTCGCCTGCCGGGTGCGCTGACCCCCTGGGACAGCCACTCCAACCCGGAGTCGCAAAAAACAAAGGCCAAGGCGCCAAAGCGCCTTGGCCTTTGCGCGCGGGCCGCCGCCCTTCAGCGGGGGCAGCCCACCTGTTGGGCCTGAAAACCGGGAAGGTCGGCGCCGTCGATGGCGAAGGCGAAGAACCGGTTGCCGGTATCCGCCTTGAAGTCGTTGTCGTTGGTGACGATCAGCAAGTGACGACCATCGGCCAGGTCGGGACCGAAGGCCAACCCCTCCATTTTCTCCGGGAAGCCCGCGCCAGCCAGGCCAAAGGCGGGATCCAGGAAATCCAGGAACAGACTCTTGGCGACCGGCGCCACTCCTGAAGGCGCGCCGCTGGCATCCATCTTCTGCAGGGACCGGATATCGCTGGCCCCGCTCAAGTCGATGCGGAACACCTTCTTGAAGGCGGCATCGGCGCCAGCCTTGCCATCCCGTTCCAGAACCAGAAGTTCATGATCGTTCACCGCGAGGATCTCGCTGACCCCATAGGACTTGCCGTCGAGCTGGTAGAGATATTCATGGACCTCGCCGCTGAGCAGATCCCATTCCACGATGCGATTGTTGGTGCCCACCCGCTTCAGGCTCGCGTCCAGGCCGCCATCCTGGATCAGGGCGCTTTGCATGATGCCGAACAGCTTGCCGCCATCCGGGGAGATGGCCAAGCCCTCCATGCCCCGATTGGCCTGGCGGCCGGCCAGATTGACGGACAGTTCGAGATTGGGATCGGACGCGGGCGCGTCGATCAGGAACTTGTTGGGCAGCGGCAGCGAGGCGAGGCGCTTGCCGCTGGCCAGGTCGAACTCATACAGGAAAGGGCCGTACTCGTCGGATACATAGATGCTGCGCCCACACTGGCTCACCCGGACGCCCTCCGGGTCGAGCCGCAGGCTGCCCTGAGGCGAGTTGACCGCGTCGAAGGCGGTGGCCGAGCCGGTGAAATAGACCCCCGGAGCCTGCCTCATCAGCCGGGTGGAGACCAGGGTCGGCGAGACGGTGTAGCCGCCGCCATTCGTGGTCACGTCGATGCGCAGGGTGTAAATCCGGTCGATATAGCTGGTGGTGCCGTCGGCGGGCCCCCGGTCCGGGGTTGCCACATAGAGGTTGCCCCGACCGGTGTAGGCGATGGCGGAGCCCAGGCCCCCCACCTGATTGGCGGGGGTCACGCCATCTTCCAGCAGGCCGGTGAGGCCGGACCCGTCAGTGGCGTCGCCGGCGATGGAACCTTCGCCCAGGAAAGTGATGCCGGCCTGGGCCGGCATACAGGGAAGTGCGGCGGCAAGCAGGCAGACAATAAGAGACTTCAGAACGGGCTGGGCCATGGGGATCTCCACAGGAAACAGGAATGAGCGGAATCCGTTCGCGCCCGTACCGGACCAGCCGGCCTGCACGCGACGGGGATGGATGTCCGTCCGCACGTTAGCGGCCCTTTGTTAAGCGCCTATTTCAACGGGCAGGCGGGCCGCGGCGGAGCAAGCCGCCCGCCGTTGTCGATCGCCCCTCAGGCTGCGACAATTCGCACTTCAACCGCCCATATCGTGGGCACCCCTAAGGAGTCTCCATGCGCCGCGTGTTCGCCCTCTCCCTGCTGGTCCTGGCCAGCCAGTCCGCCCTCGCCTTCCCCACCTATCTCACCGGCGGCTTCCGGGGTTCGGACCTCATGAGCTCCGGGGAGATCAAGGACCATGTCGGCCACCTACTCTCCATGAAGACCTTCGAGGAATGCGAGGCCTACATGGATGCCCACGAAGTGACCCTCCAACAGCGCGCCCAGGAAAAGCACGTCACCCTGCCGGAAAAAAGCGGCGACCCCTGCAAGGTCATGCGGACCCTGGGCCGAGTACGCTGAAACGCCTGGCATGGCCGTGACTTCACCGCGTCCGGGCTGACAGACACCAGGCCATGATCAATGTCACCGCCCAGGAGCTGGACAGCATCCTGGACACCCTGGACAAGGCCCTGGTCCTCCATGACCAGTGGCGAGAAAAGCTCCTGCGCACTCTCATCTGCAGGCTGCCGCCAGACCCGGCCAATCTGGCCGGCGACGCCCATCTGCAGTGTGCCTTCGGCCATTGGTACTACGGCGCCGGCAATGCCCACCTGCGCCGCCTGGACACCTTCAAGGCCCTGGAGGACCTGCATCGGGAAGTCCACGACCTGGGCCGTCAGCTGTGCACCCATGCCAAGGCCCACTGGGCCATCACGCCCCGGGAATACGATCCGTTTCTGGCCCGGGTCGACGCCTTTCGCGGCGAGCTCCTCAAGCTGCGCCACAAGGTGGAAGAAACCCTGCACACCATCGACGGCCTGACCGGCGCCTTCACCAGCGCCCCCCTGCTGCCCCATCTGCGCAGGGAGCAGGCCGCCATGAAGGCCAGCGGCCGCCCCTACAGCCTGCTCCTCCTGCGCTTCGACCTCTCGCCGGTCAACCGGGACCAGGGCCACAAGAAGGGCGACGCCATCCTGCGCGGTTGCGTGACCGCGTTGCGCCAGGGCTTGGGGCCCGAGGATCGGGTCTATCGCCACACCGGCGCCGAATTCGTGATCTGCCTGCCGGGCAAGACGCCGGACGCGGCCCACGTCGCCCGCGAGGCCCTGCTCACCAGGATGTCGGAGTCCCTGGTCCGGGACATGGGCGAGGGCGCCTGGGCCCTGCCCCTCTTCTATGGCATCGTGCCCCTGGAGCCCGATGCCTACATCGAACAGCTCATCGCCCAGGCCGCCATGGCGGAGTTCACCCTTCAGCTGTGAGCCCCGGCCGGTGCCCTACTTGCCCAGGGCGCCAAACACCTTTTTCAGCAAGTCCGTGGAACGGGCCACCGGGTCCTGGCGAATGCGCTTTTCCTCGGCGGCGATCATCTTGAACAGGCCGTCCACCGCCCGGCTGTCCACGTAAGCATCCAGGTCCGTGTCGCCCACCCCCAGCATATGGACGGTAGGACCCGCCTTTTGCATCAGCTTCTTGTAGGCCGAGGTGACGCCGGCCTGGTCGGTGGCGTTCTTGACGAGGGGCAGGAAGCGCTCCTTGAGCCTGGACTCGCTGGCCTTGCGGAAATACTGGGTGGCGGCATCGTCCGGCCCCTGGAGAATGGCCCGGGCATCCGTCAGGCTCATCTGGCCGATGGCATCGGCGAAGATCGCACCCGCCTCCGGCACCGCCTTCTCCGCCGCATGGTTGAGGGTGGCCACGAACTGGTCGGCGTACTTGTCCTGGCCCAGGCCCCGGAGCAGCTTTTCCACCTTCCTGAGCTCGTCGGGCAGGGGAATCCGCACATCCAGGTTGTTGAGAAAGCCGCCATCCTTGCCCAGATTGGCCACCGCCTGCTGAGTGCCTTTCGAGAGCGCCTCCTTGAGTCCGCGGATCACATCCTCGTCGCTCAGGGCCGCCGCCACCGCGCCGCCCGCTGATTTTCCCGATTGACCGCCCAGCCGCTGCTGCAATTCCTCGAGCCAGCCGCCGGCGGCCGGCCGAGAGAACAAGCCCAGCAAGAACAGGCCCGCAAGGAAGAGTTGGAGAATCTTGGCCATCAGTCGCTCCCAGGATGTGGATGCACGCGTTCACGGCCCTCTGAACTGGCCGGTCGCTCATAGTGCCATACCCGGGCCGCCGGCGCCGCGAGGCGGATCACACGGCTCAAGCGCGTCTATGATCAGGGTACAGACAATGACGGGGGAAGGATCATGGCCGAGCACGATGACAACCCGCGCTTCAGCCTGGAGCGCCTCAAGACGGTGGGCGATCTGGTCAGACAATACGGCTTGCTGCTCCTGATGCTGCTGCTGATCCTCAATCCCGGGCTGGTGAAATCCTGGGTCGAGAAGGCCGGCGTCCGAAAATTCGGCGACGTGGAGTTCAGCGCCGCCGACGCCCAGAAGGTGGAGAAGGTCCGCCAGGACCTGAACGACAACCGCCAGGTCATCGCCAAGCTGGGCGACGAGCTGGCCGCCGCCCAGACCGCCTTGCGGACCGATGGCGAGGCGGGCGAAGCGACGCGGGAAAGTCTGAACAAGACCCGGGAAGCCATCGACTACGCCCGGCGTAACGAGGAGCGAATCAGCCGCAGCCTGCGGGAACTGCAACCCCTGGCCAACAAATTGGAGGAAGTCGCGGGGGCACCGACCGGCGACTGGGCCATCATCTTCGGCGGCGACGTCAGCCTCGCGGCGGCCAGGGACGAAGTGGAGCGGCTAAGCCGGGCCGACTTGGCCGACGCCCGGGTCCAGGTCTATCTCCGCGCCAACGCCTACCGCACCCTGGCGCGTTTCCCCAGCCGGGAGGCCGCGGAAGCGGCCCTGGAATCGGTCAAGCGGCTGCGGTCCAGCGCCTACCTGGTGAACCTGGGTACCTGGTGCGCCAAGGCGGTGGAGAAATCCGGGTACTGGTCCTGCGAATAGCCCTTGGCGAGGCAACGGCGGGCACTCGGCGGGTACGGCCTGACCGGGTGAGGATCAGAACTCGATTTCCGCCTGGAGCCGGAAGGTATGGTCGGGCGCGCCATTGGTGAGGCCGAACAACCAGGCGGCGTTGTAGCGCAACGTCTGGTGTCCCGCCAGGGTCAGCTTGCCGAACAGGGCCGGCCCCGCCTTGTGGTCCTGGTTGTCGTGGGTATTCCAGTCATTCCACTCACCCAGGTTGCCGAAGCCCTGTAGGCCGTATTCCAGGGCCGGACGCCAACGGTATTTCACCTGCCATTGGTAGCCCATCTCCGTCACACCCTTGGGGGTCGCATCGTAGTGCTTCTCGAACAGCAGGTTACCGTTGAGTTGCCAAAGGCCGAACTCGGTCTGCAACAAGGGCCCCACCTTGAGTTCGATACCTTCATTACGGTCTTTGGGTATCTCGATCTCCATGATGAAACCCACGTCCACCGGGTACTTGCCGGTTTCGGTCAACTGGAACTTGTTCTCCCACTCGAAGGCGTCGAAGTGGGTGCCGCCGCCCGATTTGGCATATTTCACGTAGGCCTCGGTGAACCACCAGTCATTGACCCCGTATCCGAAGCCCAGGCTGGCCTGGGTTTCCCGGGGGTGGGACTGGCTGCTGCCGTACTTGAAGTCGATCTCTTTCTCCCCCGCTTCCACGGTGGGGGTGATCACGTAGTCCAGGGGACCAGCCAGGGCGCCGCGCAGGCAAAGCAATCCCAGCGCGGCAACCGCGGTTGCCTTGAGTTTCATGGATTTCCTTTCAGGAAGAGGGGGAAGAGCGAACGCGGCTCCAGCGCATCCCTAAGTAGATGGCGAGGAACGTGACGGTATAGAAAAGCACCTGGGTGCCGCTGGGTTGGGCCTCGTAGCCAGCCAGCAGATGCAGGAAGTTGCCCAGGGTGGAATCCATGGGCAGCAGTCTCGATGAATCCCAGAGAGGCGACGCCATGGGCCGGACAAAATCGCCCTGGACGAGAAATCGCGCCATCTGCCCGGCCATCCCGGACGCCAGCAGCAGGATCAGTCCGCCCGTGACCGAGAAGAAGTGACCGACAGGGATGCGTGCCAGTCCACTGTATATCAACCAGCCAGCCGCGACGCCCCCGGCCAGGCCCAGAACGCCCCCGGAAACCAGGGACCACTGGCCGCCTTCGCCGCCAGCCGCCAGGCCATAGAGGAACAGGGCGGTCTCCGAACCTTCCCGCAGCACGGCCAGGGCGATCAGGATGGCCAGGGCCGACATCTCCCGCTCACCACCCCGCACCGCCTCGCCCATGGCGCGGGCCTGGCTGGCCATTTCCCGCCCATGGCGGGCCATCCAGACGTTGTGCCAACCCAGCATCACCACCGCCAGGCCCAGCACGGCGGCATTGAACAGCTCCTGGCCGGTTCCTTCCGCCAGCTCGGCGATCCGTTCGGTCAAGCCCGCCACCGCCAGGGCGCCGGCCAGTCCAGCCCCGATGCCTAGCGCCAGCCAACGTTCACGGCCGGGCAGGCCCCGGGTGACGGCAGCGATGATGCCGATGAGCAGGGCCGCCTCCAGAGTCTCTCGGAAAACGATGAGCGCAGAACCCAGCATGGCCTCACTCCGCCACCAGAACGCCCTGGGCGGTGCGTTCGTTGAATTCGCCGAAGAACGGATAACGGCCAGGCGCCAGGGGCCCCACATAGATCACGGCCTGGCCCTTGCCGGCAATCACCTTTTCACGGTTGAGGGCGTGGCTTTCGAATTCCTCGGGTGTGCTGTCCTGATTGCTGACCAGCAGCTTGATCTTCTTCCCGGCAGGCACGCTGAACTCCGCCGGAACGAAGCGATGCTCCTTGATGGCCAGGCTGAATTCGACATCGGCGGCGAAACCCGCCATGGGCAGAAAAAGAAGAAACAGGGCAAGGCGTTTCATGGGCACGAGCAAGTGTTGAAAGTGTGCGCATGATAACCGTTCTCATTTTCGAAGTAAAGCCCCTGACCTTCTCAAGCGGGATACAGCCCCTGGAAAAGCACCCCCTTGCGTGGCTCCGCCATCATCTCCGCCACCGTATCCCGCCAGGCCAGGTAGTGGGCGGTCTGCTTATGGGCGGCCGCGTCCTCGGTGCTGGCATAGGCCTCGTAGAGCAGGAAGCGATGGGGATCGGCCGAGTCCTGGAGCACGTCGAAGCGCCGGTTGCCCGGCTCCCGGACGGAGGCCTCGTGGTTCAGGCGGCAGGCTTCGATGAAGGCCGGAACGGCCTCGGGTTTGACGTGGACGTGGACCAGGGTGACGTGCATGGAACCTCCTTGCCGCTGGGGCGCGTGGGGAGGCCAAGCTTAGAGCCTATTTCAGTTGGGCTCATACCCCGCCTCCCCCAATCCGGGGGAGGCGGGCCATGGGACTTACTTCAGGTCAAACCGGTCCAGGTTCATCACCTTGTTCCAGGCGGCAATGAAGTCCCCCACGAAGCGCTTCTCGCCGTCGTCCTGGGCATAGACCTCGGCCAAAGCCCGCAGCTGGGAGTTGGCGCCGAACACCAGGTCCACCCGGGTGGCGGTCCACTTCAGCGCGCCGGACTTGCGGTCCCGGCCCTCGAACACCTGGGCGTCCGGCGTGGCCGGCATCCAGGCCGTAGCCATGTCCACCAGGTTGACGAAGAAGTCGTTGCTCAGCACCCCGGGCCGCCGGGTGAGCACCCCGTGGGCCGAGCGGCCGACGTTGGCGTCCAGGGCGCGCAGGCCGCCCACCAGGACGGTCATTTCCGGCGCCGTCAGGGTGAGGAGCTGGGCCTTGTCCAGAAGCAGCCGCTCGGCGGGGAGGCCGGCCGCGCCGTCCTTGAGGAAGTTGCGGAAGCCGTCGGCCACGGGCTCCAGCACGGCGAAAGATTCTACGTCGGTCTGTTCCTGGCCGGCATCGGTACGGCCGGGGGTGAAGGGCACCTGGATGTCGTGGCCCGCCGCCTTCGCGGCCTGCTCCACGGCGGCGCAGCCGGCCAGGACGATGAGGTCGGCCAGGGACACCCGCTTGCCACTGCTCTGGCTGGCATTGAAGGCCTGCTGGATGCTTTCCAGGGTCTCCAGCACCTTGGCCAGTTGGGCGGGCTGGTTGGCCTCCCAATCCTTTTGCGGCGCCAGACGGATGCGGCCACCGTTGGCGCCACCGCGCTTGTCCGAGCCCCGGAAGGTGGAAGCCGACGCCCAGGCGGCGGCCACCAGTTC
>DAOQNK010000074.1:0-12057 GCA_035332045.1 Thiobacillaceae bacterium | reverse complement strand
AACAGCTTTCGCCGGCCTTCGGCTGCCCCGCTCAAGGCCGGCAGCCTCGGCTCCGGCAGGAGAGGAAACCGGCGGGTAAACCCATCGCGCTGGAAGATATGCATTAAATATGTATAAATACAGGGAGGCCGAACGATGGACGTGTTGTTCGATCCGGACAAGGCCGCGTCCAATTTCCGTAAACATGGGGTGTCTTTCGCCGAAGCCGAGACGGTGCTGTACGACCCCTTGGCGCTGACTCAGGAAGACGAGGACGCGGCCGGCGAAGCACGCTTCGTCAGCCTCGGCCTGGGTGGAGAAGGGCGCCTGCTGGTCGTCGTTTGGACCCAGCGTGAAGACCATATCCGCCTGATTTCCGCCAGATTGGCGACAAGGAATGAACGGAGAGCTTATGAAAGCTGAATACGATTTCTCCAAGGCCAAGCGGGGCGCCGTCATCGAGCCCGCCGGGAAGACTCGCATCACCATCCTCATCGACGACGACATCCTGGCCGAATTCCGCGCCCGCGCCGAGGCCGCCGGTAAGGGCTACCAGACCTTGATCAACGAGGCTTTGCGCCTTGCGGTGTTGCCGGAGAACGCGCCGGTGACGGAGGAAACGTTGCGGCGGGTGTTGCGGGAGGAGTTGAGGGTTGCGTGACGAGAGGTGCCACGTAGCTGGGGAGTGGTTGGCCGGGGGCGCCCGGCAGCGCCCTACTTTCTTTGCTCGTGCAAAGAAAGTAGGCAAAGAAAGCACGCCCCGCTTCCGTCGAAACCCCGAGGCCGCCGACCTTGAGCGGGCGGCGAAAGAACTCGCCCTTCGGGCTCAAACAGCTTTCGCCGGCCTTCGGCTCCCCCGCTCAAGGCCGTCAGCCTCGGCTCCGGCAGAGGGGGGAAGACCCGTGGATGCGTCTCGATTGCTGCTCCCTTTTCTCACGTTTGGTTAGTTATTCTGTTCCGAATTATTTCCAGAGCTTTCTAGGGGGAGTTTATGAACACTGCTGGCAGGCTACTTGCCATACACAACAAACTTACTTCAAAACATCGCGACGACAAAGCCCAACTTGTTGCGGTTTGGGGGGACGTATTCGACTTGCCTTCAGATGCTCCAAACCTTGATGACGAAGTCGTTACTTGCCTTCAAGCGTTACGCTCAGAAATTGATCTTCTGAGTTCAACCTTACACTCTATCGGAGCCGACACAAGCCTTTATAACACTGGTTTGTCTAGGCTACGTGGCATTGCATCGCCGTCCCAGATTCATGCGCAATGGGGAGGCCATAGAGAGTCAATATCAAGATCAGAGAATCAACTAACACTAGGGTGGGCTGAATGGGCACTTCGAGACGAATCCGAAGAAGATATGGAGCAGGAGGACTTCGAAGCTCTAAAAAAAGAACTTAACTCTTTGGAAGATAGCGTGCTCGCTACAAACATGAGTCCGTATCTTCGTAACTTCGTAAAGCGTCAACTCGATGTAATTCGTTCTGCGTTAAAAATATACCGAATTAGAGGTGTCAGACCCATTGAAGAGGCATTACAACGAGTGGCTGGCACAATCACTATTGAAAGAGGCCGCGTTGAGGCCGAGCAAGTGGGAGCATCTGAAGAAACATTGAGTGTATTAGCACGTGCTGGTGTGTTCATTGAGAAAACGGCTAAGGTTGCTGATCAGCTAGATACAATTCGTAAGGCTGGTCTAGGTGCTTATTCATTAGCTGCTAGTGTTGGCCCGGCATTACTGACCTGGGCGCAAGGTCAGTTCAAGTAATTGTTCCCCGATCCGGAGCGGCCAGCGCAGGGCGGGAAAGTGGAGAGAGGGCATTCATCCGGCGGATAACGCCTTCGGCTCATTCGCCCTGCAACCCCCGCCCACCACCGCCTTTCCCCCTCTGCCGCCGCCGCGTCACGCCCATTCCCACGGGGGAAGTCGGCGAGCGATGTCTGATCCTGAAAGGGGAGTTTGCGAGCCGCCCGTGGGAATGGGTGAGACGCGGGGATTTCGGCGGAAGCGGGGTGGCCTTCTTTTGGTTACTTTTCTTGGCCAAGCAAGAAAAGTAACTCGCTGCCGGGCGACTCCCGGCCTGCCACGCCACACTCCCCGTTCAGAGCCAGCAAGACCACAACCGCCCTCTCCCCAACCCCTCCCCCGCCTGCGGGGGAGGGGCTGTAATCGATGTACTTTCTTCGCCCAAACAAAGAAAGTCCCTGGCCGCCGGGCCACCCCCGGCCGACTACACTGAACAAACCACAACCCTTAGATAAGACCAATACCCCCACGCCAGGCGTGACCCGACAGCCCTTCCCACCCATGCGCACCCACCTCGCCCTCCTCCCCGCCGCCTGCCTGTTGGCGGCTTGCGCGGGCGGCCCGTCAAAGCCCAACGCCAACGAGCCTGCCAACGCGAAGGCGAAGCCCGAGGACCAGATCACCGACATCGCCACCACGCCCCTGAGCGACCTCAACCTGGTGCGGACGAAGATACCGCCGGTGCTGCTGGCGGCCCTGAACCATCCTTATGCGCCACCGGAGGACAAAGGCTGTGCCGCCCTGGCGGAACAGGTAAAGAGCCTGGACGCGGTGCTGGGAGGCGATCTGGACGCGCCGGTGAACCCGGACGATCCGGGACTGGTGCAACGGGGTGTGGATTTCGCCGGCGATGCGGCCTGGGGCATGGCCCGGGGGGTGGCGGAAGGCGTGGTGCCGTTTCGATCCTGGGTCCGCAAGCTCACCGGCGCGGAGAAGCACGCCAAGGAGGTGGCAGCGGCCATCGCCGCCGGGGTGGTGCGGCGCAGCTACCTCAAGGGCCTGGGCCAGGCCGCCGGCTGCGAGCCGCCGGCGGCGCCGCGGGGGAAGGCCGCCGCGCCGGCCGTCGACAAACCGGCCGGCACCTAGCCGCGCGGCTTCGATGCCGGGTCAGGGCCGCAGGTAGGCGTAGCCCTGCTGCTGCTTCTTCATGATCTCCACCACGCCGGAGGGCACGTAGCCCACGGTGGAGAGCATGTCTTCCTTCTTGAGCTTCTGCTTGTTCATGGTGTTCTGGCAGGCCATGACGGCGACGCCGGCCTCGGTGGCTTCCTGGATCCGGTTGCCCACCTCGGATTCGGCCTTGAGCATGTTGATGCCCGGGCCGAAGGCGACGATCTCCACTTCGATGTTGGCCTTGCCCACATCCTTCTGCAGGTTAGCGGCGTTGTTGAGGACCAGGTTCCACTTGGCGGGATCGTTTTCGCTGACCTGGAGAACGACCTTGGATTTGTCGGCCGCCTGGGTGACGGTCGGGAACAGGGTGGCGGCCAGGGCCAGGGCGGATAGCAGCAGGGCCAGGATGGAACGGGAAAGCTTCATGTCGGTCTCCTCTCGGTTGTGGGCGAATGTCGGGCGCGCGAGCGACCGTACCAGGATTAGACGCGGGTGGCGGTGTTTTATTCCAGGGTCCGGCCGGAAACGAATCGTAACAACCGCTCACAGCCTCGACACGGGCGGCTTACAGGCGGTGCCTAGAGTTCACATCACCGACGCGGCGATCTCGCGCCGGCAACCGAACACAAGGAGTCCATCATGCGCAGCAAGACCATCGCCCAATTCCTCGGTGCCGCCAGCCTGGCCTTCCTGGCCCTGGGTGCCACCGCCAGCCACGCCGACAGCTGGTCGATCCGCTACGGCGACGGCGGTCCTTCCTCCTACCGGCCGGTGGTCGTTCCCGCGCCCATGCTGGCGATGCCCGGCACCTATTGCCCGCCCCGGGGCGTTTCCCCGGTGGGCGTCGATGCTCGCCAGGCCAACCAGATGGACCGCATCTATGATGGCATCCGCGCCGGCCAGCTGACGCCCTGGGAAGCCCAGCGTCTGATCGGCGAACAGCAGCGCATCGACAACCTGCAACGTCGCTTCCTGGCCGACGGCCGCCTGACCCGTGACGAGTGGCGGGTGCTGGATAACCGTCTGGACGACGCCTCCAGGGACATCTACCAGGAACGGCATGACTATGACGGCGGCCGTTATGGGACGCCCGGCCATCATCACGGCTGGTGATCCGCTCCAGGTCCGGACGCCCCTCTGTCCGACGCGGCCGGGCTGGATGCCGGGTCCGGCCGGCAAGCGGCGACCACCGCCAGCAGCCGGCTCCGGTCGAAGTCGTCGCCCCGGCAGGCCGCCAGCGCGGTTTCCAGGGCGCGGGCCGGTGGGGAGCTGAGGGCCGTGCCGGCGCCGCCGGCCCTGTCCAGGTCCGGTCGGAGCAGTCCGGACGGAAGCGACCCGGCCCGGGCCGGGTCCAGTCCGGTGAACCGGGCCAGGCGCCGGGCTACCGCTTCCCCCCGGCTGAACCAATCCTCATAGTGCACGATGTGGCATGCCGCACCGGTGTGCCACAGGGCGTCACAGGTGCGCGCCAACCAGACCGCTTCGGCCGTGGCGGCATCGGCCTGGTAGGCCGTCATGAACGAGCGGATGACGGAGCCGGGTTCCCGGAGGGCCAGGACGTAGCGGGGTGTCACATTCATAGCCGCGAACACCTGCCGCCAGAGGGGCAAGAAGGTGGCGGTTCTCGGGTCCTTGAAACCCCATAGCCCTTCGCCGGCCAGACGCTGGCCCAGCACCGTTGCCAAGTCCGCCGCCGCCGACCGGGTGCACGGGGCTTCCAGCCAGTCCGCCGGCAAAGGGTGGAAGGGCCAGGCCCCCAGGGCCCGCAGCAGGTCCGCCTGGATGCGGACGATGGGGGCGTCCTCATAGAAGCCCCGGGGGTTGTCCCGGCGGGCCTCGATCATCTCCTCCGACACCCGCAGCCCCAAGGCGGCCAGCACCTGCATGAGCAGGGAGGTGCCGCTGCGGCCCGAGCCCAGGACCACGACGACGGGCCGGGGGGCGGATCGAGGGGGAAGGTCGGGCGGTTTCATGGCGGGCGATTGTAGGACGACCGGGGGCTTGGCATCCTTTTCCGGTTCCCGGCCGGTCCGTCTTGTGCTCAAATTCCCTCCCTTTCCGTGCGCCGGGCCGGCGAAAAACACCCCCCGCCGCCCGCGAGTCATGAAAATCACCGTCAGCGAACTGATCGTCCGTTACCTGGAACGCCTGGGCGTCGAAGTCCTCTTCGGCATGCCCGGCGCCCACGTGCTGCCGATCTACGACCGCCTGCACGGTTCCGGTGTGAAGAGCGTGCTGGTGAAGCACGAGCAGGGCGCCGCCTTCATGGCCGGGGGCTACGCCCGGGCCTCCCACCGGGTGGCGGCCTGCATCGCCACCGCCGGCCCCGGGGCCACCAACCTGGTGACCGGCATCGCCAACGCCTACGCCGACCGGCTGCCAGTGCTGGTCATCACCGGCGAGACCTCCACCTACATCTTCGGCAAGGGCGGCCTCCAGGAGAGCGCCGGCGAGGGCGGCGCCATCGACCAGGTGGCCCTGTTCGCCGGTCTTACCCGCTACCGCAAGCTGGTGGAGCGCACCGACTACCTGGGCCAGGTGCTGAATCAGGCCGCCCGCGCCCTGCTGGGCCCCGATCCCGGCCCGGTGCTGCTGTCCATCCCCTACAACGTGCAGAAGGAGCTGGTGGACGCGGCGGTGCTGGAGCAGGTCCACATCCCCCACGCGCCGGCGCCCGTTCCGGTCCAGGCCGGCCCCGTGCCGGAGCTGGCCCGGCTCGTCCGCGAGGCCCGCTATCCGGTCATCGTCGCCGGCTACGGCTGCATCCGCGCCGGCGCCCGGGGCGAGGTGACCCGCCTGGCCGAGGCCCTGAACATCCCCGTGGCCACCAGCCTGAAAGGCAAAGGCGTGGTGCCGGAGGGCTCGGAGCTGGCCCTGGGCTGCCTGGGCGTCACCTCCAACGGCGGCGCCTACCGCTACATCGCCGGCCAGGCGGATCTGGTGATCTTCCTGGGCGCCGGCTTCAACGAGCGCACCAGCTATCTGTGGGACGCCAAATTGCTGGAGGGCAAGCGCCTGGCCCAGGTGGACCGGGACGCGGCCCAGCTGGGCAAGGTGTTCCGGCCGGAGGTGGCGGTCCACGGCGACATCCGGGAAGTGGCGGGGGATCTGCTGGACCAGCTGGCCGACTGCCCGCCCAAGGACCTGGACCGGCTGGCCGGCCATCGCCAGGCCCAGACGGCGCCGGACCCGGCCCGGGGCGGGGAGCGGGCCAAGTTCCGGATCATGGAGGCCTTCTTCCAGCGTCTGGCCCGGCGCTTCCCCGAGGATGCCCTCATCTTTGACGACAACATCGTCTTCGCCCAGAGCTTCCTGGACGTCTCCCACGCCAACCACTACTTCCCCAACAGCGGCATCTCCTCCCTGGGCCACGCCATTCCCGCCGCCATCGGCGCCAAGTTCTTCTTCCGGGACGCGCCCGCCTTCGCCATCCTGGGGGACGGCGGCTTCCAGATGTGCGCCATGGAGCTGATGACCGCCGTGAACTACGGCCTGGCCCTCAACACCGTGGTCATCAACAACGGCAGCATGAGCCTCATCCGCAAGAACCAGTTCCAGCTCTATGGCGAGCGCTACATCGACTGCGACTTCGTCAATCCGGACTTCGGCCTGCTGGCGGCGGCCTTCGGCATGCAGCACCACCGGGTGGAGACGGAAGCCGACCTGGATGCCCTGTTCGGCCAGGCGGACCTGGCCGGCGGCCTCAACCTCATCGAAATCCTGTTGGACAAGCATGCCTTCCCCAGCTACCTATCAGCACGCTGAATCCGGGTCCGCCGACCTCGGGGCACGACTCGCCGCCCAGCGCCAGGCCATCGCCCGGGCCGAGGCCGCCCTCTGGGAGGGGGGCTTCGACGACAAGCTTCTGCCCGCCTACCAGGCCGCCTGGCGCCACCTGGAAGAGCTGATCGCCACCTCCGGCGTGCCGGACCGGCGGCACGGCTTCGTGCTGGTGATTCCCGTGGCCGACAGCCCCCGGCTGCTGGAAGCCTGCCTTTCCAGCCTGTTGGACCTCTGCGAGGCCTATGCCTACGGCGGCCGCGACGCCCAGGGCCGCTGGCGCAAGGTGTCGGTGCTGCTGGCGGACGATTCCGCCGACCCGGCCGTGCTGGCGGAGAACCGGGCCCTGGCCGAGTCCTTCGCCGCCCGGGGCCTGCGCGTCCGCTACTTCGGCCCGGTGGAGCAGATGGCCCTGCTGGACCGGCTCGCCGATCTCGACCTGGCCGCCATCGTCGGCGTCCATGCCCGTCCGGGCTTCAGCCACAAGGGCCAGGCCATGATGCGCAACATCGCCTACCTGAAGCTGGCCGAGATAGGCGCCGAGGAAGCCGAGGCCCTGGGCGGCCCGCCCCTGTTCCACACCCTGGACGCGGACCAGACCTTCCAGGTCAAGGTGGCCACGGCGGCGGGGGACGCGGAAGTGGCGGCCGTGAGCTTCTTCCACCGCCTGGATGAGATCTTCCGCGACCCGACGGTGCGCGTCCTCACCGGCAAGGTGGTGGGCGACCCGCCCGTCTCCCCGGCGGTGATGGCCGGCAACTTCCTGGAGGACGTCATCGGCTTCCTGGCCGAGATGGCCCGCACCGAGCCGGGCCGGCCCTACCCCCGCCACATCGCCAGCACCCGGGGCTCCGGCGAGGCCGCCTACCACGACATGGCGGACCTGTTCGGCTTCAAGGCCGGGGGCGAGACCTACCGTTTCCGCTGCGGCCTGGCCGGGGAACCCGAGAACGCCGCCTGCTTCGCCGATTTCGCCCGCCGCCTCAACAGCTTCTTCCACGGCGAGCATCCCACCCGGGTCACCTATTACCGCCACGATGGCGCCGGCGTGGCGGGGGCACGCACCGTCTACACCGGCAACTACGTCTTCCGGCCTGAGGCCCTGGACTGGTTCATCCCCTACGCCCCCCTGCGCCTGCGCATGTCCGGCCCCACCATGGGCCGCCTGCTCAAGGCCGAACTGGGTACGGGCTTCGCTTCCGCCAACCTGCCCATGCTGCACCGGCGCACCCTGGAAGCCACCGGCCAATCGGAATTCCGCCCCGGCGTGGTGGATGAAGACCGCCTGGTGGACCTTTCCGGCGAGTTTGACCGGCAGTTCCACGGCGACGTACTGCTGTTCGCCATGGAACGCCTCGCCGACCTGGGCTACCCGGCCGTTCCCCTCACGGAAGCGGCGGTGGGCGCGGTGCTGGACGCCACCCGGGAGGACATGGGCCGGCGCTACGCCGACAAGCAGCGCGCCATCCTGGCGCGCCTCGCCCGCCTGGAAAGCCTGCTGGCCGACCCGGAGCGCTGGTGGAACCGGGACGCCGCCCATGCCGAGGCCCTGGCCCGCTTCCATGCCTTCGCCGAAAACATCCGCCGCAACTTCGGCCCGGATTCCCCCTGCCAGGCCCGCCTGGAGGCGCCCGGCCACTGGGCCGACTGGCGCCGCCGCCAGGTGGCGGCCGTCCTGGGCCTGCCGGCCCAGCGCAGAACCTGGGCGGAGGCCCTGGCCCGGCTGCAAGCCGGGCGATGATCCCCGCCCTGCGCCGCTGGCTGCACCGGCGCCAATATCCGCAACGCCACGCCCAGCTGGACCGGCTGCTGGCCCACCAGGGCCTGGACCGCGCCGCGTTGCTGGCAATGCAGCGCCAGGACTTCGCCGACCTCGTCCGCCATGCCGCGGCAAACGTTCCCTATTACACCCATCGATTGGGCGATCCGGGCGCCTGGGACGGCCGCCCCGAGTCCTTGCCCATCCTGACCAAAGAGGACGTCCGCAACCATCTGGATGACCTGCTGGACCGGCATGCCGACCGGACCCGGGTGGGCATCGGCCACACCGGCGGCTCCACCGGTCAGCCCCTGGCCTTCTGGTATGACGAGGCCAAGCACGAGCTCATGCGGGCCGGCATGATGCGGGGCTTCATGATGTCCGGCTGGCGGCCGGGCCAGAAGGTGCTCTACCTGTGGGGCGCCCGCCAGGACGTGGGCAAGGACGGGGTTTTCGGCCAGCGCCTCGCGGATGCCCTGGCCGGCGAGCGCACCGTGGCCGCCCTGGAATATTCGGAGGAGCGCCTGGCCGGTTGGGCGGCCCTGATCCGCCGCTGGCGTCCCACCCTGCTTTACGGCTACGCCTCGGCCCTGGCCGAACTGGCCCGCTACGTCGCCGACCGGGACCTGGCCATGCCGGACAGCCTGGTGGGCGTCTATTGCACCGCCGAGATGCTGCTGGACGAACCCCGCGCCCTCATGGCCCGGGCCTTCGGCTGCAAGGTCTTCAACCAGTACGGCTGCCGGGAGGTGCCCAACATCGCCTGGGAATGCCGCCATGGCGGCCTGCACGTCATGGCCGACCTGGTGCATCTGGAATCCGTGCCTCGGGACGGCGAGGACCGCCTGCTGGTCACCGCCCTCAGCAACCGCCTCATGCCCTTCATCCGCTACGAGCTGGGCGACGCGGGCCGGCTGCTGGCGGGCGAATGCCCCTGCGGTTCACCCTTCCCACTCATGGAAATGGGCCTGTGCCGGCAGAACGACCTGATCCGCATCGCCGGCGGCAAGCGGATCCACCCGGCGGTGTTCAACCGCCTGCTCTACGGCCTTACGCAAATCCGCCAGTACCAGTGGCGGCAGGTGGCGGTGGACCGCATGTGTTTGGATCTGGTGTGTTCGCCGCCCCTCGATGGGGGCCTGGTAGCCCGCCTGGAGGCCAGCCTGCGGGCCGAGGTGGATCCGGCCATGACGCTGGAAGTGAACTACAGGACGGAGATTCCGCGCACGTCATCCGGGAAACAGCGCTACATCATCGGGCTCGACTAGGCGCGCGGCCGTAACAACCGCTTACATCTCCACACAGACGGGACACAGCCCGCTTACTTCCCACCCCTAGAGTGGGAAGCGTCCGCAGCCGAATGATTCGGGGCGGTTCCTGAACCCAATATGGAGTGAATGATGAACATCGCCAAAACCGTCAAGACCCTGAGTATCGTGGCTGTGACTTCCCTGGGCCTGTATGCCGGCGCAAGCCAGGCCGATTACGAGGGCTACCGGGGCAACCCCTACATGCCTCCGCCCCCCGTCCGCCTCGAGGGGAGCCTGCTGCAGCAGATCAACCAACTGGACGCCCGCCTGGACAGCCAGCTCCAGCGCATCCTGGACGGCATGGAGTCGGGTGGTCTGAACATGCGCGAAGCCATTTGGCTGCTACGGGAGAATCAGGCCATCAACGCGCTGGAACGCCAGTATCTGCGTGACGGGCGGCTGGGTCCCTACGAATTGGCCGACCTGGACCGGCGCCTGGATCAAGCCAGCAGCCACATCTACGCGGAGAAGCACGATGACGACCGTGCTGGCTACCATGGCCACGGTGAAGGCGGGCGCCGTTGAGAAGAGGCGCCAGGGTAAGAACGAAAAGGCCGCCCCTGGCGGCCTTTTCGTATGTGCGGATAAGGGTATCCAGGCTCAGCCGCAATCCTTGCTGCCACAGCTCAGGTCACCGGGCCGGCCGGGATCGCTGTATTTCTCGTCCTCCAGCTTTTCCCGGTTGGACTCGTACTCGGCGCGGATGTCCTCGGCCCGGGACTTGAGGCGCTCCATGCGCGCCTCGTAGGCGCCTGGCTGTTCTTCCAGGAAACGCTCGCCGAACAGGGCGTGCTTGAGGAAGTTGTAGCCGAAGTCCAGGAGGGCTTCGTCGTCGGCCAGGAGGGTGGCCATGACTTCCAGGGGAACGTTGTATGTCTTGTTGAAGGATTCGCTGGCGACAAAGGCGCGGAAGCGGTCCACATCGTAGCTGGCCATGAAGAAGAGCTGGTTGGAGATGGCCGGGGGCTTGCCGATGGCGGGGCCCGCGGATTTCTTCTTCAGTACCAATTGGCGCCAGCCGCGCCCCTTCTCGTCGTAGATGTCGACGCCCTGTTCCTGGCGGTATTCGTCGATGCTGAGGGAGCGGGGTTCCTGATGGCCCAGGCAGTGCTTTTCCTGGACCAGGGCGTAGGAGGTACGGTCGGTGTATTCGTCCTGGTTGCGCATGGACAAGAGCGCGACGGGATAGTAGCGGCAGGCGGTGGGGCGGTCCTCGTAGACGCCGCAGCCTTCGGGCTTCATGAACTGGCAGGCGGTGCCACCTTCGACGGGGCGGAATTTCACACCGGGCGTGCCGTCCTGGTCCATCTCGTAGGGCACGGTGTACTGCTTGAGGAAGTCGCCGGACGACATTTCCAGGCGGTTCTTCAAGCGCAGGATGTCATAGGGCGTGAGGGTAATGTCGATGTTGGAGCAGCAGGCGTTCCAGCAGCCCACGTCCCGGTGGCAGCGGAACTGGATGACCTTGTCGCCGGCCAGCATGTTGGGCATGACGGGGCTGAGCTCGAAGGGGGCGTCTTCGGCCAGGTTCTTGAATTGGTTGTCGTCCATGGCGAGCTTTCGATTTCGTTAGGGTTGAGATATGGGGGCGATATCGGGTTTGGCAAGCACAGGTCAGTGCCAGGCCCGGGTGAAGAGTTCGTCGAGGGCGGCGATGATGGCGTCGCTATCGTCGGCCAGGGTGGCCACTTTCTCGCCCAGGGCTTCGAGGGGCATGGAGACGATCTCCAGGGGATTGAGCACCACCGGCTGGTTCTCGACGAGGAATTGGGGATTGATGGGGGAGACGGGCAGCTTGTCCAGGACGGCGCCAGACACCAGCGGCACCACCACACGGCGTTTGGCCTTGTCGTAGTACGAGGATTGCACGATCACCACATAGGGGATGATGCCCTTGTTCCGGCCGGTGTTGCGATGCACGTCGAATTGGGCCATGGGAATCACAGGGTGGAGTAATCGTCGGCGAAGGCGCCATGTTCCGCCTGGAAGCCGTTCCAGGCTTCGCAAACGGCGTCGGCACGTCGCTGCCGTTCATCCCGGGTGCTTTCCTGACGGGAGACGAAATCGGCCAGAAGGCTTTCCACGGTGGCCGAGAGGTTATCGGTGAGCCGGCGCGCGTCGCGCACGGTCTCCTCATTGAGCAGCAGGTTGACGGGGCGCTTGCGCGCCGCAGGATTCGGTATGGATTTCATGATCGGGGTGGTCTGGTCGACAATGCGCATGATATGCGCATCTCTTGGGCTGAAGCGAAAAAAAACCGGGCGCCTTGTGAGCGCCCGGTTTCGTGAGCCTGCTGATGCTTAGTG
>DAOQNK010000073.1:0-12108 GCA_035332045.1 Thiobacillaceae bacterium | reverse complement strand
TCGAGACCAACGCCGGCATCCTGCTGGTATTCACCATGCTGGCCATCAGCGCCGGTGGCCTGGTGGAGATCGCCCCCCTGTTCTTCATCAAGGACACCACCGAGAACGTGGACGGGGTGCGTCCCTACACCCCGCTGGAATCCCGGGGTCGCGACATCTATGTCCGCGAGGGCTGCTATACCTGCCACTCCCAGATGATCCGTCCCTTCCGCGACGAGCAGCTGCGCTATGGCCACTATTCCCTGGCCGCCGAGTCCAAGTACGACCACCCCTTCCAGTGGGGTTCCAAGCGTACCGGCCCCGATCTGGCCCGGGTGGGCGGCAAGTATTCCAACGAGTGGCACGTCCAGCACTTGCTCAAGCCCACTTCCGTGGTGCCCGAGTCGGTGATGCCCAACTACCCCTGGCTGCTGGAAACCAAACTCGACATCTCCGACGTGGGTGACCGCATGCGCGCCCTGCGCGTGACCGGCGTGCCTTACTCCGCCAATGACGAGGAATACAAGCGCAACGTCAAGCAGTTCGGCGAGGCCGTGGCCAAGACCCTGCACATACCCGATGCTCAGAAGAACCTGGTGGCCCAGGCCCAGGAAGGCAACTACGACGGCGATCGCACCAGCGTCACCGAGATGGATGCCCTGGTGGCCTACCTGCAGGTCCTCGGCACCATGGTGGATTTCAGCAAGGTCAAGCCGGAAGACCTGGTGAAGTTCCGCTGATGGCGTGGCTGGCCGATCCCGAGAATGCCAAGTCCCTGGGCCTGCTCATCTTCTTCATCACCTTCTGCCTGATCTTGGTCTGGGTGTATGGAAGCCGGAAGCGGGGCGAAAAGCTGGAAGAGCACAAGAACATTCCTTTTCTTGATGATGACGACATGAAGGACAAGTCCAATGGCTGACCACACCACGAGCCAATCCACTTCATCGGGCCCACAGACCACCGGCCACGTGTGGGACGGCGACCTTCAGGAATTCAACAATCCCCTGCCGGCGTGGTGGACCTACGCCTTCTATGTGACCATCCTCTTTGCGCTGGTCTACTGGGTGATCTACCCCTCTTGGCCCATAGGCAAAGGCTTCCTGACCGGCGTCAACACGGTGACCTACGTGAACGCCCAGGGCCAGGAAGAGTCGTGGCACTGGAATACCCGGGCCAAGCTCCTGGCCGAAACCCAGGAGGCCGCCGCCGCCCAGAAGCCCTACTTCGACAAGATCGCCAGCCTGCCCTTCGAGAAGGTCACCAAGGATCCCGAGCTGTCCAGCTTCGTGGTGTCTGCGGGCAAGACCCTGTTCTCCGACAACTGCGCGGCCTGTCACCAGTCCGGCGGCCAGGGCAAAGTGGGGTTCTTTCCCAACCTGACCGATGACGACTGGATCTACGGCGGCAGCTTCGAAAAGATCCAGGAGACCATCACCAAGGGCCGGCGCGGCTATATGCCACCCTTCGGCGAGGCCCTGGCCGGCGACCAGATCGACGTCCTGGCCCATTACGTGCTCTCCCTGTCGGGCGCCGCCAAGGTCGATGCCGCCAAGGCGGCGAAGGGTAAGGAACTGTTCCATTCCCACGCGGCGGCCTGCTTCTATTGCCATGGCGACGATGCCAAGGGCCGCAAGGACATCGGTTCAGCCAACCTGACGGACAAGGTCTGGCTGTGGGCCAATGTGCCCGGTGCGGACAGCGACGCCGCCAAGATCGAAGCGGTACGCACGGTCATCACCGGCGGCCTGAACAAGGGCGTCATGCCGGCCTGGGATGGCCGCCTGAAGCCGGAACAGATCCGACTCCTCACGGTCTACGTCCATGAATTGGGCGGTGGCAAGTAAACAGGGCTGAGTCCCGGAAAACCCCGGTTCGCCGGGGTTTTTCTTTTCCCAGGGTCGATCCGGGAAGGCGTTTTGCGAGCGTCTTCCCGCATCAATCCAGCAGGTGCTAGCGTGGAAAACACTGGTAAAGATCTTTACTTCAAGCGGGTGCCCGTCATGCCCCGCTCCATCAAGGGCCCATTTCGGCGCTTCAAGTCCTCCATTCTCTGGCTGGGCTTCGCGGTCTATTTCCTGCTGCCCTGGCTGCCCTGGGCCCGCCATGACGCACCCTCCCAAGCCGTCATGTTCGACATTCCAGGGCGCCGCTACCTGATATTCGATCTGACGGTCTATCCCCAGGACATCTTCTGGCTGTCCCTGCTTCTGTTCATTGCCGCCATGCTCCTCTTCTTTACCACCGCCCTGGTGGGTCGGGCCTTTTGCGGCTATTTCTGCTTCCAGACCTTGTGGACCGACGCTTTCATCTGGATCGAGCATCTCATCCAGGGTGAGCGTCCGGCCAGGCTGCGGTTGGCCCGGGAGCCTTGGAGCAACCGAGAGAAACTGCTCAAGGTGGGCGTCACCAAGTTCGCCTGGGGCATGGTGTCCTTCTGGACCGCCCTTACTTTCGTGCTCTATTTCGGACACGCGCCCAGTCTATTGCTCCAGATTTTCACCGGCCAGGCGCCGGCGGCCGCGTACATCACCACGCTGGCCCTGAGCCTCTCCACCTATCTGGCGGCGGGGGTGCTGCGGGAGCATGTCTGTACCTTCATCTGCCCCTACGGCCGCTTCCAGAGTGCCATGTACGATCCGGAAACCCTGACCGTGCACTACGACAAGGTGCGCGGCGAGGGCGTCGCGGGCCGCGCCGCCGCCCGTTCCGGCATGCGAACCCAGGCGGAACGCGCCGCCCGGGGAAATGGTGACTGCGTCGATTGCGGCCTTTGCGTGCAGGTGTGCCCGGTGGGCATCGACATCCGCAACGGCCTGCAATACCGCTGCATTTCCTGCGGCCTGTGCGTGGATGCCTGCAATTCCATCATGGACAAGATGGGCTGGTCCCATGGGCTGGTCAGGTATGACTCCGAAATCAACCTTTCCAAGGCCAAGCCCGGGCCCGTGCGGGTCCATTGGAAAAGCCTCAAAGTACTGGGCTATGGCGTTTCCCTGATCCTGATGAGCGCCTACCTCGTGTATGACATGGGCCACCGCAATAGCTTCGAGCACAGCATCCAGCAGGTGCGCCAGCCCCTGTTCGTCGTGCTCTCGGATGGCACCATCCGCAACCGCTATCAGATCCGCCTGACCAATATCTCCGGCGCCGAGGAAACCTACAGCATCGACGCCCACGGTTTGCCCGCCGGCGCCCTGGATCTGGGGAATTTCCGGCAGGTGACCATCAAGAACGGCAAGAGCGTCATCGTCCAGGCCAGCGTCATGCTGGAACCCGGGCTGGCCGCCAGGACCCATGATTTCGAGTTCATCATCCGCAGCGGCAAGGGCGACCAGGTGGTGGACCCGGCTCGCTTCTTCACCCAACACTGACGCCGCCCAGAGGACCAGGCATGAATCTGCTCATCTCCATCTTCGGCGGCATGTTGCTTACCGTGCTGCTCTACGCCGCCGCCAGAAAACTCAAGCTCTCCAATTTCTGGGCGTCTGTGACCGCCGCGGGCCTGCCGACCGCCGCCTACATGGCCTATTCGGTGGCGGTCTGGCCGGGCCTGGATGTCGTGACGCTGCATGTCATCGCCTATCCCACGGTGGCCTTGCTGCTTTACCAGCTCTATGGGAGCCGGGCGGAAAGTCAGGGCGGCACCCACTGGGCACCCAAGCTGATGGTGGGCTTCTTCGTGGTCATCACGGTGCTTTATGGCGGCTTCGTCTATGTGGCCGGCCAAGGCTTGCCCCCCGCCTTGGCCAGCCTCCTGCTGCCCGGTGCCGCCCACAAGAACATCCATACCGGATTCGCGGGGGTGGTGGCCCATGGTGAAGAAGCCGCGAAGGAATACGCCCATGAAGAACCCTGGGAAGA
The DNA here is from genome assembly GCA_035332045.1 of Thiobacillaceae bacterium. GTDB lineage: Bacteria > Pseudomonadota > Gammaproteobacteria > Burkholderiales > Thiobacillaceae > PFJX01. The sequence goes on along the minus strand of DAOQNK010000073.1, from coordinate 8,268 downwards.
CAAGCTCCTGCGGCTGGGCTGGAGGCTGAGCGTGGAGGGGCTCGATGCCCTGGGCACGACGGGCAAGGGCCAGGTGCAGGTCCGTGTCGCCGGCAGCGACGGCAAGGGTGTGGAAGGCATCGCCATCAAGCTTTCCCTGGCCAGGCCCGGGCAGCCCACCAGCCTGGTCCTGCCCATGACCGGCGCGAGCGGCGGCCAATACCGCTTCAGCGCCGAACTGCCTGCCGGCGGCCAATGGATGGCCACCCTGGAACTCGCTACGGGCAATGACCGGGTGGTCCTGGAAAGGCATATCGGCGGAAGTTGAGCGAGCGCACGATTCCCCCTCCGGGCGACTAGCGACCCGCCCGGAGAAGTGATGTATAATCTTCAGGTTTTCCGATGGGCCTCGTGCCCATTTTTTATTTCTCCATCATGGATTTGCAGACGCTGATCGAACCAACCCTGGCAGGCATGGGATACGAGATGGTGGCCCTGGAACGGGTCGGCCGGGGACTGCTGCGTCTATACATCGACAAGGCCGAGGGCATCACCCTGGATGATTGCGTGAAGGTCAGCAATCAGCTCACCCGCCTGTTCCTGGTGGAGAACGTGGATTACGACCGTCTGGAAGTCTCCTCCCCGGGCTTGGACCGGCCGCTGGTCAAGGAGGCGGATTTCGTCCGTTTCGCCGGCGAGCGGGCCAACATCCGGCTGCATGCGCCCCTGGACGGACGCAAGCGCTTCACCGGGGTGTTGCGGGGGCTGGCGGACGGCGTGCTGCAATTGGAGATGGATGGCGCGATGGTGGCGATTCCCCTTGCCGAGGTGGATTCGGCCCGCCTCGCCCCCGAGCTTGAGGGTCATACCCGGAGGATGCGATGAGTCGCGAAGTGTTGATGCTGGCTGACGCCCTGGCGCGCGAAAAGAATGTGGAACCAGAAGTGGTGTTTGGCGCCCTGGAGGCGGCCCTGGCCCACGCGACCAAGAAGCGGATAGCCGACGAGGCTGACGTGCGCGTCGAGATTGACCGCAAGAGCGGCGAGTACGCCGCCTTCCGGCGCTGGGAAGTGCTACCCGATGACGCCGAGATCGAGGCCGAAGACCGCCAACTCATCCTGAGCGATGCCCAGGCCCGCAGCCCGGACGTCCAGGTCGGCGGATTCATCGAGGAACCCCTGGAGGCGGTGGAGTTCGGCCGCATCGGCGCCCAGGCCGCCAAGCAAGTGATCCTCCAGCGCATCCGCGACGCCGAACGGGAACAGGTCCTGAACGACTTCCTGGCCCGGAATGAGTCCCTCGTATCCGGGACCATCAAGCGCATGGAGCGCGGCAGCGCCATCATCGAGTCGGGCCGCATCGAGGGGCGGCTGGAAAAAGACCAGATGATCCCCAAGGAAAACCTCCGCGTGGGTGACCGGGTGCGGGCCTATCTGGTGCGTGCGGAGCGCGGTGGCCGAGGGCCCCAGCTGACGCTGTCGCGTACCGCGCCCCAGTTCATCATGGAGCTGTTCCGCCTGGAAGTGCCCGAAGTCGAGGAGGGCATCGTGGAAATCAAGGCCGCCGCCCGGGATCCCGGCATGCGCGCCAAGATCGCGGTCAAGTCCAACGACCCCCGGGTCGATCCCCAGGGTACCTGCATCGGGGTTCGGGGCAGTCGGGTCACCGCCGTGACCAACGAGCTGAACGGCGAGCGGGTGGACATCGTCCTGTGGTCCCCGGATCCCGCCCAGTTCGTGATCAATGCCCTGTCTCCCGCCGAGGTCAACAGCATCGTCGTGGACGAGGAAAAACACGCCATGGACGTGGTGGTGGAGCCCGAACAGGTGGAGATCGCCATCGGTCGCTATGGCCAGAACGTACGCCTGGCGGCCGAGCTCACGGGCTGGGACATCAACATCCTCTCCGTGGACGAGGCCGAGGAAAAGCACCAGCGCGAAGCGTCCAGCCTGATCGGCATGTTCATGGAGAAGCTGGACGTGGACGAAGACGTGGCCCAGGTGCTGGTGGAAGAGGGTTTTACCAGCCTGGAGGAAGTGGCCTACGTGCCCCTGGCTGAAATGCTTGAGATCGAAGCTTTCGACGAAGACACGGTCAACGAGCTTCGGGCCCGCGCTCGAGACGCGCTGCTGACCGACGCCATCGTCCGCGAGGAGGCTGTGGAGAGCGCTGCCGCGGACCTCATGAGCGTCGAGGGCATGGACGAGGATACCGCTGCCCAGCTCATGGCCCAGGGCATCAAGAACGCGGAAGACCTGGCCGACCTGGCCGTGGACGAACTCACGGAACTGGTCGCCATGGACGAGGAACGCGCCAAGGCGCTGATCATGACAGCGCGCGCGCCAATGTTGGCGGGTTCCTGACGGGAGTTAGAGCATGAACGTCGAACAATTCGCCACGGAACTCAAGGTCGATCCGGCACTGCTGGTCAAGCAGCTTCAAGCCGCCGGCGTGGGCGTCCAGGGCACCCGGGATGAGTTGTCGGACCAGGACAAGACCCGGCTGCTGGATTACCTGCGCGGCAAGCATGGCGCCAAGGAACCCAAGACCAAGATCACCCTGACCCGCAAGCAGTCCACCGAGATCAAGACCGCCGACAGCGCCGGCCGCACCCGCACCGTGCAGGTCGAGGTGCGCAAGAAACGGGTCCTGGTGAAGCGCGAAGGCGCCGGCGCGGAAAGCGCGGCCAGCGAGGTCCTGCCCGCCGAGATGCCGATCCCCGTCATCGAAGAGCCCCAGGTTCCACTGCCCGAGCCCGTTCCCGAGGTCATCGAGGCGCCAGTTCCCGCCGTCGAGCCGGAAGTGGTCGAGCCCGCTCCGGAACCGGAAGTCACGGTGGAAGCCGAGCCCGCTCCCGCGCCGGAGCCGACGGTGACGCCCCGGGTCATTCCCTCCATTCTTTCCGATTCCGAGCGCAAGGCCCGGGAAGACGAGGCGCGACGTACCGCTCAGCTGCGCGCCATCCAGGAAGCCGAACTCAAGGCCAAGCAGGAGCGGGAGGCCGCCCGCCGCCAGGCGGAAGAGGCCGCCCGTGCCAAGCCGGCCGAGCCGGCCAAGCCAGGCGAGGTCAAGCCCGCCGTCAAGCCCACCGTGAAGCCCAAGGCCGAAAAGGACAAGACGGCCGCCAAGAAGGGCAGGGAAGAGCCGGCCCCGAGCAAGCGCCCTGGCCTCAAGACCCGGGGTGCCGTGGATGGCGGAGATGGCTGGCGCGCCAAGAAGGGCCGCCACAAGTCCGAGCACGAGGCCGCTCCCCAGATGCCCGCCGAGCCCGTGGTCCGCGAGGTGGTGATCCCCGAGACCATCAGCGTCGCCGACCTGGCCCACAAGATGTCGGTCAAGGCCGCCGAGGTCATCAAGACCCTCATGAAGATGGGTTCCATGGTCACCATCAACCAGGTGCTGGACCAGGAAACCGCCATGATCGTGGTGGAGGAGATGGGCCACGTCGCCAAGCCCGCCGCCATGGACACCCCCGAGTCTTACTTGGAGGAGGCCGGCGAGCACAAGGAGGCCGAACTCAAGCCCCGCGCCCCCGTGGTCACCGTCATGGGCCACGTGGACCACGGCAAGACCTCCCTGCTGGACTATATCCGGCGCACCCGCGTGGCGGCCGGCGAGGCGGGCGGCATCACCCAGCACATCGGCGCCTACCACGTGGAGACGCCCAAAGGCATGATCACCTTCCTGGATACCCCGGGTCACGAGGCCTTCACCGCCATGCGGGCGCGGGGCGCCAAGGCCACCGACATCGTCATCCTGGTGGTGGCGGCGGACGACGGTGTCATGCCCCAGACCAAGGAAGCCATCCACCACGCCAAGGCCGGCAGCGTGCCCATCGTGGTGGCGGTAACCAAGGTGGACAAGCCGGGCGGCAACCCTGAAAAAATCCGTCAGGAAGTCTCCAATGAAGGCGTCGTGCCCGAGGAGTGGGGTGGCGACGCCCAATTCGTGGACGTGTCCGCGAAAACCGGCCAGGGCATCGACGCCCTGCTGGATGCCGTGCTCCTTCAAGCCGAGGTGCTGGAACTCCAGGCTCCGGTGGACACGCTGGCCAAGGGCGTGGTCATCGAATCCCGTCTCGACAAGGGGCGGGGCCCGGTAGCCACGGTGCTGGTCCAAAGCGGCACCCTGAAGCGTGGCGACGTCATGCTGGCCGGTTCCGCCTTCGGCAAGGTGCGCGCCATGCTGGACGAGGCCGGCCGCCCGGTGAACGAGGCCGGTCCCGCCATCCCCGTGGAGATCCAGGGCCTGTCCGATGTGCCTGGCGCCGGCGAGGACGTGCTGGTGCTGCCCGACGAGCGCAAGGCCCGGGAGATCGCCCTGTTCCGCCAGGGCAAGTTCCGCGACATCAAGCTGGCCCGCCAGCAGGCCGCCAAGCTGGAGAACATGTTCGAGCAGATGGGCGAGGGCGAGGTCAAATCCCTGCCCCTCATCCTCAAGGCCGACATGCAGGGTTCCTACGAGGGCCTGGCCCACGCCCTGGGCAAGCTGTCCACCGACGAGGTGAAGGTCAATATCATCCACTCCGCCGTGGGCGCCATCTCCGAATCCGACATCAACCTGGCCATCGCCTCCGGCGCGGTCATCCTCGGCTTCAACGTGCGCGCCGATGCCCAGGCCCGCAAGCTGGCCGAGGCCTCCGGCGTCGACCTGCGCTACTACAACATCATCTACGAGGCCGTGGATGACGTGAAGGCGGCCCTGGGCGGCCTGCTCTCCCCGGAGAAGAAGGAGAACGCCCTGGGCCTGGCCGAGATCCGCCAGGTGTTCCGTATCACCAAGGTTGGCTCCGTGGCCGGCTGCTACGTGCTGGACGGCCTCCTCAAGCGTTCCGCCCGGGTGCGGGTGCTGCGCGACAACGTGGTGGTCCACGATGGCGAGCTCGACTCCCTCAAGCGCTTCAAGGATGACGTGAAGGACGTGAAGGCCGGCTTCGAATGCGGCCTCTCGCTGAAGAACTTCAACGACATCATGGAAGGCGACCAGCTCGAATGCTACGAGGTGGTCGAGGTGGCCCGGACCCTGTGACCCCCGCCGGCGGAGGATGCCTCCGCTGGCCCTCCTTTCTTCCCATGGCTCACACCAATCCCCGCGCCCGCCGAGTCGCCGAGCAGATCCGCCAGGAACTGGCGGCCATCGTCATGCGCGAGATGAAGGATCCCCGGGTGGCCGGCGTGTCCTTCACCGCCGTGGACGTGACCAGCGACCTGGAGCACGCCAAGGTGTGGTTCACCACCTTCGGCGCCGACCACGAAGCCGCCCGCCTGGGGCTCTCCCACGCCGCCGGCTTCCTGCGCACGGAACTGGCCCAGCGCATGCGCATGCGCACCGTGCCCAAGCTTTCCTTCCAGTACGACGAGTCCGTGGAGCGGGGCGCCCGTCTGTCCCACCTCATCGACCAGGCCGTGGAGGAAGACCGCAAACACCATCCGGACGCGCCGGCGGGGGACGATGAAGCGCAAGGTTGACGGCGTCCTGCTCCTGGACAAGCCCGCCGGCCTGACTTCCAACGCCGCCCTGCAGAAGGCCAAGCGCCTGTTTCGGGCGGAAAAGGCGGGCCACACCGGCACCCTGGATCCCTTCGCCACCGGCCTCCTGCCCCTGTGCCTGGGCGAGGCCACCAAGTTCTCCCAGTTCCTGCTGGATGCGGACAAGGTCTACCTGGCCGAGGTGAAGTTCGGCATGCGCACGTCCTCAGGCGACCTGGACGGCGAGGCCATCGCCACTCGCCCCGTGGACCTGGTGGAGCCCGATGTTCGGCAAGCCCTGGACAATTTCCTGGGCGAGATCGAGCAGGTGCCGCCCATGCATTCCGCCCTCAAGCACCAGGGCCGGCCCCTTTACGAATATGCCCGGAAGGGTATCGAGATCGAGCGCCCGGCCCGCCGGGTGGTCGTCCATAGCCTGGAACTCGTGTCCTTTTCCGGCGACACCTGTGTTCTGCGGGTGCATTGCGGCAAAGGCTTCTATGTCCGCGCCCTGGCCGACGATCTGGGCGAGGTTCTGGGCTGCGGCGCCCACTTGGCGGGCCTGCGGCGCCTGGCGGTGGGCGGCTTCCAGGTCTCCGACGCGGTCAGCCTGGAAACCCTGGACGCCCTGCCGGAGGCGGACCGGGATGCCCGGCTGGGGGCGCCGGATTCCCTGATCACCGCTTTGCCCGACCTGGACCTGGATGTGGAAGCGGCCTGGCAGATCGGCCACGGCCAGGCCCTCTGGCTTCCACGCCTGCGGGTCGGTACCCTCCACCGGATCTATGGGCCCGGTCGGGTGTTCATGGGCGTCGCCGCGGTGGACGAGGACGGCAAGCTGGCGCCCCGGCGGCTCGTCGCCCACCCCGGATAGCCCATCCAGCGCGTATTGTCTTGTGCGCGCAGCCGCCTCGGCATAAAATTCCACGCTTTCCCGAACGTGTCCTGAATAGCCTCGGGCCACGCGATTTCATAAGGAGTATTGCCATGGCTATGACCACTGCCCAAAAGGCGCAGATCCTCAAGGATTACCAGCGCGGCGCCACCGACACCGGTTCCCCGGAAGTCCAGATCGCCCTGCTGACCGCCCGCATCAACGGCCTGACCGATCATTTCAAGGCCAATACCAAGGACCACCATTCCCGTCGTGGTCTGCTCAAGATGGTGAGCCGTCGTCGCCGCCTGTTGGACTACCTCAAGGACAAGAATGCGGACAGCTACACCCAGCTGATCCAGCGCCTGGGCCTGCGCAAGTAAACCACGCGGTACAAAGCCGGCGCCCTCCAGGGCGCCGTTCCGATTTATCGGCATCCAACAAGAGGAAGCAACAGCGTGAATCCGGTCAAAAAGACATTTCAGTACGGTCGCCACCAGGTCACCCTGGAAACCGGCGAGATCGCCCGTCAGGCCACCGGCGCGGTGGTGGTGAACATGGACGACACCGTGGTGCTGGTCACCGTGGTGGCGAAGAACGAAGTGAAGCCCGGCCAGGATTTCTTTCCGCTGACCGTCGATTACATGGAGAAGACCTATGCCGCGGGCCGCATCCCCGGCGGCTTCTTCAAGCGTGAAGGCAAGCCCACAGAGAAGGAAACCCTCACTTCCCGCCTCATCGACCGGCCCATCCGCCCCCTGTTCCCGGACGGCTTCTTCAATGAAGTGCAGGTCATCGCCACGGTGATGTCGGCGAATCCGGAAGTGGATTCCGACATTCCCGCCATGATCGGCGCCTCCGCCGCCCTGGCCCTCTCCGGCCTGCCCTTCAATGGTCCCCTGGGCGCGGCCCGGGTCGGCTATGTGGACGGCCAGTACGTGTTGAACCCCACCCAGTCCGAACTGAAGCTTTCCAAGCTGGACCTGGTGGTGGCTGGTACCGAATCCGCCGTGTTGATGGTGGAATCCGAGGCCCAGGAACTGCCCGAGGATGTGATGCTGGGCGCCGTGGTGTTCGGCCACGACCAGATGCAGGCCGCCATCGACGCCATCAACGATCTGGCCGACGAAGCCGGCAAGGACGATTGGGCCTGGACCGCCCCCGAGACCCCCACCGCGCTGATCGAACAGATGAACGGCATCTGCGGCGACGACCTGAACAAGGCGTACTCCATCAAGCAGAAGCAGTCCCGCGTCGCCGCCGTGGACGAGATCCGCGGCCGGGTCTTCGCGGCCATGATCACCGAGGATATGGACACCACCCAGGCCAACGTCATCAAGGACCTGTTCCACGCCATGGAAGCCAAGGTGGTGCGCGGCCGCATCCTGGCGGGTGAGCCCCGCATCGACGGCCGCGACACCCGCACCGTGCGCCCCATCACCATCCGCACCGGCGTGCTGCCCCGCACCCATGGCTCCGCCCTGTTCACCCGGGGCGAGACCCAGGCCCTGGTGGTCGCCACCCTGGGCACCAGCCGCGACGAGCAGACCATCGAGGCCCTCACCGGCGGCTACAGCGACTACTTCATGCTGCACTACAACATGCCGCCCTTCGCCACCGGTGAGACCGGTCGCGTGGGCAGCCCCAAGCGCCGCGAGATCGGTCATGGCCGCCTCGCCAAGCGCGCCCTGGTGGCCTGCCTGCCGGGCAAGGAGGAGTTCGGCTACTCCATCCGCGTGGTGTCCGAGATCACCGAGTCCAACGGTTCCTCCTCCATGGCCTCCGTGTGCGGCGGCTCCCTGGCCCTGATGGATGCCGGCGTGCCCATGAAGCGCCACGTGGCGGGCATCGCCATGGGCCTCATCAAGGAAAGCAACCGCTTCGCGGTGTTGACCGACATCCTGGGCGACGAGGACCACCTGGGCGACATGGACTTCAAGGTGGCCG
>DAOQNK010000072.1:4056-12136 GCA_035332045.1 Thiobacillaceae bacterium | reverse complement strand
GCTGGGTGGCCAGGAGCGGATTGAGGGCGGCAAGCAGGGGGACGAGCAGCGGGGATGGGGCGGGCGAGGCGGGCATGGCCGGATTGTATTGCAACGCCGATAATCCGGCTGGATCGGCGCTCCCCACCCCAACCCTCCCCGCCAGCGGGGAGGGCGCACACGCCTCCCCCGCATGCGGGGGAGGCTGGGAGGGGGAGATTCTGGAGTTTGATCCACACCCTCGAGGCCACCCCATCATGCTCGTCAACGGCACGCCCACCCGCACCCTCCGCCCCGTCGAGATCGACGGCCGCCGCCAGGTGGAAATCATCGACCAGACCCGGCTGCCCCACGAGTTCGTGCTGCGCGGGCTGGCCACGCCCGAGGCGGCCGCCGAGGCCATTTCGGTCATGCGGGTGCGGGGCGCGCCTCTCATCGGCGCCACGGCGGCCTACGGCATGGCCCTGGCGGCGGACCGGGACGCCTCCGACGCGGGGCTGAAGCGCATGGGCGACTTCCTCGTCGCCACCCGACCCACCGCCGTCAACCTGCGCTGGGGGGTGGAGCGCATGCTTGGCCATCTGCTGGCCCGCCCGGTGAGCGAGCGCTCACCGGCCGCCTGGGCCGAGGCGGCGGCCCTCTGCGAGGAGGACGTGGAACAGAACCGGGCCATCGGCCGCCACGGCCTGGAACTCATCCGGGCCGCCGCGAACGGACATGGCCTGGCAAGTCACCCCGAAGCAAGCAGGCCATGTCCGTTTCCCTCACCCCCAGCCCCTCTCCCGCTTGCGGGCGAGGGGAGCGTCGAGAAGTCGCGTCGCGACTTTGATGGGCAGGCCGGGCCGGTGAACGTGCTCACCCACTGCAACGCCGGCTGGCTCGCCACCGTGGACTGGGGCACGGCCCTGGCCCCCATCTTCGCCGCCGCCGAGGCCGGCGTGCCGGTCCACGTCTGGGTGGACGAGACCCGGCCCCGCAACCAGGGGGCCAGCCTCACCGCCTGGGAACTAGCCCAGGCCGGCATTCCCCACACGGTCATCGCCGACAACGCCGGCGGCCACCTGATGCAGCACGGCCGGGTGGACCTGTGCATCGTCGGCACCGATCGGGTGGCGGCCAACGGCGACGTGGCCAACAAGATCGGCACCTACCTCAAGGCCCTGGCCGCCTTCGACAACGGCGTGCCCTTCTACGTGGCCGCCCCCGGCCCCAGCATCGACTTCCGCCTGGCCGGGGGCGGCGACATCCCCATCGAGGAGCGCAACGCCGACGAGGTGGCCTGCATCCAGGGCCTGGCGCCGAATGGCGGGTTGGTGAGCGTTCGCGTCACCCCCGCCGGCAGCCCTTGCGCCAACCCCGCCTTCGACGTCACCCCAGCTCGACTGGTCAGCGGCCTCATCACCGAACGGGGTGTGGTGGCCGCCAGCCGGGAGGCCCTGGCGGCCCTGTTTCCGGAGCGGACATGAGGCCCAATCTTTCCGATCTGCCCGCCCTGGTGGCGGAATTCGCCCGGCGCAGCGTGGCGGCCGGACTCAACCAGGGCACTTCCGGCAATGTGAGCGCCCGCTCACGCTCGGGTTTCCTCATCACCCCCTCGGGCCGGGACATGACCGGGCTGGGCACGGCGGACGTGGTGCCGGTGGCCATGGACGGCGCCGCCCCGGAAGGCCTGAAGCCGTCCAGCGAGTGGCGCTTCCACCGGGACATCTACGCCGCCTTTCCCGAGGCGGACGCCATCGTCCACGCCCACTCCCCCTTCGCCGTGGCCCTGGCCTGCCTGCGCCGGGACATCCCGCCCTTCCACTACATGGTGGCCATGGCCGGCGGTCCGGACATCCGTTGCGCCCCCTACGCCACCTTCGGCACCCAGGCCCTGTCCGACGCGGTCCTGGAGGCCCTGAAGGACCGCCGCGCCTGCCTCATGGCCAACCATGGCCTGGTGGCCTGGGGCCGAGACCTGGAGGGGGCCCTGGCCCTGGCCCTGGAGGTGGAGGCCCTTTGCGGCCAGTACCTGCGCTGCCTCCAGGTGGGCGAGCCGGTGTTGCTGAACGACGCGCAAATGGCTGAGGTGCTGGTGAAATTCAAGGATTACGGAAGGCGGGACTGATGCGCGCGTTGCTGGGATGCCTGCTGTTGCCGGCCTTGCTGCTGGCGGCATTGGTCTGGCTGGCCACCGATGCCCGGCCCAGTCTCAGTCGGCCGGCCAGTCTCAGCCTGGCCGACCTGGAGCGTGGCAAGGCCCTGGTGGATTCCCTGGGCCTGCGCCACATGCGCGAGGGCGAATCCCGGCAGCTGCTGCTCAGCGAGGATGAGCTGGATCGCGTCGTGAACTACCTGGCGGCGCGACTGGCGAAGGGCAGTGCCTCGGCCCACATCGCCCTGGGGCAGCTGGTGGTGCGGGCGGCCTTGCCCTTGCCCCTGGGGGGGCGCTATCTCAACGTCGAACTGGCCCTGGTGCCCGAGGGTGCCGTGCTCGCGCCGGCCGAGCTGCGCCTGGGGCGGCTGCCCGTGCCGGCCTTCGTGGCCGGCGACCTGGTGGCCTGGAGCCTGGGCCTCTCTCCCTATTCGGAAGGCCTGGCGGCGGCCCGCGAACTGCTCGACAGCGCCCGGCTGGTGGGGCCCAACCTGGCTCTGGGGTTCACCTGGCGGGGCGCCGCCGTCGAAAGGGCGGTGGCTTCCGGCGGCGGGCGCGGTGCCGACGAGGCGACCTTGCGGGCCTATCGGGATTTGCTGCGGCAGTCGGCGGAACGGGATTTTGCCCTGCTGGTGGGCTCCGCCTTCAACCTGGCCCGGCAACGTTCCGAGAGCCGGGACCCGGTGGCCGAGAACCGGGCCGCTCTGACGGCCCTGGCGGAAAAGGCCCTGGGCGGCCGGTTGCTGACCCGGGGCGGGCTGGGCAAGCCCGCCGAAACTACCGGCCTGAGCCTGGCCGGCCGGGAGGACATGGCCCAGCATTTCGCCGTGTCGGCCTTCATTGCCGCCACCGGGGGCGAAGGGCTGTCCGACCTGGCCGGCCTGTACAAGGAATTGCGGGATACCCGTCATGGCAGCGGTTTTTCCTTTACCGATCTGGCCGCCGACAAGGCCGGTTCCCGCTTCGGAGAAGCCGGCACCCATTCCGAGGAGTCGGCCCGGCGCCTCCAGCAACGCATGGCCGGGAGCCGGGAGCCTTCGGCCTATTTCCCGGCCTACGCCGATCTGCCGGAGTTCATGAACGAAGCGGAATTCCATCGCCGTTTCGGTGGGGTGGGTGAACCCCCTTACCGCCGCCAGGTGGACGCGATCGAGGCCCGCATCGCGGCCCTGCCCCTCTACCGGCCCTGAGGGGCCGGCGCCGGAATCTTCCAATCAGCCGCGGACGGCGGCCAGGGCAGCCCCTTTGAGGCCGATGTCCGGGTCGAGGACCAGGGTCACGGGCAGCTTTTCCATCCAGGCCGCGAAGCGACCCTTGGCACGGAAGCCCGCCAGGAAGGTCCCATCCTCCAGGACCTGGCGCAGCTTGGGGGCGATGCCCCCGGCCAGGTATACCCCCCCCTCGGCCCGGCAGGCCAGGGCCAGGTCGCCGGCGGTCTGCCCCAGGATGGCCGCGAACAGCGCCAGAGCCCGCCGGGCGGCGGGCTCGCCGTCTTCCAGGCCGGCACGGCTGATGGCCTGGGCGGGCCGCTCCGCCGCCAGGGCGGGCGTGTCGTCCAGACCGGCATCGGCGAGGCAGAAGCGGTAGATATCCACCAGTCCCGGCCCGGAGAGGATGCGCTCCACGGATACGCGGCCGCCAAGACGGCGACGGAGAAAGTCCAGCAGTCGATCCTGCTCGGCGCTGACGGGGGCGAAACCGATGTGGCCGCCTTCGGAATCCAGGGGCCGGTAATGGTCCCCCCGCCAGGTCACCAGCCCGACCCCGAGGCCGGTGCCCGCGCCCAGGGCCAGGCGCGGCGCACCGGTCCGCGGTTCGCCTGCCTGCAAGGTGAGGCTCTGGTCAGGGTCCAGGCAATCCAGGCCCCAGCCCACCGCCGCGAAGTCGTTCACCAGGCTGGCCCGGGGGATGCCGAAGCGGGCGGAGAGGACCCCGGCGTCCAGGTGCCACGCCAGGTTCGTGAAGCGCACCACCCGGCCATCCGTGGGGCCGGCCACGGCCAGGCAGCAGGCCTCCACCCCGGTCTCGGATTCGAGAAAGGCGGCCAGGACGGCATAGGGGTCGGGCTGGCCGGCGGTGGCCAGGGTGGCTGCCCGTTCCAGGACGACGCGCCGGCCATCCCAGGCGGCCATGGCGAGCCGGCAGTGGGTGCCGCCGATGTCGCCGCAGAGAATCTTCATGACCAGAGGCGGCGCTCCGACTTCAGATGCCTGTTGCGAAGCCAGTGGTCGAGGCTGAGCTTGCCGGGGCCGGACAGGAGAAGGGGCAGGAACAGGACCAGGTAGATGAGGGGCAATTTCCAGCCCCCCTCGGAGATGGTGTAGCCATGGCCGGCATGGACCGCGTAGATGGCCACCAGGGTGAGGATGGACAGGGAGGCCGAGAAGAAACGGGTGCCGAGGCCCAGGACCAGGGCCACGGGCCCGATGAGCTCAAACCAGGTGGAAAGCGTCCAGCTGATATCCGGCGACACGAGATTGAGGGGAAAGGGAAAACTGTCCTGGATGTCCGCGAACCAGTTCTGGCCATGGAATTTCTCCAGGCCGGAATCCCAGAATTCCTTGGCGAGGAGCAGGCGCAGGGCCAGTTGGGGCAACCAGGTTCCCAGGCGGTCCAGGGTTTCCAGCAGGTCTCTCAAGCGTTTACTGAAGCCTTCCATGGATGCTCCCGTCGGGTCCTATTGGCCGTGCACCGAGATCGCGTTGCGGCCACCGTGCTTGGCCTTATAACAGGCCGCATCCGCCGCCGCCAGGCATTCATCCAGGGTCGCCCAGTTGGGCGGCACATGCACGACGCCGATGCTGACCCCCACGTGGTGGGTGTTTCCATCCCAGACGAAGTTCAGGTTGGCGATGCTTTCGCGGATCACGGTGGCGATCTTCTCCGCCATGTCATTGGGGCAGGCCAGGAGCATGATGCCGAATTGATCGCCGCCCAGCCTGGCCAGCAGGTCGTTCTCCCGGATGCGGGATTGCATGAGCCGGCCCAGCACGCGCAGAAGTTCATCGCCGGCGGCATGGCCGGCCGCGTCGTTGACCTTCTTGAAGTGGTCCAGGTCCATGAACAGCAGGGACATGGGGTATTCGCTGGCCCGCTTGCTGTTGAGGATGCGGGCGAGGCGTTCCTCGAAGGCGCGACGGTTGATGAGGCCTGTTAAGCCGTCATGGTCGGCCTGCCAGACGAGCTTGCGCTGCATTTCGCGGGCCTCTGTGACATCCCGGATCACCAGGACGCAGCCTTCGATACCGCCATCCGGGCCGTGGATGGGGGAGCAGGTGCCTTCCACCTCGTATTCCATGCCCTGGCTGCTCATCAGGTTGGCGTTGGGGGGCAGGGTGACCTGGCTGCCCCGCTTCACGTCGGCGGCCATGCCCGGGGTGATGTCCGCCCGGCTCTCCCGCTCGAAAAGCTTGAGGATGTCGTTCACCGGCCGCCCGAGCGTTTCGTCCCGCGTCAGGCCCAGCATGAGTTCGGCGGCGGGGTTCAGGTAGCCGATGCGCTGTTTCGTATCGACCCGGATGACACCGTCGCCGATGGCCTGGAGGGTCACCTGGGCGCGCTCCTTCTCCTCGAACAGGGCTTTTTCCAGGCGACGGCTCAGGCGAACCACCACGATGGTGATGATCACGCCCACCGCCAGGGCCGTGGCGGAGAGGGCCAGGACGAGGTTCCGCACCCGGTCCCGGATGGCCTTGACTTCCTGGACCGCGTTGCGGTTCTTGGCGCGCTGCATGTCCAGCAGTTTTTCCCAGCCTTCCATCATGCGTCGTTGATGGGGCAGGAGGGTTTGCTTGATCATCTGGCGGGCATTTCCCAGTTGATCGGCCTGGAGCATCTCGAAGACGGAGAGGGCCAGTTCCTCCACTTTTCGGACCTCGCCGCGCAGGCTGTTCCAAAGGTCGAGTTCTTCCTCGTCCAGAGGCAGGGAGAGGAAGCGCTCCCGGGTCTTCAGGAAATCTTCCGCCAGGCGGGAGAAATGCATCATTTCCTCGTCGCGCAGGAAGGGATCGGGCTGGCTGGCGGCGAGCAGCAGCGCCTGGTAGCGGGCCTCGTGCAGACCACGCATGGTGGCGGCGGCCTCGGCCTTCTGGTTGCGTTCCGAAACGATGGCGCTGAGTTGATCGCTGATCAGGCGGATATGGGTCACGCCAATGACCGCCACCGCCAGCAGCAGAAGCAGGACCACGCCAAACCCTGCGATGACCGGAACCAGGGCGGATGGCCGCCTCATGAGGGGCTCCCGGAACGACGATGGGTGACCCGGCTTGTGATCCGGGTCACGGGAATAGGGCCTGATGGCACCCAAGGCATGTAGCCGCTCCTCGCATTATTCCGCGCGCAATCCTGGGGCCTGCCGGGCGTCGCGTCAATCCAGCAGCTCCAGATCCAGCAAGGCGTCATGGAGTCCCGTGCGGTCGTCGGTGAGGACCCGCAGCACGCGGGTCTCCCGGCCGTAGTCCCAGGGCCGGCCATGCTGGTCGGGCATCAGGGCGGCGGCGGCCAGGGGTTCCAGGACCAGGGAAGGCGGCGAGTCCAGCACTTCGACCACCACGCAGACCTGGCCCTGATGACGGACCTTGAGACCGATCAAGGTGCGCAGGTGGGGTAGCGAAATGGGGGCCTCGCTCAAAGCCGCAAGCCTTCCACCCAGCGGCTGTAGAGGCGATCCGCGGCCTGGCTCAGGGCGGGCAGGCAGGCGCCGTTCATCGCCCGCATGGCGGCCGGCGTCTGGACCGCGGGGCTCCGGGCGGCGGCGATTTCCTCGGCGCCCACCGCGCACCACGCGTCGATCATGGCTTCGGTCATTTCCACATGGCATTGCAGGCCCAGGTGCTTGCCCAGGGCGAAGGCCTGGTTGGCGCAATGCGTGCTGGACAGGATGGGACTGGCCCCCGGCGGCGGGCTGAAGGTCTCGCCGTGCCAGTGGAAGGCTTGGAAGCTCCCGAGATCGCCGAACCAGTGCCGGGCCGAATCCGTATCCGCCACGTCCACCCGGCCCCAGCCAATTTCCTTGACGGGATTGGGCCCCACCGATCCACCCAGGGCCTTGGCCATGAGCTGGCCACCCAGGCAATGCCCCAGAACCGGAATGTCCGCCGCGACCGCGGCCCGGATCAGGGCAAGCACGGGCGGGATCCAGGGCAGGTCGTCGTTGACGCTCATGGGCCCGCCCATGAAGACCAGGCCGGCGAAGCCCTCGGGGGATTCGGGCACCGCCTCGCCCTGGTCGATGGCCAACAGCCGCCAGGGCAATCCCTTGGCATCGAGAAAGCTGGCAAAATGTCCCGGGCCTTCGGTGCGGGCATGACGAACAATGACAAGGGGTTTCATGATGATGACAAAGGAGTGGTGGGTGGGATTTCGGCCATTATGCCTGCTTGTCGGGCTGGCTTGGCTTGGCACGCCGGCCGCCTTCGCCCATGTCACATTAGGCGGTCTGCTGGGAGAAAAAGCCCTGATTTCGGTCAATGGCGGCCCCCCCAAGGTCATGGCGGTGGGCGAGGTGCAGCAGGGAGTCCGGCTGCTGGCCGTGCGCGGCCAGGAGGTGGAGGTCGAGGAGGGCGGGCGACGGCGGACCGTGGCCTTGGGTTTCACGGGGGGCGGCACCCAGAACGCGCCCGCGGCGAAAACCCAGATCTACCCCGATGAGCGGGGCCAGTTCACCGTGCGCGGTTCCGTCAACGGCAGTGGGGATACCCTCTTCCTGGTGGATACCGGTGCGACCTACATCGTCTTGCCCCGTAGCCTCGCCGATCGGGCGGGGGTCCACGTGGAATCGGGCAATCAGACGCCCGTCAGCACCGCCAACGGCCAGACCCGGGCCTACAAGGTCACGCTCAATTCGGTCCAGGTGGGCGAGGTCAAGGCCAATCTGGTGGAGGCGCTGGTCATGGACGACAAGCAGTTACGCTTCCCGCTGCTCGGCATGAGTTTCCTGAACCGGTTCAACATGCGCCGGGAAGGGGA
>DAOQNK010000072.1:0-3956 GCA_035332045.1 Thiobacillaceae bacterium | reverse complement strand
ATGCTTTCGAAGTTTTCGGCTTCCACCACATAGGCGTCGATGCGCCCGTCCCGGTTCAAGGCCGCCGCTACATCCCGCACCAGATCCTCCACGAACTTGGGATTCTCGTAGGCTTTCTCGGTGACGAACTTCTCGTCGGGACGCTTCAACAGGCCGTAAAGCTGACTGGAGGCGTTTTCCTCGGCGATGCGGATGACATCCTCGATCCAGACGAAGCTGTTGGTGCGCACGGTGATGGTGACGTGGGACCGCTGATTGTGGGCGCCGTACTCGGAAATCTTCTTGGAGCAGGGGCACAGGCTGGTGCAGGGCACCAGCACCTTCATGGTCTGCAGGTACTGACCATTCTTGATCTCGCCGATGAAGGTGACGTCGTAGTCCATGAGGCTTTCCACCCCGGACACCGGCGCCTTCTTGTTGACGAAGTAGGGAAAGTTCATCTCGATGTGACCGGATTCCGCCTCCAGCTTGCGCACCATGAGGCGCAGCACCTCCTCGAAGTTCTCCACCGAGAACTCCCGTTCGTTGCCGTTCAGGATTTCCACGAAACGGGACATGTGGGTGCCCTTGAAGTGGTGGGGCAGATAGACATACATGCCGAAGGTGGCGATGGTGTGCTGGGCGCCGCCGGTCTTGTCCAGGACCTTCACCGGATGGCGGATGGCCTTGATGCCCACCTTGTCGATGGCGATCTGCCGGGAGTCCGGATAGTTCTGGACGTCTGGGATGGCCTGGGGCGGGCAGGGGGTGGCGGTGTCACAAACCGCGTCGCAGGTGCTCATGATGATTTCCTATTGGGTTTCGGACCGAGTATAAACATCCGAAATACCTGAGTAAATAATTCAAGTAAAGCCGTGGGCATTCCGGCCATCCGGAAATACCCTGATGGCGGCTTCGATGCCCTGGGCGTCCAGGCCGCAACGGGTGAGAAGGACCGCGGGGTCGCCATGCTCGACAAACCGGTCGGGCAGGCCCAGATGCAGGATGGGCCGGGCAAGGCCCATCGCCGCCAGGGCTTCGGCGACGGCTGCGCCGGCGCCCCCTGCCACGACGTTTTCCTCGACGGTCACCAGACGCGCGTGGGTGGAGGCCAGGCGTGCCAGGAGTTCCAGATCCAGGGGTTTGACGAAGCGCATGTCGGCGACGCTGGCATCCAGCCGTTCCGCCACTTCCAGGGCCGCCGTCACCACGCTGCCGAAAGCGAGAATGGCCAGGTCCCGGCCTTCCCGGCGGACGATGCCCTTGCCGATGGGCAGGGTGTCCAGGCCGTCATCCAGCAAGGCGCCCGGGCCCACCCCCCGGGGGTAGCGCACGGCGGCTGGGCCGTCGTACTTGTAGGCCGTGCTGAGCAGTCGCCTGCACTCGGCTTCGTCGGAAGGCGCGGCAATCACCAGGTTGGGGATGCAGCGCAGGAAGCTGAGGTCGAAGGCGCCGGCGTGGGTGGGGCCGTCGGCGCCTACCAGTCCGGCTCTGTCGATGGCCAGGGTGACGGGTAGATTCTGCAGGGCGATGTCGTGGATGAGCTGGTCGTAGGCCCGCTGCAGGAAGGTGGAGTAGATGGCCACCACGGGCTTCTTTCCCTCGCAGGCCAGGCCCGCCGCGAAGGTGAGGGCATGCTGCTCGGCGATGCCCACATCGAAGTAGCGGTCCGGAAACCGCTGGGCGAAATCGTTGAGGCCGGAACCCTCGCACATGGCCGGGGTGATGCCGACCAGACGCGGGTCGGCCTCGGCCATGTCCGCCAGCCAGCGGCCGAAGACTTCGGTGTAGGTGGGGCGGTTGCCCGCCTTGGCTTCCACGCCCACCTCGATCTTGAACTTGCCGACGCCGTGGTAGAGGCAGGGGTTTGCCTCGGCCGGATCGTAGCCCCGGCCCTTCTGGGTGATCACGTGCAGGAACTGGGGGCCTCTGAGCTGGCGCAGGTTGGCCAGGGTGGGAATGAGGGCGTCCAGGTCGTGGCCGTCGATGGGTCCCAGGTAATTGAAGCCGAACTCCTCGAACAGGGTGCTGGGGGTGACCATGCCCTTGATGTGCTCCTCGGCCCGCCGCGCCAGTTCGTGGATGGGAGGCAGGGTGGAGAGCAGGCGTTCGCCTTTGCTGCGCAGGTTGTTGTAGAGGCGACCCGACATCAGGCGGGTGAGGTAGGCGTTGAGGGCGCCGACGTTGGCACTGATGGACATGTCGTTGTCATTGAGGATCACCAGCAGGTTGGCGTCCATGGCTCCGGCATTGTTCAGGGCTTCGAAGGCCATGCCGGCGGTCATGGCGCCATCGCCGATGATGGCCACCACCCGCCGCTCCTCGCCCTTCAGCTTGGCGGCCACCGCCATGCCCAGGGCGGCGGAGATGGAGGTGCTGGAATGACCGGCCACGAAGGCGTCGTATTCGCTTTCCTCCCGCTTGGGAAAGCCCGACAGCCCATCGGTCTGGCGCAGACTGGACATGCGCTCGCGCCGCCCGGTCAGGATCTTGTGCACATAGGTCTGATGGCCCACGTCCCAGACGATGCGGTCCGCGGGCGTGTCGAACACGTGGTGCAGGGCCAGGGTGAGTTCCACCACGCCTAGATTGGAGGCGAGGTGGCCGCCGGTTCTGGAGACGCTGTCGATGACGAAATCCCGGATCTCGGCGGCCAGGGCCTTGAGGTCGGCCCGGTTCATCGCCTTCAGGTCGGCGGGGCTGTTGGCGGTTTCCAGCAGGCTCATTTTCAGGGGGTTCAATACCGGCGTTCGACGATGAAGCGGGCGATCTCGGCCAGACGGAGGCCCGCGGCGCCGAGGAAGACGATGGCGCGTTCCGCTTCGGCCGCCAGGTCGGCGGCATAGGCCCGCGCCTCCCTGGCGGTCATCAGGGTGAGATAGGTGGCCTTGCCTTGGGCGGCGTCCTTGCCCGCGGTCTTGCCCAGGGTGGCGGTGTCGGTTTCCGCGTCCAGCACGTCGTCCATGACTTGGAAGGCCAGGCCGACGCAGCGGGCGTAATGCTCCAGTCCGGCCCGGGTCTGGACGGCCAGGCGGCCCGCGGCCAGGGCACCCATGAGCACCGAGGCCTGGATCAGGGCGCCGGTCTTGTGGATATGCATGAATTCCAGTTCGGCCAGGTCCAGGTCGCGGCCGGTGCTGTAGAGGTCCACGGCCTGGCCCCCGGCCATGCCCCGGGACCCGGAAGCCCGGGCCAGGAGGGCGAGCATTTCCATCTGTATGTCGGCCTCCAGGCCGGGCATAGGCCGCGTCAGCACCTCGAAGGCGAGGCTTTGCAGGGCATCCCCCGCCAGCAGGGCGGTGGCCTCGTCGAACTGCACGTGGCAGGTGGGTTTTCCCCGGCGCAGATCGTCGTCGTCCATGCAGGGAAGGTCGTCATGGGTCAGGGAGAAGACATGGATGAGTTCCACCGCGCCGGCTATCCGGTCCAGCCGCGCGGGGTCGGCGCCCAGGGCCTCGCCCGCGGCGTGGGCCAGCATGAGACGGACCCGCTTGCCCCCGCCCAGGGAGACGTAGCGCATGGCGGCGTGCAGGCGTGCGGGAGCCAGGCTTTCGGCGGGCAGCAGTTGCTCCAGGGCGCTTTCCGTGCGGGCCTGGATGGCTCGGGACCAGGCGGCGAAATCAGGCATCACCGTTGCGGCCCTCGGGCTTGAAGTCCTTGAGCACGCCTTCCTCCAGGATCTTGATCTGCATTTCGGCATCGTCCAGGGTACGCTGGCAATAGGCCGAGAGCAGCACGCCGCGTTTGTAGGCGGCCAGGGATTCCTCCAGGGAGAGGTGTCCGGCTTCCAGACTTTCCACCAGGCCTTCCATCTCCCGGATCGCGCTCTCGAAGTCCTTGGGCTGGTCAGCTTCCGTGGAGAAGAGCTCCCGGTTGTCGGCGGCGGATTTCGGGGATTTCGGCATGGAATCTCGGTGTGGATTGGTGGGCCCGCAGGGACTTGAACCCTGGACCAAAGGATTATGAGTCCTCTGCTC
>DAOQNK010000071.1:0-12215 GCA_035332045.1 Thiobacillaceae bacterium | reverse complement strand
CCGAGACCTTCGACGCCATCGAGACCGCCAAGCGGGCCGGCTATACCGCCGTCATTTCCCACCGCTCCGGCGAGACCGAGGACGCCTTCATCGCCGACCTGGCGGTGGGCAGCAACGCCTTGCAGATCAAGACCGGCTCCCTGTCCCGTTCCGATCGCATGGCGAAGTACAACCAGTTGCTCCGGATCGAAGAGGAGCTCGCCGAGCGGGCCCGCTATCCCGGCCGGGGCGCCTTTTACCAACTGAGATGAAATGCGTGGCCTGGCCTGGACCCTGGCGGGACTGATCCTGCTGCTCCAATTTCCCCTGTGGTTTGGCAAGGGGAGTTGGCTGCGGGTTTGGGAGCTGGAGCGGGAAATCGCCGCCCAGCGTACCGCCAATCAGGCCTTGGAAGCCCGCAATGTCCAACTCGCGGCCGAGGCCCGGGACTTGCATTCCGGCTACGATGCCCTGGACGAGCGCGCCCGTTTCGAACTCGGCATGGTGCGTGGCAACGAAGTGTTTTTCCATGTCATGGAGTCCGGCAACCGGGCCGCCACGGAGATTAAGCGACCATGATGACCACGCTGCAGATCGTCCTGGCCATCGTCGGCATCAGTCTGATCGCCGTCATCGTCATCTACAACGTCCTCCAGGAGCGGAAGTTCCGCAAGGAGGCGGACCGCATGTTCACCCAGCGTCGGGACGACATCATGCTGGGGGAATCGGTCCGCACCGAAGCCAGTCTGCGTCGGGCCGAAAATACCCATATCCAGCTATCCGAAGCCGATGCCCATGCTCCGGAGGCACGCCAGGCGGTGAGCGAGGCCGAGGCGCCCCTCGAATTCCCGCATTTGCGGCGGCCGGAACCGGCGTTCGAGGCGGAACCGGAACCCATACCCGAGCCGGAACCTCGTCCTCCTTCCCCGGAATCTGCGCGAGGCCTGGACATCTCCCTGGAGCCGCCAGGCGGCGGTGAGGTCATCCTTCCCGTTCTCGGAGCCCGACAGGCGCCGCCGTCGTCGACGCCGCCTGCACCGCCGCATCCCCTCCTGGCCGAGGAGGAGGAGTCGGCCCCGGCCCAGGTCAGCGGCCTGGACGAGGCGACGGAGTATGTCGCCCGCTTGAAGTTCGCCAATCCGAAGCTGGCCAATTTCGGCCCGCTACTCGGCGTCCTGCGCCGCATCGGCAAGCCGATGCGCGCCTACGGCCGTCGGCCGGACGGCGGCTGGGAGGCCCTGAGCGGCCACCCCCGCAATGTCTACGCCCAGGTGGAGTTTGGCCTGCAACTGGCGGATCGGGGCGGTGCCCTGTCCCAGGACCAGCTGGATGCCTTCTGCCGCGCTCTTTATGAATTCGCCGCCGAGGAGGGGGGCGCCGTGTCCTGCCCGGACAAGGAGGCCGCCCTGCGCCAGGGCCGCGATCTGGACCTGTTCTGCATGGACGTGGACGTGCTCATCGGCCTCAACGTGGTCTCCGCCGACAGCCGGCCCTTCACCAGCGAGGCCATGCACAGCCTGGCCATGGATTCCCGCCTGAGTCTGGAGGGGGATGGCACGTTCCACGCCAAGGATGACTTCGGCCACACCCTGTTTACCCTGGCCAACCAGGAAGAGGCGCCTTTCCCCCGGGATGGCCGGGGCCTGACCACCCATGGTGTGACCCTGTTGTTCGATGTGCCCCGGGTGGCGGATGGCTTGGCCGTATTCGACCGCATGACCCGGCTCGGGATGGATTTGGCCTGGCGGCTGGAAGGACGCCTGGTGGACGACAACGGCCGGGTCGTGAACGAGGACAGCCTCAACCGCGACCGGACCCGGCTGGCCCAGTATTTCGCCCGCATGGAGTCGCGCGGCATACCTGCCGGCGGCGAGCGCGCCCTCCGACTGTTCGTGTGAGGTGCCGTGGTGAGGGCTGAGGCGGAAGCGCGCGCGGGCGAACTCCGCGCCCGCATCGAGGAGGCCAACTACCGCTACTACGTCCTCGATGCGCCCACCCTCCCGGATGCGGAATATGACCGTCTGTACCGGGAACTGGAGGCCCTGGAAGCCTCCCATCCGGAACTGAGGACCCCGGATTCCCCCACCCGGCGGGTGGGCGGCAAGCCCCTGGAATCTTTCGCCCCGGTGCGCCACCGGGTGCCCATGCTCTCGATCCGCACCGAGACCAACAACGAACCGGAGGGAGCCCTGGCCTTCGACGCCCGCATGCGCCGGGAGTTGGGGCTGGGGGACCAGGATTCCCCGATCGAATACGCCTGCGAACTCAAGTTCGATGGCCTGGCCATCAGCCTGCGCTACGAGGATGGCGTGCTGGTGCAGGCCGCCACCCGGGGCGACGGTGAGACCGGCGAGGACGTCACCCAGAACGTCCGCACCATCCGGGACATCCCCTTGCGCCTGCGGACCGAGGCGCCGCCCCCCGTCCTGGAGGTCCGTGGCGAAGCCTACATGAGCCGCCCCGATTTCGAGCGCTACAACGCGCGCCAGCGGGCCGAGGGCGGCACGCCCCTGGTGAACCCGCGCAACGGCGCCGCCGGCAGCATCCGGCAACTGGACCCCGCCCTGGCGGCGAAGCGGCCTCTGTCCTTCTTCGCCTATGGCCTGGGCGATACGCCGGGTTGGGCGCGCCCCGCCACCCACAGTGCCGCCATGGACGCCCTGGCCGAGCTGGGCCTGCCGGTCAACGGGGAGCGGGCTGTAAAGTGGGGCGGGTCCGGCCTGGCGGAGTACCACCGGGGCATCGGCGAGCGCCGGGACCAGCTTCCCTTCGATATTGACGGCGTGGTCTACAAGGTCAACCGCTTCGACCTGCAGGAGCGCCTGGGCTTCGTTTCCCGGGAACCCCGCTGGGCCATCGCCCACAAGTACCCCGCCCAGGAGGAAATGACCGAACTGCTGGCCATCGACATCAACGTCGGCCGGACCGGGGCCCTGACGCCGGTGGCCCGGCTGAAGCCGGTCTTCGTGGGCGGCGTCACCGTCTCCAACGCCACGCTCCACAATCAGGACGAGATCGACCGCAAGGATGTCCGGGTGGGGGACTGGGTCATCGTGCGCCGGGCCGGTGACGTGATTCCCGAGGTGGTGGCGGTGGTCAGGGAGCGCAGGCCCTCTCCCGAGCCGCCCCAATATGTCATCCTGGAACACCACCCCACCTGCCCGGTTTGCGGCTCCCACGTGGTTCGTGAGGAAGGGGAGGCCGTGGCGCGCTGTACCGGCGGCCTCTACTGCGCCGCCCAGCGCAAGCAGGCCCTGCTGCACTTCGCCGGCCGGCGGGCCATGGATATCGAAGGCCTGGGCGAGAAACTGGTGGACCAGCTGGTGGAGGGCGATTGGGTGCGCACCCCCGCCGACCTCTATGACCCGGCGCGGGTCAGCCTGGAGAGGCTGGCCGGGCTGGAGCGCATGGCGGACAAATCCGCCGCCAACCTCCTGGCGGCCATCGACGCCAGCCGGCGGACTACCCTGGGCCGCTTCATCTTCGCCCTGGGTATCCGCAATGTGGGCGAGTCCACGGCCCGGGACCTGGCCCAGCACCTGGGCCGGCTGGATGCGCTACTGGAAGCCGATGTGGAGCGCCTCATGCGGGTGCCCGACGTGGGGCCGGTGGTGGCCCGCTCCATCGTCGATTTTTTCGCTGAGCCCCATAACCGGGAAGTCATCGCCGCCCTGCGCCGGGGTGGCGTGTCCTGGCCCGAGCACGAGGGCGTCCGGCTGGCCCAAGGTCCCCTGACGGGCAAGACCCTGGTCCTGACCGGCACGCTGCCGACCCTTTCCCGGGACCAGGCCAAGGCCCTCATCGAGGCGGCGGGAGGCAAGGCGGCGGGCAGCGTTTCGAAAAAGACCGACTTCGTGGTGGCCGGCGCGGAGGCCGGGAGCAAACTGGACAAGGCCCGGGAACTGGGCCTCGCCGTCCTGGACGAGGCCGGCCTGCTGGCGCTGCTCGGGCCGGCGGAATCAACCGACAACTGAAGGAGCCAACGATGCAAAAAGTCACCAAGGCGGTATTTCCGGTGGCCGGCATGGGCACCCGCTTCCTGCCCGCCACCAAGGCCAATCCCAAGGAGATGCTGCCCATCGTCGACAAACCCCTGATCCAGTACGCGGTGGAGGAGGCGGTGGCGGCGGGCATCACCGATCTCATCTTCATCAACGGCCGCAACAAGCGGGCGATTCCCGATCACTTCGACAAGGCCTACGAACTGGAGACCGAGCTGGAGGCCAAGGGCAAGAAACAGCTCCTGGACATCGTCCGGGGCATCATTCCCGACCATGTCAACTGCATCTACATCCGCCAGGCGGAAGCCCTGGGTCTGGGCCACGCGGTACTGTGCGCCGAGCCGGCGGTGAACCGGGAGCCCTTCGCCGTGCTGCTGGCCGACGACCTCATCGACGCCGTTCCGGGCGTCACCGCCCAGATGGTGGATCGCTTCAGCTACTTCAACTGTTCCCTGGTGGGGGTCCAGAACGTCGCCCGGGACGAGACGGACCAGTACGGCATCGTGGTCAGCGAGGCCATGGACGAGCGACTGTCGCGGATCACCGGCATGGTGGAGAAGCCCGCGCCGGACATCGCCCCCTCCACCCTGGGGGTGGTGGGCCGCTACGTCTTCACGCCCCGCATCTTCGAGCACCTGCGCCACATCGGCCGGGGTACCGGGGGGGAAATCCAGTTGACCGACGGCATCGTCAGCCTGCTCTCCGAGCAGCAGGTCCTGGCCTACCGCTATGAAGGCACCCGCTACGATTGCGGCAGCAAGCTGGGCTACCTTCAGGCGACAGTGGAGTTCGCCCTGAAACATCCCGAACTGGCCGAGGATTTCGCCACCTGGCTGGACGGCCTTCAGGGCCGGCGCACCGCCGGCGGTCAAGGAAAATGACCCGGCCGGGTGTGGCCGACGCGGTGAATCGGCTATGCTTGCCCACCACGGTGCCCGCCCCCCATGGGCCGGCACTTGGGTGAAGCGCATCACAGGTTCGCGCCCCGGTCACCCCGGCCGCGATGCGGGGCAGGGCGCCGCGAACCCCAACGAGGAGAACTGATTTGAAGCGCGTTACAAAAGCCGTATTTCCCGCCGCCGGCATGGGCACCCGCTTCCTGCCCGCCACCAAGGCCAATCCCAAGGAGATGCTGCCCATCGTCGACAAGCCCCTGATCCAGTACGCGGCTGAGGAGGCCATGGCGGCGGGCATCACCGATCTGATCTTCATCATCGGCCGCACCAAGCGCGCCATCGCCGACCACTTCGACAAGGCCTACGAACTGGAAGTGGAGCTGGAAACCCGGGGCAAGATGAAGGCCCTGGAAGAGCTGCGGGCCATGCTGCCCATCAACGTCAACTGCATCTACATCCGCCAGGCGGAGGCCATGGGCCTGGGCCACGCGGTGCTCTGCGCCCAGCCGGCGGTCAACGACGAGCCTTTCGCCGTGCTGCTGGCCGACGACCTCATCGACGGGGAACCGGGGGCCACCAAGCAGATGTGCGACCTCTACTCCTACTACCAGTGCTCCATGGTGGGGGTGCAGCACGTGGACCCGGCCGAGACCGGCTCCTACGGCATCGTCGCCACCTCACCCCTGGCGGAGCGCATTTCCCGCGTCAACCAGATCGTCGAGAAGCCCAAGCCCGCCGACGCGCCTTCGGACCTGGCCGTGGTGGGTCGCTACGTGCTGACGCCGCGCATCTTCCACCACCTGCAACGTATCGAACGCGGAGCCGGCGGGGAACTGCAACTGACCGACGCCATCGCCGCCCTGTTGAAGGAGCAGCAGGTCCTGGCCTACGAGTTCACCGGCAAGCGCTACGACTGCGGCAGCAAGCTGGGTTACCTGGAAGCCACGGTGGAATTTGCCCTGAAGCACCCCGAGGTCGCACCCGAGTTCACTGATTACCTGCGCAAGCGTTTTGGCCAGGCTGGCCAGGCGGATAAGGAGGCCGGCTAAACCGGCTGGATCCGGTGGGTGCCGGCCAGCGCTTCATCACCCCGCCACCGGCGAGCTGAAGCGGGCCATGGCCTTGCCTAGACAGGCAAGGCGGCCATGCCCTCGATGACCCGGCCCCGGATTTCCCGGGCGTCGGGGCCCATGAGATACACCAGGGCACGGGCCATGTCCTCCGGCTGGGGCAGGGTGGATTTGTCCTCGCCCGGGTGAGTGCGGTTGCGCTGGGGCGTGTTCACCGGTCCCGGAATCACCAGGTTGATGCGCGCCGGCTTGTCTTCCCACTCGTCGGCCTGGACCCGCAGGTAAGCCTCCAGGGCTGCCTTGGACACGGCGAAACCGCCCCAGTAGGCGGCCGGCGCGTGGCCATGGGTCTCCCCCACCAGGATCACCGAGGCGTCCGCCGCCGCTTCCAGCAGGGGCGCACAGGCCCGGTTGATGGCCGCCGGCGCGGCGGTGTTGACCCGGAAGAGCTTCTGCCAATCTTCCAGGCTGTCCAGGGACTGGGGTCTCAGGGCCTCGAAGGCGGCGGCGCAATGGAGGATGCCGTCCAGACGGCCCAACTGGTAGCCGATGGCCTGGGCCATGGCTTCGAAATCCTCGTCCCGGGCAGCCCCCAGGTCCACGGGAAAGATGGCGGGCTGGGCGCCGCCGGCGGCGATGATCTCGTCGTAGACCTTCTCCAGTTTGGACACCGTCCGGCCCAGCAGGACCACCGTGGCGCCCTGGCGGGCAAAGGCCAGGGCGGCGGCCCGGCCCAGACCCTGGCCGGCGCCGGTGACGAGGATGACCCGGTTCTTCAACAGGTCGGGAGCGGGGGAGTAAGTCATGGGGACCGAATACCTATGCGCCTGGAAAAGACAATTCGCCCACGGATCACCGAGGCGGGGGGTTGAAGGGCTTCATCCGGCCTCCCGGATGAGCAGGCGCGCGCATTGTACGCCGCTGCGCACGGCGCCTTCGAGGGTGGCCGGGTAATCCCCCGCCGTGTAATCGCCCGCCAGGTAGAGGCCGGGGATGGGCGTGGTGTTGTCCGGCCTGCTCAGCCGGGGCGTACAGGCGAAGGTCGCCCGCTTCTCGACGATGCACTTCCAGCCCAGCAGGGGCGGCAGGGGTCCCACCTGGGCCGCGAGACGAGCCAGGTATTCGTCCCGCAGGTCTTCCGGCGGCCGGGCCAGGTGGGGGCCGTCGGCGCTGATCACCAGGGCCACCAGGCCCGGATACAGATCGTCGCGCTCGAAGGCCCAGGGGGCCTGGCCGCCGCCCAGGCCCAGCATGGGGAAGGGGAAGGGCACCGGCGCGGCGAAGCGCAGCCAGAGGGTCAGGATGGGCTGCCAGGCGAGGCCCGCCACCTGTTCCAGGACGGGTTCCATGCCGGGCAGATCGCCCAGCAGGTCGGCCAGGCGGCCGGGATGGGTGGCCACCACCACCCGTTGGGCGCGGATGTCCAGCCCCGCCAGGCGGAAGCCGCCGGCTTCCCGGCCGACGGCCTCCACCTTGCGGCCGGTTTCCACCACGCCGCCCTTGCCCGCCACGAAGGCCGCCGCCGCGTCGGGCAGCAGCAGGCCCAGGTCGGCCCGGTTCAGGATCAGGTCGCTGTCAGCCCGTTCCCCCGCCAGGCTGTCCCGCAGCACATTGCAGAATACCTGGGCCGATGCCTGTTCCACCGGCGTGTTGAGGGCGGCCACGCAGATCGGCCCCCAGAGCTTGTCGATGAGGTTTTCCGGCTGTTGCTGGCGGATCAGAAAGTCCGCCGCGGCTTCGTCCCGAGGCAGGCGGAAGGCCCGGTCCTTCAGGGTGTTCATGAACCGGGCGGCGGCCAGCTTGTCGCGCCAGGACAGCCCCTGGGCCCGGGCCAGGCCCACCGCCAGATTCAGGGGCGCCGGAAAACGGGGCAGGCGCAGCAGGAAGCCCGGCACCCGCAGTTCCAGAGGGCGGCGCTCCAGAAAGCTGTGGGTGCCCAGCCGGCCCAGGAGGCCCAGGGTTTCCCGGTAGGCGCCCACCATCAGGTGCTGGCCGTTGTCGATGGAGGTGCCGTCCCAATCCACCCGGCGGGCGCGGCCTCCCAGTTGCCTGGCGGACTCGAACAGTCGCACCGGCACGCCCGCGGCGGCCAGTTCCACGGCGCAGGCCAAACCTGCCCAGCCGCCGCCCACAATGGCGACGGGGAGGCGCGTCGGGTCGTTCATCCGGCCATCCAGGTGCGCCAGGCGATCCAGAGTTTGCGCAAGGGCGTCAGGGCAATACGGCGGTCCAGTACCCGGAAACCATCGGCGCGGATTTCCTCCAGCAAGGTCCGGTAGATGGCCGCCATGACCAGGCCCGGCCGCTGGGCCCGGCGATCGGCGGCGGGCAGCAGGGCGAAGGCTTCCTCGTAGGTCTGGACGGCGCGCTGGTACTGGAATTCCATGAGGCGGCGGAAGTTGTCGGACATGCGGCCCGCCAGCAGGTCGGCCTCGGCGACGCCGTGCTCCGCAAGTTCGTCCCGGGGCAGGTAGAGGCGGCCACGGCGGGCATCCTCGCCCACGTCGCGGATGATGTTGGTGAGCTGGAAGGCGAGCCCCAGCCGGTTGGCGTATTTCAGAGTGGCTCGGTCCAGGGGCGAGGCTTCCGAGCCGCCAAAGATCTGGGCGGCCACTTCGCCCACCACGCCGGCCACCCGGTGGCAATAAAGGCGCAGGGCCTTGAAGTCGTCGTAGCGCACCAGGCCCAGGTCCATCTCCATGCCGTCGATGATCTGGACGAAGGCTTCCTCGGGCAGGTGGAAAGGCCCGATGGCCTCCGCCAGCGCCCGGGTCACCGGATGTTCCGGAGTGCCCCCATAGAGTCGTGCCACCTCGTCCCGCCACCAGGCCAGCTTGACCCGGGCCAGGGCGGGATCGCGGCACTCGTCCACCACGTCGTCCACCTCCCGGCAGAACGCGTAGAAGGCGGTGATGGCCCGGCGCCGCTCGGCGGGCAGGAAACGGAAGCTGTAATAGAAGCTGGAGCCGCTGGCGGCGGCCCTTTCCTGGCAGTAGGCGTGGGGGTCCATGTCAGTGGTGGCAACCGCCGCCGGAGCAGGCGCGCCCTTGCCGGGTCTTGCCATGACCCGGGAACACCCCGCGCCTCAGCATGTGGAGGGCATCCTTCCAGCCCAGCCTGGGGCGGTGGTTGAACATGTCGCCACGGCTTTCGTGCAATTGGTAGAGGATGCGTTCGCCGCCCAGGATGATGAGGCGCATCTCCAGGCCGATGCGGCCTTTCAGGGCCCGGCCCAGGGGGGCGCCAGCCTGGAGCATGCGCCGGGCCCGCTCGATCTGGCCTTTCATGAACTGCTGCCAGAGGGCATCCACGCGGCCCGCGGCGATCTGGCCCTCGCCGATGCCGAATTTGGCCATCTCGTCCTGGGGCAGGTAGAGGCGACCCTTGCGGTAATCCACCGCCACGTCCTGGAGGAAATTGATGAGTTGCAGGGCGGAGCAGATACCGTCGGACCAGGCCTGGTGCTTGGCGTCGTCGTCACCGTATAGCCTCAGCATCAGGCGACCGATGGGGTTGGCGGAGCGGCGGCAATAGTCCATGACCTCGCCGAAATGGGCGTAGCGGGTCTTCGTGCAATCCTGTTCGAAAGCTGAGAGCAGGTCGTGGAAGAGGGCGTAGGGCAGATGGTGGGCCCGGATATGGGGTGCGAGGGCCTGGAAGACGGGGTGGTCCACCGCCTCGCCCTGTTCCAGGGCGCGTAGATGGGCGTGGTATTCGGCCAGCCGGGCGAGGCGCCATTCGGCCGGATGATCGCCCTCGTCGGCGAAGTCGTCGGCGGTCCTGGCGAAGGCGTAGATGGCCCGCACGGCCGGGCGCAGCCGGGCGGGCAGGAAGACCGAAGCCACGGGGAAGTTCTCGTAATGGCCGGCATTGACCGGATTGGCCCGAAAGGGTGTATTCATTTCAATGAAAACAATAACTTGCAATGTTTGTCGAGGGGCTGTCGGCTGGCGGCAGCGGGTCGTGTAGTTTACACTTGGCTGTTTTCGCGAAAGTGGCGGAATTGGTAGACGCACTGGATTTAGGTTCCAGCGCCTTTGGCGTGGGGGTTCGAGTCCCCCCTTTCGCACCAACCCGGGTCGCATTGGAGCCATCTCCGCCCCGTTTGGCGCCTTTCCAACAAAGCGCGTCCACGCGCGGTGTTCGGAGGCCGTTGATTTGATTGCGACCCGGCGACTTGTGTAACTGGCATGAATATTGATCGTTCAAGGAAAACCTTATGACTGCAACCGTGGAAACCCTGGAAGGCCTCAATCGCCGCGTCACCCTGAACCTCAACACCGAGGAGGTGGAGGCGGAAGTCCGCAAACGGCTGGCGCAGGTCGCCCGCAACGTGCGTCTGGACGGCTTCCGTCCCGGCAAGGCGCCCATGAAGATGGTGGCGGCCCGCTACGGCGGCGAGATTCGCGGTGAGGTGATGGGCGACGCCCTGCAGAAGCAGTTCGGCGAGGCCGTGCAGGCCAACCAGATCGCGGTGGCCGGCTATCCCCGCTTCGCCCCCGGCGAGAACGGCGCCTTCGTCGCCACCTTCGAGGTGTTTCCCGAGATCAAGCTGGGCGATGTAGGCCAGATCAAGGTGAACCGACCCGTCTTGGACGTGACCGATGCCGATGTGGACCGCACCCTGGACGTGCTGCGCAAGCAGCGGGTCCAATATCACGGGGTGGAGCGGGCGTCCCAGGACGGCGACCGGGTCCACGTGGACTACCAGGGCACCATCGACGGTGTTCCCTTCCCCGGCGGCGAGGCCAAGGACTTCCCGGTCATTCTGGGCGAGGGCCGCACCCTGAAGGACTTCGAGGGCAGTCTCCTGGGCATGGCGGCCGGCGACAGCAAGACTTTTGACGTGGCTTTCCCGGCCGACTACTTCGCCAAGGAACTGGCGGGCAAAACCGCCACTTTCGTGGCCACCGTGAAGTCTGTGCACGTGCCGGTGCTGCCGGAAGTGGACGATGACATGGCCCAGAGCCTGGGCATCCACGAGGGTGGCGTGGCCAAGCTGCGGGAGGAGATCCGCGGCAACCTGGCACGGGAAGCCAAGCGCCGGGTGCTTACCAAGGTCAAGGAGCAGGTCATGAACGGCCTGCTGGAAACCACCCCATTCGACGTGCCTTCCAGCCTGGTGGCCATGGAACAGCAGGCCCTGCGGGAAAAGGCCGTCAACGACCTGAAGGCCCGGGGCCTGAAGGAGCAGGACATCAAGCTGGGCGACGAGATATTCGAAGCCCAGGCCAAACGCCGGGTGGGCCTGGGCCTGTTGATGGACGCCATCATCCGGGAACACAAGATCACGGCCGGTGACGACCAGATCCGCGCCATGGTGGACGAGTTCGCCCAAAGCTATGAAGACCCGGCCGAGGTGGTGGGCTGGTACTATCAGGACCACTCCCGCCTCAACGAGGCCCGGGGCCTGGTGCTCGAAGAGAACGTGGTCAACTGGGTGCTGGAACGGGCCCAGGTCGCCGACGAACCCACCACCCTTGAAAAACTGATGGGGAACGCCTGATGAGCCATTGGACGCAGGAACCTTCCGGCCTGGGGTACATCCCCATGGTCATCGAGCAGAGCGGCCGCGGCGAGCGGGCCTACGACATCTACTCCCGCCTGCTTAAGGAACGGGTCATCTTCCTGGTAGGGCCGGTCAACGACATGACCGCCAACCTGGTGGTAGCCCAGTTACTGTTCCTCGAGTCGGAAAATCCGGACAAGGACATCTACCTCTACATCAACTCTCCCGGTGGCGCCATCACCGCCGGCATGGGCATCTACGACACCATGCGCTTCATCAAGCCCGACGTCTCCACCCTGTGCGTGGGCCAGGCCGCCAGCATGGGTGCCTTCCTGCTCTCCGCCGGCGCCAAGGGCAAGCGTTTCGTGCTGCCCAACTCTCGCGTGATGATCCACCAGCCCCTGGGGGGCTTCCAGGGCCAGGCAACGGACATCGAGATCCATGCCAAGGAGATCCTCTACCTCAAGGAAAAACTGAACCGGCTGCTGGCCGAGCACACTGGACAGACCATGGAGACCATCGAGCGGGACACCGACCGGGACAACTTCATGAGCGCGGATGAAGCGGTGGCCTACGGCCTGGCGGACAAAGTGCTAGCCAGCCGAAACGACGCCGCGTAAACTTGAGTTAAAAGATCGGGTATTTTCACAGGACGGCGACCATGGCGGACAAACAAGGCGACGACAAACTTCTCTACTGCTCCTTCTGCGGCAAGAGCCAGCACGAGGTGCGCAAGCTCATCGCCGGCCCGTCGGTGTTC
>DAOQNK010000070.1:0-12354 GCA_035332045.1 Thiobacillaceae bacterium | reverse complement strand
TTCATGCGCGCGTCCTCGAAGGCCTCGAAGCCGCATTCGTAGGGAGAAAGCTTTTCCGCATCGGGCCGGGAAGGACCGAGGAGCTTGCCCGCCAGCATGGGCACCACGCCGAAACCCAGGCCCACCAGGATGAAAAGCAGAATCGGAAAATAGTTCTCGAGCATGGATTCCCCGGTTTCCCCCAATCGGCGCGCACACCCTAGTTCATGCGCGCAGCCATGAAGTGCGCAAGTCTAGGCTTTCGGGAAACTTACGTCAAGGCTAGAAGAAACAAAAAACCCATTGATATCAATGGGTTATTAATATCCACTCAGGGAATATAAGGAAATTCGATGGTGCCGACGGCGAGACTCGAACTCGCACGACTTTCGTCACTGCCCCCTCAAGACAGCGTGTCTACCAATTTCACCACGTCGGCATGACACGGAATGCCAAAGGCACTCCGCCAAGACTCACTTGGGGATATCCCCGGCTTTGTTAAGGCCACCCCCCACCGGCGGCGCGGGCAGGGGTGCGACCGGCTGGACCGGCTGGGCCTGCGGCTTGGCCGCCATATGCTTCTGGGTGGAGAAAAAGGTCAACCCCAGGCTGGTCAGAAAGAACACCGTCGCCACGACTGCGGTCGTGCGGGACAGAAAGTTGGCGGATCCCGTGGCGCCAAATAGGCTGCCGGAAGAACCGCTGCCGAAGGCCGCGCCCATGTCGGCGCCCTTGCCATGCTGCAACAACACCAGGCCCACCACCGTAGCGGCGGCCAGCAGATGCAACACCCAAACGATGAATTCCATGATCGCCCCTTATCCTGCCCTGCAAATCGCCAGGAACTCTTCGGCCACCAGGGCGGCGCCGCCGATTAGCCCGCCATCGATGTCGGGCTGGGACAGCAATTCCGCGGCATTGGCCGCCTTCATGCTGCCGCCATATTGAATGATCAGGCCCTCGGCCACGGCAGCGTCCAGCGCGAACACCCTGCCGCGAATGAAGGCATGCACCGCCTGGGCCTGTTCCGGCGTGGCGGTCTTGCCGGTACCGATGGCCCAGACCGGTTCGTAGGCCACCACAGCCTTGGCCAGGGCGGCAACCCCGCACTTGCCGATGACGACATCCAGCTGGCGCGCCACGACCTGTTCGGTGATGCCGGATTCCCGCTCCGCCAGGGTCTCGCCCACGCAAAGGATGGGGATCAGGCCGGCCGCCTGGGCGGCGGCGAACTTCTCCGCCACCACCTCGTCGCTCTCGCCATACAGGGCGCGACGCTCCGAATGGCCGACGATGACATAGGCACAACCGAAATCCTTGAGCATGGCGGCCGACACTTCGCCTGTGAAGGCCCCCTTGCCATGTTGACTCAGGTTCTGCGCACCCCAGGCGACGGCGGAACCCGTCAGCCTGGCCTGCACCTGGGCCAGATAGGGGTAAGGCACGCAGACCGCGACACCCGCCTTGACGCTGCCCAGACCGGCCAGTACCCCGCTCAGCAGGGCTTCGTTTTCAGCCAGGCTGCCGTGCATCTTCCAGTTGCCGGCGACGAGTTTGCGACGCATGGGTTCCCCCGTTGAAAAAGGCCGTGAATCTTAATGGGGAACGCTGACCTGGTCAATCTTCAAGCAGCTCCTGGCGGTATCGCCACGCCTGTCCGCCTTGCCGGCAAGCGTCATCATGGCGTCACGGAAATGTCATGTTCGGCTGGCACATTCCCTCCATGCCCGCAGTCCGCTCCGTATTCATTTCGGACGTTCACCTGGGAACCCGTGCCTGCCAGGCAGAACGTCTTCTGGACTTCCTCCGTGAACATCCCGCCAGGCATCTTTACCTGGTGGGGGATATTGTCGATTTCTGGAGCATGCGGCGCGGCATTTACTGGAGCCGGGCCCAGAACACCGTGATCCAGAAGATCCTGCGCCGTGCCCGACATGATGAGCAGGTGATCCTGGTCCCCGGCAACCATGACGAGGCGCTCCGGGATTATTGCGAGACGGCATTCGGGGATATCCGGCTTGTCCGGGAATACATCCACGAATCCGCCGACGGTCGCCGCTTTCTGCTGATCCATGGCGACGACTTCGATCAGGTCACCCGTCACCATCGCTGGGTGGCGCTGCTGGGCGACGTGGCCTACAACCTGCTGGTGCGGGCCAACGGCTGGCTGTCCCGGGTGCGTCGCATGCTGGGCATAGCCGGATACTGGTCCTTGGCCGGATATGCCAAGCGCCGGGTCAAGACCGCTCTACAGTTCATCTTCGACTTCGAGACTTCAGTCATCCACCATGCCCGGGAGCGTGGCCTGGACGGCGTGATCTGCGGCCACATCCATTGGGCCGCCCTGAAGGAGGTAGATGGCCTCCTTTATGCAAACTGCGGCGACTGGGTCGATTCATGCACGGCCATCGTCGAGCATGAGAGCGGCCGTCTGGAACTGGTCCACTGGGGCGCCGCCAGCCTGGCTGGCCACCAGGCTGCCCAGACCCTGGTGGAGGTGTAATGCGCGTCCTGATGGTCTCGGATGTCTATTTTCCCAGGATCAACGGCGTTTCCACCTCCATTGAAACCTTCCGTACCAGCCTTCACGCCCATGGCGTCGAGGCCCGGCTGGTGGCGCCCCGCTATGGCTCCGAACCCGATGCTCCCGGAATCGTCCGCGTACCGGGCAGGTCCGTCTTCCAGGATCCCGAGGATCGGCTGGCCCACTATCGCGTCCTTCGGCGCACCGTGCTGGATGCGGCGGCCTCCTGCGACCTGATCCATATCCAAACACCCTTCGCCGCCCACTACGCCGGCCTTCATGCCGCCAGGCAACTGGGCAAACCGGTGCTGGCCACCTACCACACGCTCTTCGAGGAGTATCTCCAGCACTATGTGCCTCTCCTGCCCGGCGCCTGGTTGCGGCGCCTGGCCCGGCGCTTTTCCCGGGCCCAGTGCAATGCCCTGGACGCGGTCATCGTCCCCTCCTCGGCCATGGCTGGACGGCTAAGGGCCTATGGGGTGACGGCCCCCCTGCGCATCCTGCCCACCGGGCTTCCCGATGAAGCGTATCGGGCCGGCGACGGACCCGGTTTCCGGGAACGCCATGGGATCGCCGGGGATCGACCCATGGCCCTGTTCGTGGGCCGGGTGGCCCATGAGAAAAACATCGGCTTCCTGCTGGAGGCGGCTGTCCGGGTTCGCCGCGAGCGGCCGGACATGCTGCTCGTCGTCGCCGGCGAGGGGCCGGCCAGGGAAGCCCTATGCCAGCAAGCCGGACGCCTGGGGCTGGACGCCCAGGTCCGCTTCCTGGGCTATCTGGACCGCAGGACCGAGCTGCCGGATGCCTATGGGGCGGCCGACCTGTTCGTCTTCGCCTCGCGCACCGAAACCCAGGGGCTGGTACTCCTGGAAGCCCTGGCCCAGGGCTGCCCCGTCCTGGGCCTTTCGGTCATGGGCACGGCCGATATCCTGGATGGCCAGCGAGGCTGCCGTGCCAGCGCCGACGACCCATCCGCCTTCGCGGCGGCCTGGCTGGAGCTGCTCAACGATGAAAAACAGCGGTTGGCGCTGGCCTCCGAGGCCAGACGCCACAGCGAAGCCTGGCGCGCGTCCCGGTTGGCCGGGGATCTGGCCCGCTACTACCAGGCGGTCCTGGACGGCAAACCCGGCTGATCAGGACTCTTCCTGCTGCTCCAGGTACTTTTGCAGGCGGCGCTCGAACACGTGCCGGTCGAAACGCCATTCCTCCAGCAGATCCAGGGCGAGCTCAAACGCCTTGTTGTCGAGCTGGTATAGACGGCCAAGCTCGAAGGAAGCGCCCGCCTCCAGGGCCGTGCACAGTTCCCGCAGAACGGGGGTCGCTTCCGAGTCCGCGTTCTTGCGAATGTATTTGGCAATGTTTTTGACGGCGTTGGCCATGGTGATGCCCTTGCTTGCCCCGCCCGAACGAGGCGGCGGTGATCCCAGGGAACTCTGCCGGCCTCTGCCGGAAAAGCGTGACGGCAAACATTACCATGCCGAGGGCTGAGGCTGGATGACAGTAATGTGACAGCCCGTTCCCGACGCCGCAGCGTGCTTTAGCCGAACCGGCCGGTAATGTAGTCCTCCGTCTGCTTCTTCTGGGGCTTCACAAAGAGGCTGTCGGTCTTGCCGAATTCCACCAGTTCCCCCAAGTACATGAAGGCGGTGAAGTCGGAGATGCGGGCCGCCTGCTGCATGTTGTGGGTGACGATGGCGATGGTGTAGTCGCCCTTCAGCTCGTTGATGAGTTCCTCGATCTTGGCCGTGGAAATAGGGTCCAGGGCCGATGTGGGCTCGTCCAGGAGGACGATCTCGGGCTTCACGGCGATGGTCCGGGCGATGCACAGCCGTTGCTGCTGCCCCCCGGACAGGGACAGG
Source organism: Thiobacillaceae bacterium (assembly GCA_035332045.1). GTDB lineage: Bacteria > Pseudomonadota > Gammaproteobacteria > Burkholderiales > Thiobacillaceae > PFJX01. The sequence continues at coordinate 7,992 of DAOQNK010000070.1, read as the reverse complement.
CCGCTCTGTTGCAGCTTGTCCTTGGTCTCTTCCCAGATGGCCGCCTTGCGCAGTGCCCATTCCACCCGGTCATCCATCTCCGACTTGGGCAACTTCTCATAAAGCCGCACGCCAAAAGCGATGTTCTCGTAAATGGTCATGGGGAAAGGCGTGGGCTTCTGGAACACCATGCCGATCTTGGCCCGGACCAAGTTCACGTCCTGCTTCCTGTCCAGCAGGTTCTTGCCGTGGAAAAGGATGCGGCCCTCGGCCCGCTGCCCGGGATAGAGGTCGTACATGCGGTTGAAGGTGCGCAGCAGCGTGGACTTGCCACAACCGGAAGGGCCGATGAACGCCGTCACCCGATTCTTGGCGATATCAAGGGAAACTTGGGTCAGGCCGCGAAACTCGCCGTAGTAGAAGTTCAGCTCCCGGACTTCCAGGATGGCGGCGCCGTCGGCGGTGGATTGGGGGGCGGACATGCTTACTCCGAGGTTCAGTCAGACGATTTTTTCCGGAACAGGACCCGGGCGACGATATTGATACCCAGCACCAGCAGGGCGATCAACAAGGCGCCGCCCCAGGCCAGGCTGACCCAGTTGTCGTAGGGGCTCATGGCGAACTGGAAGATCACCACCGGCAGGTTACCCATGGGCTTGGACATGTCGGTGCTGTAGAACTGGTTGTTCAGGGCGGTGAACAGCAGGGGCGCGGTTTCTCCCGTGACCCGGGCGATGGCCAGCAGGATGCCGGTCACCACGCCGGCCTTGACGGCCCGCAGGGTGACTTTCAGGGAAACCTGCCAGTGGGGGGCGCCCACCGCGAAGGCTGCCTCCCGCAGGCTGGTCGGCACCAGGCGCAGCATGTTCTCGGTGGTCCGCACCACCACGGGGACGGCGATGAGAGACAAGGCCAGAGAGCCGGCCCAGCCGGAAAAGCCGCCCAGGGTGACCACCGCCAGGGCATAGACGAACAGGCCGATGACGATGGAGGGCGCCGACAGCATGATGTCGGTGACAAATCGAGTCGCGGAGGCAAACCGGGAGGTGGCCCCGAATTCGGCCAGATAAATGCCCGCCAGGATGCCCACCGGCGTGGACACCAGCGTGGTAACCCCAATGATCATCAGGCTGCCGACGATGGCGTTGCGCAGGCCGCCGCCAGTGGAGCCCGGCGCCGGCGTGTCCTGGGTGAAGAAGTCCCAGGAGAGGGCCGAGAACCCGTTGTAGAAGAGGGTCCAGAGTATCCACAAGAGCGCCAGGAGACCAAAGGCCATGGCGACCATGGACAGGGCGATACCAACGCGGTTGGTCCAGACGCGGCGGGTATAAAGACTCATGTCAGCCTACTTTCCCTGCTTGGCCACGCCCCGGCGGATCAGCCAGCGGGACAGGGCCAGGACGAAGAAGGTGATGATGAACAGCACCAGGCCCAGGGCGAACAGGGAGGAAATGTGCAGGCCCGGGTTGGCCTCGCCGAACTCGTTGGCCAGGGTGGAGGCGATGGAGGTCCCGGGCGCGAACAAGCTGCCGACGATGCGGTTGGCGTTGCCGATGACGAAGGTCACCGCCATGGTTTCTCCCAGGGCGCGACCCAGGCCCAGCATGACGCCGCCGATGACGCCGACCCGGGTATAGGGGAGCACCACATGGGTCACCACCTCCCAGGTGGTGCAGCCGACCCCGTAGGCGGATTCCTTGAGGGGCGCGGGAACGGTCTCGAAGACATCGCGCATCACCGAGGCGACGAAGGGAATCACCATGAGCGACAGGACGATGCCGGCGGTCAGGATGCCGATGCCGATGGGCGGGCCGGCGAACCAGCCGCCCAGCACGGGCACGTCGCCCAGGGCGGCCTGGAGATAGGGTTGCACATGTTGGGCGAACAGGGGGGCGAAAACGAACAGGCCCCAGATACCGTAGATGATGGACGGCACCCCGGCCAGCAACTCGATGGCCACCCCCAGGGGACGGCGCAGAAACACCGGGCAGGTCTCGGTCAGGAATAGGGCAATGCCGAAGCTCACCGGCACGGCGATGAGCAGGGCGATGACCGAGGTCACCACCGTCCCGTAGATGGCCGCCAGGGCGCCGAACTGGTCTTCCGGAACATTCCAGACATTGGTCCAGAGGAAGGCGGGGCCAGCCTGCCGGAATACCGGCATGGCCTCCACCGCCAGGGAAATCAGGATGCCGACCAGGGCGGCCAGGACGACAAAGGCGAACAGCAGGGTGATCTGATGAAAGATCGTATCCTGGGCCTTGAATTTCCGGACCTGGCTGGCATGTAGGTCGACGACGGGCGCGGATTCCCGCATGGCGTGATTCCTGTTCTGGCTGGTTCTTCGGAAATTCCCTCCGTAGCGGAAGGGGCTTTCGAAGACGGTTCGGGCGCGGCCTGGGCCGCGCCCGAACCCTGGCGAAACCGTTACTTGATGGTTTTCAGTTCGGCCTCCACCATCTTCACCACGGCCTTGGGCAGCGGCACGAAGCCCAGTTCCTCGGCCATCTTGCCGCCGTTGTTCAGGGCCCAGTCGAAAAAGTCCACCACGCCCTTCTGCTTGGCCGCATCGCCACCCTTCTCATAAGCCAGGACGTAGGTGGCGCTGACGATGGGCCAGGCATCCTTGTGGCCCTGGTCCAGCAAGTCGGGGGCCATGCCCTTGACCTTGAAGTTGGCACCGGCGGCCGCGGCTTCCACCGCATCCTGATTGGGGACGATGTAGTTGCCGGCCTTGTTCTTCAAGGCCGCGAAGATCATCTTGTTCTTCATGGCGTCGGCGATGTCCACATAGCCGATGGCGCCGGCGATCTTCTGGACGTTGGCGGCCACACCGGGATTGCCCTTGCCCCCGACCCCGTTCGCGGGCCAGTTCACCGTGGTGCCGGCGCCCACATCACGCATGAATGCCATGGATTGCTTGGCAAGGTAATGGGAGAACACGTGGGTGGTACCGGAACCGTCGGAACGGTGGGCGACGGTCACCGCCAGATCGGGGAGCTTGAGGCCCGGGTTCAGTTTGGCGATGGCGGGATCATTCCATTTCTTGATGGCGCCGCGGAAAAGGTCGGCGGCGGTGGCGCCGTCCAGCTTGAGTTGACCGGAAGCGACGCCGGGCAGGTTCACCACCAAGGTCACGCCGCCCATGACCGTGGGCACTTGCACCAGGCCGGCGGCATCCAGTTCCTCTTCCTTGAGGGGCGCATCGGTACCGCCGAAGTCCACGGTCTTGGCTTTGATCTGCTTGATGCCGCCGGAAGAGCCAATGCCCTGGTAGTTGACCTGGTTGCCGGTGGAGGCTTTGTACGCCTCGGCCCACTTGGTGTAGACGGCATAGGGGAAGGTGGCGCCGGCACCGGTGATGTCGGCGGCCAGGGCCGCGCCACTGATGGCCAGCGTGGCGGCATAAACGGTGAGTTTGAGAAGACTGCGCTTGCTGACGAACATGGAAATCCTCCGGATGCGAAACAGTGAATGTGATGACACCATGTCAGGCATCCTAGATTTCGTATGTTACGAAATTATGAAAACCCTGTAATAAATCCCTGCCACACCCTGGCCGTGGCAATCGGCGCCCCACTCAGAGGAAGTGGGTGCCCAGCCACCAGAACAGCGAGGCAATCAGGGCGCTGGCGGGAATGGTGAGCACCCAGGCGATGGCCAGATTGATGGAAATGTCCCAACGCACCCGTTTGACGTTGTGGGCGGCCCCCGAGCCCGCGATGGCGCCGGCGATGGTATGGGTGGTGGACACCGGAATGCCCCCCAGATTCGCCAGGGCGAGGCTGATGGCGCCGCTCATGGAGGCGCAGGAGGCGCTGACGGTATTCAGCTTGGTGATGCGGGTCCCCATGGTCTTGACGATCCGCCACCCCCCCAGATACGTGCCCCAGGCTATGGACAGATAGCAGGCATACACCACCCAGGAAGGCAGGGTGGCGATGTCCGTGGTGGCCACGCCGGCGCTGATCAACAGCAACCAGATGACACCGATGGTCTTCTGGGCGTCGTTGCCGCCATGGGTCAGGCTATAGGCGCCGGACGCGAAGACCTGGCCATAGCGGAACCAGTGGGCCACCTGGCCGGGCGTCTTGTCCCGGAACAGCCAGGCCACCAGCACCATCAGCAGCCCCCCCAGCATGAAACCCACGAAGGGCGAGATGACGATGAACAGGACGATCTGGCCGAATCCATGCCAGATGATGGGCGCGATGCCCCCCGCCTTGGCGACCGTGGCGCCCACCAGGCCGCCCACCAGGGCGTGGGACGAAGAGGAAGGAATACCGTAAACCCAGGTGATGATGTTCCAGGCCAGGGCACCGCAGAGCGCGCCGAAAATCACGTAATGGTCGACGAAGTTGGGATCCACCGTCCCCTTGCCGATGGTGGCAGCCACCTTCAGATGGAACACCCACAGGGCCGCGAAATTGAAGAAGGCCGCGAATAGCACGGCCTGCTTGGGGGTGAGGACGCCGGTGGCGACGATGGTGGAAATGGAATTCGCCCCGTCGTGGAAACCATTCATGAAGTCGAACGCCAGGGCCACCACCACGAGAACGACGAGGACCCACAGGCTGATGCTCAGGCCTTCCATGATGGTCTCCTCAGGCGTTCTCGATGAGGATGCCCTCAATGGTCTTGGCCGCCACCTCGCAGAGATCGAGCACCTCCTCCAGCAGCAGGTAGAACTCCTTCAGCTTCATGGCGGCCCAAATGTCGCCCTCGGCCTGGAACATTCGGGTGATGGCCTTGCGGTAAACCTTGTCGGCCTTGGATTCGATGGCGTCCACCTCTTGGCAGAAGTTCAAGGCGTCCTTGCGGCGCTCCTTGTCGGACAGGGCGATGACCGCCCGGTTGAGCCGCTGACAGGCGTCCGCCCCCAGGGAAGCCAGTTCGCGGGCTTCCGGCGTGGCGTCCTTGATGTGGTACATGCCCACCGCATTGGCCACGTCCTGAAGTGCGCCCAGCACATTGTCGAGCTCGATGATCAGCGTATGGATGTCGTCCCGGCTGATGGGGGTGATGAAGGACTTATGCAGCAGCGTGATCAGTTCCGCCTTGATCTTGTCGCCGCTTTGCTCGTTGAGACCGACTTCCTTGACCAATTCACCGATTTCGCTGTTTTCCGTGCCCAGGGTATTGACCAGCCGCAACACGGCGTTGGCGGCGGCCATCAGTCGATCGGTGTGGGAAGAAAGCAGGTCGTAAAACTCCCTGCGCTGGGGCATGAGATTGCTGAACATCGCGGCTTCCGGGTCTTGTTGTACGGGTCATCAGGCAGGCGGGCACCGGCCTGAGAGTATACCCGGCGATGTAACACAACCGTAACAATTCCAAGGCCAGACGGCCTCAAACCCTGGCCGCGACCTTCACCGCATCGGCGATGTGCTGGGCGGTTCGCCGGACTTGGGCCTCGTCCCGCCCTTCCACCATGACCCGTATCAAGGGCTCGGTGCCGGACGGCCGCAAGACCACCCGGCCGGATTCACCCAATTCCCGCTCCACCTCGCGCACAGCCTGGCTGACAGCTTCCTGGCCCTCCAACCTGAAGCCCTTGGCCACCCGGACGTTGATCAGTATCTGCGGATACACAGGGCAATCCCGGGTGTATTCCGCCAGGGAGTGACCAGACCCGCGCAGGGCGGCCAGCACCTGCAGGGCGGAGACGATTCCGTCGCCGGTGGTGTGCTTGTCCAGGCAGAGGATGTGGCCCGAGGACTCCCCCCCCACCTGCCAGCCGCGATCCTGCAACAACTCCAACACGTACCGGTCCCCCACCTTGGCCCGCGAAAAATCGCAGCCCAGGGCCTTGAGCGCCAGTTCCGTGCCCAGGTTGGTCATAAGGGTGCCCACCACGCCCCCCGCCAGAAGACCCTGCTCCTTGCGATGGCGGGCAATGGCATACATGAGCTTGTCGCCATCCATGATCTGCCCGGCCGCATCGGCCATCATCAGTCGGTCACCATCCCCGTCCAGGGCCACACCCACATCGGCCCGGTGCTTTCGCACCGCCTTGGCCATGTAGTCGGTGTGGGTGGCACCGCACTCCTTGTTGATGTTCATGCCATTCGGTTCGTTGCCGACGGCGATGACGTCCGCCCCCAGTTCGTGGAAGACGTGGGGCGCAATGTGATAGCCCGCGCCGTTGGCGCAGTCCACCACGATGCGCATGCCGCGCAGATCCATGTCGGTGGGAAAGGTGCTCTTGCAGAATTCGATATAACGGCCCGCCGCGTCATCCACCCGTTTCACCTTGCCCAACTGCCGGGAAGGCGCGGTACGCATGGGCTGTTCCAGTTCGGCCTCGATGGCCAGCTCCACCTCGTCGGGCAGTTTCGCGCCGGCGGCGGAAAAGAACTTGATGCCGTTGTCCTCGAAGGGATTGTGGGAGGCGGAGATCACGACACCGGCCTGGAGGCGCAACGCCCGGGTCAGGTAGGCAACGCCCGGAGTGGGCATGGGTCCGGTCAGGCGGACATCGACCCCGGCGGCGGTCAGGCCGGCCTGCAAGGCGGATTCCAGCATGTAACCCGAGATGCGGGTGTCCTTGCCGATCAGCACGGCCGGATGCTCGCCATGCAGGCTGTCGTGTTCGGCAGCCACCAGCACCTTGCCCGCCGCGTATCCGAGGCGCATGGCGAATTCCGGCGTGATGGGTTCTTCTCCCACCCGACCGCGCACGCCATCGGTACCAAAAAACTTCCTGCTCACCTTCCATCTCCCAGTTCTCGCCATAGCTTGATGGCATCCACGGTTTCCCGCACATCGTGCACGCGGACCATGGCCGCTCCCTGCTGCACAGCCAGCAGAGCGGTCACGACGCTGGGCAGGAGGCGATCCGTGGTCCCGCGGCCTGTGAGGGCCCCCAGGATGGATTTGCGCGACATGCCTACCAGCACAGGGGCCATATCGGTCAGACGACGCAGATTCTTGAACAGGGCGAGGTTGTGCTCCACGCTCTTGCCGAAGCCGAATCCCGGGTCGATGACCAGGCGCTCCGCCTCAATGCCCCGGGCGAGGGCGGCGTCGATGCGGTCGTGCAGATAGGCTTCCACCTCGCCCACCACCTCGCCATAGGTGGGGTTCTGCTGCATCGTCTGCGGAGTGCCGCGCATATGCATGATGCAGAGGCCGCAGGACGAATCGGCCACGGCCTCCCAGGCCCCCGGCGCTTCAAAGCCGCGCACGTCGTTGATCATGTCGGCACCGGCGGCCAATGCCGCGACCATGATTTCCGGCTTCATGGTGTCCACGGAGAGGGCCACGCCGGCATCCCGCAGACCGTTCAACACAGGCAACACCCGGGACAGTTCCTCCTCCACCGGCACGGGCTTGCTGCCTGGCCGGGTGGATTCACCGCCGATATCGAGCATATCCGCGCCCGCGTCCCGCAGACCAAGACCATGGGCAATGGCCTGCTCGGGATCGAAATAGCGTCCACCATCGGAAAATGAATCGGGCGTGACGTTGACGATCCCCATGACCAAGGGACGATTCAGGTTGAAGTGGTAGCGACCACAGCGAAGCATGTCTTCCTTCCAAACTGAAAAAAACGCGGCCGGCGGCCGCGTTCCGAGTCGATTACGGGAAAGTCAGTCGATCAGGCTTCTTCGGCCGGGGTCGCCGTGGGCGCCGGGGCGCTGGGCGGTGGATTGCCGGCGCTGCTGGTGGGCGCGGAGACCGGCTTGGGCGGACGGGGTTCGCGGCCGCCCATGATGTCGTCGATCTGTTCGGAATCGATGGTTTCCCACTCCAGCAGGGCCTGGGTCATGCGCTCCACCTTCTCCCGGTTCTCTTCGAGGATCCGGCGGGCCAGGGCGTACTGCTCGTCGATGATGCGGCGCACTTCGGCATCCACCTTGCGCAACGTGTCTTCGGACACGTTCTTGTGGGTGGTGATGGAGCGGCCCAGGAAGATCTCGCCTTCTTCCTCGCCATAGACCATGGGGCCCAGGGTATCGGACATGCCCCATTGGGTCACCATGCGCCGGGCCAGGTCGGTGGCGCGCTGGA
>DAOQNK010000069.1:11060-12511 GCA_035332045.1 Thiobacillaceae bacterium | reverse complement strand
GAGGTGACTGGTCCTCGGTATGCCCTTGTCTGCTTCGCGACCCCCGTCGAAACCAAGTCGGCCCCGGGAGACACCTGCATAGTGGCGGCGGCGGCGGGAAAGTTCAATGGGGTTGCTGAAAAAAGCGTGCTCAGTCCACCTCCCGGACGTTGTCCCGGTTCAGCATGCTCGAGGAGGACTCGAACGGGGACAGCATGGGTCCCCGGTCCTCGGCGTATTTCTCCTTGAAGGTGAGGATCTCGGGCAGGATGGAGAAAAAGACGTCCACCAGGGCCGGGTCGAAATGCTGGCCCCGCTGGACCTTGATCCACTCCAGGGCGGCCTCCACGCTCCAAGCTTCCTTATAGGGCCGCACCGAGGTGAGGGCATCGAACACGTCGGCCAGGGCGACGATGCGTCCCATCCGGGGAATCTCTTCTCCCGCCAGGCCATGGGGATAGCCCTCGCCGTTCCATTTTTCATGGTGGGTCAGCGCGATGACGCGGGAGGCCTGGAACAGGGGATGGGGATAGTCGCCGAGGATGGCGGCCCCGTATTCGCAATGCTTGCGCATGACGTCCCATTCCTCGGGCGACAGTTTGCTGGGCTTGGTCAGCAAGGCGTCGGGAATGCCGATCTTGCCCAGATCGTGCATGGGCGCCGCGTTGAGGAGGAGATCCGCCTCCGCCTGCCCCAGCCCGGCGGCCTTGCCGATGGCGTAGGCATAGTGGCTCATGCGGATGACGTGCATGCCGGTTTCGTTGTCCCGGTATTCGGCCGCCCGGCCCAGGCGGTGGATCACCTGGAGACGGGTGTGCTCCAGTTCCACGGTGCGCTCGAAGACCTGGTACTCCAATGCCCGGTTCTGGTCGTAGAGGGCCAGGTGGGTCTTGACCCGGTGGCGGACGATGGGCGGACTCACCGGCTTGGTGATGTAGTCCACGCAGCCCACGTCGAAGCCCCGGCTCTCATCCTCCACATCGCCCATGGCGGTGACGAAGATGACCGGCACCTTGCGGGTGGCCAGGTCTGCCTTGAGTTCCCGGCAGACCTCGAAACCGTCCATGCCGGGCATCATGACGTCCAAGAGGATCAGATCCGGAGGAGACCGTCGCGCCAGGGCGAGGGCGGAAGGCCCGTTGGTGGCAGCCCGGATGCTGTAGTCGTGCCTGAGGATGCCGGTGAGGACATCGATGTTTTCCGGCACGTCGTCGACCACCAGGATCGTGGGCTTTCTTGGCGCATCAATCATGCACATCCCCCATAGTCCCCAGTTCCTGGGCGAGTTGATCCAGATCGACCAGGGCGGCGCCGAAATCGTAGCGCGTCAAACGCGTTTCGAGGGCATTCCAAGCGGCCGGCCGCTGGCCGTGCCACGCTTCCCCCATTTGCATCAAGGTCTCCAGAGCGCCAGTGTCGCAGTCTTCCACCTGCCTGCGCAATGAGGCCAGCAACGCATACAACGCCTGAGC
>DAOQNK010000069.1:6794-10960 GCA_035332045.1 Thiobacillaceae bacterium | reverse complement strand
GGCCAGGCGGCTTCGCCGATCGCCTGGCGAATCTCCTGGGCGGCACCCCCATGGCCCTCCCGAAAGCGGGTGAGCATGCGGCCATAGGCAAGCCAGTCGTCACCGGCCCGGGCGAGGCCGGCCCGCCAGTCCAGCCAGGGCACCCGGGCCCAGACAGGCGGGTCGCCAGGTTCGGCCGGCGCTGGGCGGTTTGGCACCGTGTCGCCGGGAAGCAGCCAGCGGCGCATGACGGAAAACAGTTCCTCCACCTCGATAGGCTTGGCCACGAAATCATTCATGCCGGCGGCCAGGCAATTCTCCCGATCCTCCGGCAGCACGCTGGCGGTCATGGCCACCACGGGCAGATCCGTCCAGTCTTCCACGCGGCGAATGTTCTGGGTGGCTTCCAGACCATCCATGACAGGCATCTGGATATCCATGAACACCAGGTCGAAGGCCTGTTCATGGAGTCTGGCCAAAGCTTCTTTGCCATTCTCCGCCATGACCACCGTGGCGCCGCATTTCTCAAGCAGCTCGCCCGCCACTTCCCGATTGATGGCATTGTCCTCGACCAGCAGCAGGCGACGCCCAGTCAGGTTGGGATATCCGGCACGCTTGATGCCCGGCCCCGATCCACGCCTGTCGGGCTGCCGGGCAGCACCTTGGTGAGCGGACTTTTCCAGGGCCGCGGTAAAGCGGAACACACTGCCCGCGGAAGGCAGGCTTTCCACCCAGATATGTCCCTCCATCAGATCCACCAGACGGCGGCAGATGGCCAGTCCCAGACCGGTGCCGCCAAAGCGGCGGGTGGTGGAGCCGTCGGCTTGCTCGAAAGGCTGGAAGAGGCGGGCCTGCTGCTCCGGACTCAGGCCGATGCCTGTATCCCGCACTTCGAATTCCAGGATGGCGATCTTCTCGTCCTCCCGGACCCTATGAATGGCTACCATCACCTCACCGGCCTGGGTGAACTTGATGGCATTGCCTACCAGATTGATGAGGACCTGGCCCAGGCGCAGGGGATCGCCCAGCAACTGGTCGGGCACATCGGGATCGACGCGGAACCGGAGTGCCAATTGCTTGGATCGGGCCTTGGGCCCCAGAAGCCCGTCCAGATTGCTCAGCACGTCCGCGAGACGGAATTCGAGCCGCTCCAGATCGAGCTTGCCCGCTTCGATCTTGGAGAAATCGAGGATGTCGTTGACGATGCGCAGCAGGGAGCGGGTCGCACTGTCGATCCGCTCGAGATAGTGACGCTGGCGGTTGTTCAGGTCCGTGTCCAGAACCAGGTGCGTCATGCCGATGATGGCGTTCATGGGGGTGCGGATCTCGTGGCTCATGTTGGCCAGGAAGGCGCTCTTCGCCTGGTTGGCTCTTTCCGCCCGCTCTTCGGCGCGCCGCCGTTCGGTGATGTCGAAGAGCACACCCAGCATGCCGGCGGGCGTGCCATCGGCCAGCTCAAAGGCGGTGATCGTATAGACCACGCGACGGATATCGCCGTCGGCATACACGATGTCGATTTCCCGCTGGGCTCGTCCCCGGCTGGCGATGATGGCCTCGTCTTCGGACTGGAAGGCCTCGCGTTCGGCCAAGGGAATGTAGTCCAGGTCCAGAACCCGGCGGCCGATAAAGTCCTCCCGGCGCACCGCGAAGGCCCGCTCGTAAGCCTGGTTGCAGGCGGTGAAGCGGGTATCCACGCCTTTCACGAAAATGGGATAGGGAAGCGTGTCGAACAGGGCGGAAAGGACGGCGGTACGCGCCGCCACCCGGCTTTCCAGCTCCTCGTTCAAGGCCTTCAGTTCCTCGGCGCGGCCTGCGAGTTCCGCCTCCCGGCCCGCCAGGCGCTGGGCCATGAGGTTGAAGGCCCGGCTCAGGCGGTGAATCTCCCGGGGGCCACGCACCCGCACCCTGGCACCCAGATCGCCCGCCGTCAGGGCCGCCGCCGCCGTGGCCAGTTCCTCCACCGGCTGGCTGAAGCGGCGGGCCAGCAGCGTGGAGAGCAAGATCGCCAGAACGATGCCGGTCAGGACAATGCCCGCCAATTGCGCCGCCAGCTCGGCGGACCAGGGAGAAAACTCGTCAAGGGGGGCGTAGGTGGCCATCCAGAGCCGCAAATTGCCGAGTTCCATGGGCTGGAAATCGGCCACCCACTCCATGCCCCCATGCCGCAGACGCAGAGCCCGCCCTGTTTGGCGGCCTCCCGCCTCCCAGGCCGCATAGGCCGAGGCCAGGACCGTTCCGGTCAACTCCCGCGCAGGGCGCAGAAGGCGCTGCCGGGCCTGATCGGCCGTCCATCCCGAGACTTCATGGGGAAGGCCGATCACCCTGCCACCGGCATCCAGCACCGCCACCGATCCGGCTTGCCCCACCACCAGTTTGCTCGCCGCTTCGGACAGGGTTTCCAGCAGGAAATCCATGGCGATGACGTAGCGCCGTCCGTCCTCCCCCCGCCAGGGCATGGACAGGGTCACGCCGGGCTTGCCGCTCGCGACGAACACATAGGGCTCGGTCCAGTGGGCATGGCCATCGGGCAAGGGTATGGCGCCCTGGTACCAGGGGCGCTGGCGGGCATCGTAATCCAGCGCCTCCCGGCGTGGGGCCGTCGCGCCCCGGGCGTCGTGCCAGTCCAGGAAGCGCGACACGCCGGGGAACGCCAAGGGATCGGTCAATCGGTTCGTCCAGCCACCGTCCGCCTGGCGCAGAAGCAGAAACGCGCGGCCCGCCTCATCCCCCACGACGAAGGCCGCGATGCGCGGATCGGCGGCGAACACAGGCCAGAGTTGGCGATTGAGGGCGCGGACCTGGGCATCCGTGTCCCAGCCCAGCGGCTCATCACCGGCCATGGCGTGGCGCGCGGCATCCAGGAGCCGGGTCTCGCCGGAAAAGTCCTCGCGCAACTTCAGCATCAAGGGGAGGCTCGCCTCCCGCAGGCCGGTACGGGCATGGTTGTCCAGATCGGGGCGCACCAACAGGTAGTAGGCCGCGCCGGCGAACAGGATGAAGCTCAGCAGGCCCAGAACCAGCATGCCGCGCAGCAGTGTGCGGCGGATGGTCAGCCTGCCTTTCAGCCAGTTGAATAGCGCCATGACCCTCCCTGATTCTCGGTAACTGCTCGGGCCCCGGGATTATGCGATGGGTGCGGGAAGCGGGACCAGCCCGGGCCTTAATCCAGATGGTTCAGCAGATCTTCCGGGCGGGCGAGAAAGCCTGCGGCGCCCCATTCCCCGGGCCGGTCATCCTCCCCCAGGTAACCATACATGGCCACCAGGCCGGGCATGCCGGCGGCGGTGGCGGCCACCATGTCACGTTGAGCATCCCCGACATAGAGACATTGGGCGGGCTCGCTCCCGGCCACGGCGCAGGCCCACAGCAAGGGTTCGGGATGGGGCTTGTTGACGGCCAGGGTGTCGCCGCAGACCACGCAGGCCGCCCGCGCCAACAAACCGAGATGTGCCAGCAAGGGTTCTGTGTAGCGGGTGGGCTTGTTGGTGACCACGCCCCAGTTCAGGCCCCGCTCCTCCAAGGCGTCCAGCACGCCGGCCATGCCGGGGAATATGGGTGAATTGGCGGTGAGGCGGGTCGCGTAGATGGCCAGGAAGGCCTCCCGGACCCCGGCAAAGTCGGGATGGCTCTGCTCCAGGCCGAAACCCAGGCGCAGCAAGCCCTGGGTACCATGGGACGCTTGTGGCCGGAATGCCGTTTCGCTCAGATCGGGCAGGCCGCGCTGTCGGCGCAGCACATTGAGGCAATACCCCAGGTCGGGGGCCGTATCCACCAGTGTCCCATCCAGGTCGAACAGGACCGTGCGATACCGGGCCCTTGGGCCGTCAGGCACGCCGGCAGGCCATCAGGTAGTTGACGTCCGTATCGCGTTCCAGGCGATAGGCCTTTGTGAAGGGGTTGTAGGTCATGCCCAGGAGCTCCACCGGCTCCAGGCCGGCGCTTCTGGCGTAACCAGCGAGCTCATGGGGCTTGATGAACTTCGACCAGTCGTGGGTGCCCTTGGGCAGCATGTTGAGGACATACTCAGCGCCGATGATGGCCAGCAGGTAGCTCTTGGGATTGCGGTTCAGGGTGGAGAAGAACACCCAGCCCCCGGGTTTGGCCATGCGGGCGCAGGCGGCCATGACCGAGGCGGGATCGGGCACGTGCTCCAGCATCTCCATGCAGGTGACCACGTCGAACTGCTC
>DAOQNK010000069.1:0-6694 GCA_035332045.1 Thiobacillaceae bacterium | reverse complement strand
TTGAATTCCGAGTTGGGATCCCACCAGCGGTGGGCGAGCTGGCTGAACTTGTCCAGTTCGAGCTGATCGGCGTTGGCCATGGTGTTCCTTGTCTGAGATACCGGGAAGCGGATCCGGGATTTTCCGGCAGCTGGCCTGGCCGCGCTACTCCTCCTTGCCAAGGCTTTCGTAATGGCGCCGGAACAGTTCTTCCAGGTCGTCGATGACCTGAGCGGCGGGTTTGCCATGGATCAAGTGGGCCGTCATGCAGGCCGAGGTGTCGTTGAGGATCCGGGCCCGGTCCACCATGGGATAGGTTTCCCGCAGGCGCTTGATGGCCTTCACCACGCTCTCCTTCTCCGGACGGGGGATGGGCAGGGGCTCGACGGGCACCTGGGGCGTGTCCGGCAGCGCCCGCTTCAGCAGGAACTCCGCGAATTCCAGCAGGCTTTCCCGCCGGTTTTCCGGCAGTTCCCGGAAGAGCCGCAGCAGGCGACGTTCCTCAGCCGTCATCAGATGGGCCTGGTGAGGGCGTATTCCTTGATGAGGGGGCTCTTTTCCAGGAAGTCCAGGAAGGACTGAAGCAGCTTGCTGCGGAATTTTTCCTGGGGATAGACGAGGGAAAGCTGACGGCGCAGGGGCGGATTGAGGCAGATGGCCTTCAACTCGCCCAGCTTCACCTCCTTGGTCACCGTGGTGCTGGACACCACCGCCACGCCCAGGCCGGCGGCCACCGCGCCCTTGATGGCTTCGCGGCTTCCCAGTTCCATTACCAGGTTGATCTCGTCCAGGGACACGCCGTTGAGCTTGAAGAAGTCGTCAATGCATTCCCGGGTGCCGGAGCCGGATTCCCGGCTGATGTAGGGATGGGTCGCCACCTGCTTGGGACTGACGCATTCCAGTCGGGCCAGATCGGAAAAAGGCGCGCAGATCATCACAAGCTCGTCTTCGCAGCACACGTGGGTGACAAGATTGGGATGATGGGACGGCGATTCGATGAGGCCCATGTCCAGAGTATGGTCCGCCACCTTGTTCTCGATGGTCTCCGAATTGGCCACCGTGAGCCGGGCCTGGGTTTCCGGATGCAGGCGTTTGAACTCACCCAGCAGACGGGGCAGCATGTACTCGGCGATGGTGGTGGACGCGCCGATGAGCAGGGGACCGCTGACCTGGCCGGTCAGTTCGGATATCCGGGCTTCCATCTCACCGGTCATGTTCAGGATGCGCTCGGCGTAGTCCAGGGCCAGTTCCCCGGCCGGGGTGAGGGAAATCTTGCCGTGGGAGCGTTCGAACAGCCGGGTGTTGAAGTGCTCCTCCAGCTGCTTGACCTGGAAGGTCACGGCCGGCTGGGTCATGAACAGCAATTCCGCGGCCTTGGTGAAGGAAAGCTGTTTGGCGACGGTATGGAACACTTGCAAGCGACGGTCAGCCATACTTATGCACGGATAAATTTTAGTTATGTAATTCAATCATAATTTGCTTATTAAATATAGGTTTCTGGGGACTTTCCAGGGTATTTCCCGATTCTTCGAGCCATACGCGATAAATCCCGGCGTACCGTGTGGTCTCACCCGCGGCCCCATGATATAACCCCGCCACCCTGACCACCCCCCAGGCTCCAAGCCCGATGACTCG
Organism: Thiobacillaceae bacterium; assembly: GCA_035332045.1. GTDB lineage: Bacteria > Pseudomonadota > Gammaproteobacteria > Burkholderiales > Thiobacillaceae > PFJX01. The sequence goes on along the minus strand of DAOQNK010000069.1, from coordinate 5,080 downwards.
CGGCTTTTACATCATCCTCGCGGCGCAATTTTTTTCCGCCCTCGCCGACAACGCGCTGCTCTTTGCCGCCATCGCCCTCCTGAAGGAATTGTCCGCACCGGCATGGCATACGCCGCTCCTGCAGGAGTTCTTCGTCATTTCCTACATCCTGCTGGCGCCTTTCGTAGGCCCTTTCGCCGATTCCATGCCCAAGGGCCGGGTGATGTTCATTTCCAATGGCGTAAAGCTGATGGGCTGTCTAGCCATGCTGCTGGGCATGCCGCCACTCTATGCCTATGCCATTGTCGGCCTGGGCGCCGCGGCCTACTCGCCGGCGAAATACGGCATCCTCACCGAATTCCTGCCTGTTGCCCAATTGGTGAAGGCCAACAGCTGGATGGAAGGCGCCACCGTGGCCGCCATCGTGCTGGGCGCCATCGTTGGGGGATTGCTCATCAGCCCCAAGCATATCGGCATCATGTTGAGCAACTACGGGCTGATCCAGTGGCTGAGCGTCCCCCAGTTCGCGATCCTGAATATCATCCTGCTCTACGTGCTGGCGGCGGTCTTCAACCTGTTCATCCCCACCCTGCCCCTGGATCACAAAGTCCCGAAAAAGAATCCGCTGTTCCTGCTCTACGACTTCTGGCATTCCTTCAAGCTGCTCTGGAAAGACCCCCTGGGCCAGGTCTCCCTGGCCGTCACCACCTTGTTCTGGGGAGTGGGCGCCACCCTCAGACTGGTCGTGCTGGCCTGGGCCGCCTTCAACCTGAACTTCGACCTGGCCCATGCCACCCAGTTGACGGCCATGGTGGCGGTGGGCATTGCGGTGGGCGCCGCCGTCGCCGGCAAGTGGGTACGGCTCGAGCAGTCCGTCAAGGTATTGCCTTCCGGCATCGTGCTGGGTCTCACGGTCATCAGCATGATCCTGGTCACGGACTGGCGGCTTGCCCTGGTGCTGATGTTCATCATCGGCGCCCTCTCGGGCTACTTCGTGGTTCCCCTCAATGCCCTGCTCCAGCACCGGGGTCACTTGCTCATGGGTGCGGGCCATTCCATCGCCATCCAGAATTTCAACGAGAACATCGGCATCCTGATCATGCTGGGCGCCTATACCTTCATGGTGGGCCATGATGTCCACATCCATTGGGTCATCGTCAGCTTCGGCCTGTTCATCAGCCTGGCCATGACCCTGATCTGGCGCCGGCACCGGGACGACGAGGTGCATTGATACCCCCGGCAGCTTCATCCTGCCGGTCGCCCGGATAATTCGTATTACGTATTATATTTTCATCATACTCATGAATATAATCCGGCCATCGTCATCACACCGGCCAGGTCATGGTGCGCGTTTCCCTGCTACTCGTACTCGGCTTGATTGCCTCGCCGCTCCTGGCCCATGAGCTGTGGATCGAGCGGGACACCCTCTCACAAACTCTTGTTTACGGGCATGAACGCTCTGGCCACGAAGGCGCGCAACGCCTGGAATACAAACCGGAATCGGTCAAGGATGGCGAATGCTTCGGCAACAACGGCCAGACCCTCCGGGCCGAACTGGGCAAGACCTACCCTGTAACGTTGAAGGGCGACTGCGCCGCCAGCTGGTTTCTGATTTCCACGGGCTACTGGAGCAAGACCCCCTACGGCACGAAAAACCTGCCCAAGGGTGAGGCGGGCGCGGTCATGGACAGCTGGCTCTCGGTGGAGGCGGTCAAGCGCATCGACCGCTGGGGCGAGCCCCTGGCCCGGCCCCTGACCCGGGAACTGGAACTGGCCCCCATCGACAATCCCCTGACCCTCAAGCCGGGCGACAAGCTGCGCCTGCGCGCCTATTTCCAGGGCAAGCCGGCAGCGAATGTCACCGTGGCCTACTTCGGCAAGCCCCGGGGCGTCACCGGCGCCGACGGCGGGATCAACATCCGCCTCGCCGAACCCGGCTTCCAGCTCGTCCAGGGCAGCCTGGAACGGCCCCTCGACGACGGCAGGGCGGACAAGGCCATCCACGCCACCACCCTGCAATTCGAGCTGAAATGATGCCGCCCCGCCTCCCGCTCCTGCTGGCCGCTTTGGCGCTGGCCCTGCCCGCCGATGCCCACGATCTGCAATACACCGTGAGCGGTGGTCAGGCGGTGGTGGTGAAGCTGTTCTACGTGGACAACACCCCCTTCACCTTCGAGGGCTACGAGATTTATCGGGAAGGCGAAAAGCTGCCCTATCAGGTGGGCCGCACCGACGGTCAGGGTCGCATCGCCTTCCTGCCGGACCGGGCTGCCACCTGGCGCATCAAGGCCATCTCCGAAGACGGCCATGGCCTGGACTTCAAGCTCGCCACCGATGCCGCCGCCACGGTGACCGACACAGAGAAACCCTTCATCGAGCGCTACGGCCGGGTCGCCGTGGGCGTGGCTCTCATCCTGGGCCTGTTCGGTAGCCTGAATCTGTTCCTCAGGAAAAAGAGGGCCCCATGAAGTACTCGGCCCCCTTGGTCCTGGCCGCCCTGTTCTCCCCACTGGCCCACGCCCACCACGGCGTCGCTTCCCTGGGCGCCGCCGGCCTGGAAGGCCCGGGCGCCCCGGTGGAGACCTCCAGTTCCGCCACCCTGCCCGAGGGCAAGTGGCTGGCCTATCTCAAGGTGGACCACGCCCAGTCCAAGACCGGCCTGGTGGCGCCGCCGGAAGGGGATTACAACCAGTACTGGATGCTGGGCCTGGGCTACGGCTTCAAGCCCTGGCTGTCCGCCTATGTCTTCCAGCCCTACAACATCAAGCGGGACACGGCGGGGGGCCTGGATTCCCGGGGCTTCACCGACCTGTCCGTCCTGGGCGTGGCGGGCTTCAAGTACGACGACGGTTTCATGCTCGTCCCCGCCAGCGAGAGCCTGGACGACCTGATGGACTGGCACTTCACCGTCTACGGCGGCCTCTCCCTGCCCACCGGTGACGCCAACCACCGGCTGGCCGACACCTCCATCGACCCGGGCAAGTCCCTGGGCTTCGGTAAGTCCAGCTTCAACTATGGCGCGACCGCCACCAGGCAGCTGACGGAAAACGCCACCATCGTGTTCGAAGCGGGCCAGATCCGCTTCCGGAATTACCACTACGACCCCGATCCGGTGGGCGGACATCCCGCCGGCCTCACCGTCAAATTCGGCACCGAGAGCCGCCTCAACGCCGCCCTGGCCTACAAGCTCCTGGCCAATCCAGAGGCCCGGTTCCGTCTGGACGGCAACCTGGAACTCAATTACCTGAAGCTGAACCGGGACGTGGAGGACGGTGTGGGGGCCGTCGCCACCGGCGGCGAGATGGTCTACGCCGTGCTGGGCGTGCGCCTCTACCAGGACAACATGAGCCTGGGCCTGGCCCTGAAGAAGCCCGTCTGGACCGACCTCAACGAGGAAAGCCAGCAGCAGGGCGCCGAAGGCAAGGAGAAGTACCGCTTCATCGCCACCTTCTCCACCCTGTTCTGAGCATGCACATCCCGGACGGCTTTATCTCCCCCCAGACCTACCTGCCCGCCTATGGAGCGGCGGCGGGCCTGTGGGCCTACGCCGCCCACCGGGTGAAGCGGCAGCTGGATGCGGACACCCTGCCCTTCCTGGCCGCCTACACCGCCCTGTCCTTCGTGCTCATGATGGTGGCCCTGCCCCTGCCCGGCGGCACCACCGCCCACGCCGCCGGCATCGGTCTGCTAGCGGTGTGCTTCGGCGGCTGGATGGCCTTCCTCGCGGTGTCCCTGGTGCTGGCCATGCAGGCCCTGCTGTTCGGCGACGGCGGCATCACCGCCCTGCCCATCAACGCCCTGGCCATGGGCCTGGTCGGCAGCTTCGCCGCCCTCGCCACCTGGAAACTGCTGGGCCGCCTGCACGAGGCCGTGGCCCTGTTCCTGGCCGGCTGGCTGTCCATCGTGCTGCCCGCCGTGCTAGTGGCCACGGTGCTGGGGCTGCAACCCGCCATCGCCCACGACGCTGGCGGCGCTCCCCTGTTCTTTCCCTTCGGCCTCGGCGTCACCCTGCCCGCCGTGGTGCTGCCCCATCTGCTGGTGGGCATCGGCGAGGGGGTGCTGACCCTGCTGGGCTGGCGCTACCTGACCCGGCTGCGGGCGAGGCTCGCGGCATGAACCAGGACCGCCTCCTGCTGCTGGGCTATGGCGCCGGCATCCTGGCCGGCACCCTGGTCCACGATCCCGCCTGGCTCGCCGCCGGGCTGGGCCTGGTGCTGGCGGCGGCTGGCCGCGAAGCCTGGGGTCTGCTGCGCCGGGCCCTGCTGGCCATCCTCGCCTTCAACGCCGTCATCAGCCTGAGCTACGGGCTCATGGCCTGGTGGCAGGACAGCTCGCCCTGGGAGACCCTGCTGCGCCTCAACCTGCGGGTACTGCTGCTCACCAGCCTGAGCTTCCTGTTCATCGCCCGCGCCAATTTGTTCCGGGCCCTGGATTTCTCCCGAAGCCTCAGCTACGTGCTGGCCCTGGCCTACAGCCAGGCCCTCACCTTCCGCCGTGCCCACGACGACTTCCGCCTGGCCCTGGCCAGCCGCTCCCTCCGGCGCCCGGGCCTTCTGGACCGCTACCGGGCCAGCGCCGCGGCGGCCTCCTGGTTCCTGCAGAAATCCCTCCACGCCGCCACCCAGTCCGCCCAGGCCCTGCGTTCCCGGGGGTTCTTCCATGACTGAGCGGCGCTATCGGGTGGTAAAAGACGGCCTCATGCCTACCCCTCCCTTTCTTAATGGGGGGCGGGGGGGGATTTCGACGCCCTCGGCCACGCCAGCCGAGCTGAATCCCCCCTACCCCCCTTTTCCAAAGGAGGGAAAAGCGCTCATCGAAGTCGTCGGCATCAGCCACCGCTACCACAGCAAGGAAGTCCTGGCGGACATCGGCTTTGCCATCCACCCCGGGGAAAAAGTGGTGCTCCTGGGCTGCAACGGCAGCGGCAAGTCCACCCTGCTGAAAATCCTGGACGGCCTCATCGCCCCCACGGCAGGCGAATTTACTTACGACGGCGAGGCCATCACCCCCGCCCGCCTCAAGATCCCGACCCTGCACCGCCGCTTTCGGGGCGAGGTGGCGCTGCTTTTCCAGAACCCGGACGCCATGCTGTTCAACCCCA
>DAOQNK010000068.1:0-12573 GCA_035332045.1 Thiobacillaceae bacterium | reverse complement strand
CGAAATCCAGGTAGACCGAGGCCATGAGCTGCTTCACGTCCTCCGGCGGCGCCACTGGCATACCGTCCAGGGTGAGTTCCATGTCCAGACGGCCTTCCTCGTCCCTGATCTCGGCCTCGAAGCGGGGCTGGGCTTCGTCGGCATCCGCCTTGTCGTCGTCGGCCCGGTGCCGGGTGTGCTCGTCCAGCAGGTCCCCCAGCTTCACCCGCAGGCGCGCCTTCTCCTTTTCCCGGCGGGCGGCGAAGGCGGCGGCCACGGCTTCGGGCTTGAGTTCACCTTGATAGCACCAGGGGGCGAAGTCGGCCTGCCGATAGGCATCGCCCAGCAGCTTCAGGCTGTCCTCGATGTCCGCTTCCGGCTGGGCCAGCCGTTGCGCGAAGGGCATCCAGCCTTCCGGCAGCGCGTCCCCCAGTTCCCGGCGCAAGCGCTCCATCTCCCGGTGCAGGCCCGGCAGTTCCCGGGCGATGCAGGCGGTGAGCCGCAGGGTTTCCAGGCCGTGGAGTTGTTGCAACGCCCGCGCCGGATCGGGAAAGTCCCCACAGGCGGCGGCCAGGTCGGCGCGGAAGGTGCCGAAGCGGGTCTCGGCCCAGAGCAGGGCCACCATGGCCTTGGCCAGCTTGAAGTTGTCCTCCACGGCCGGAAAGCGGGCCAGCACCCCGGGCAGGAAGATCTTCTCGGTATCGGTGTGGATGTGGGGGGCCTGCTCCATGGCCAGCTTGCGCCCGGACAGGCCCCGCACGAAGTTGCCCAGCACCCCCGCCACATCCTCGAACAGCACGCCGGCGGTCATCTCCAGCTGCCGCTCGGCGAAGTGGTCGGCCTCTTCCATCACCACCAGGGCGTGGCGCAGGCCCCGCAGGTCGTAGACATCGCAAGCGCCCAGCACCCAGGCCTCCATCAGGCGGCGGTCCATGCGGCCGATGAGGGCGGGCGCCCGGCGGGCGAACTGCCAGGCCACCTCCAGGTTGGAACTGGCCACCCGCTTGGTCCAGTCCAGGATGAACGCCTGGTCGGAGGTGGAAAGGGCGGCGATCTTCTCCGCCGTGGGCCCCACCTTGCGGAAGGAGAAATCCGCCTCCAGCCAGCCTTCCAGCAGTTCGGTGATCTCCCCGGCGGAGCGGTGGACGCCGGCCATCAGAAGAGGGACGAAGACAGTTCCTGGATGGCGGCCAGCATGTCGGCGTCGTCCGTCACGGCCTGGGCCACGGCGCCCCGGCAGGCGGCCACCGGGTCGATGCCGCCGGCGATGAGCTTGCCGGCGTGGACCAGCAGGCGGGTGGAGGCGCCTTCCTCCAGGCCGCTGCCCTTGAGGTTGCGGGTCATGCGGGCGAACTTCACCAGCTTGTCGGCCAGGGCCGGGTCCACGCCGGATTCGGCGGCGACGATCTTGCGTTCCAGTTCCGCCGACGGGTAGTCGAACTCCAGGGCCACGAAGCGCTGGCGGGTGGACTGCTTCAGGTCCTTCAGCACGCTCTGGTAACCCGGGTTGTAGGAGATGGCCAGGCAGAAGTCGTCGGAGGCCTCCAGCAACTGGCCCAGCTTCTCCATGGGCAGGGTGCGGCGGTCGTCGGCCAGGGGGTGGATGACCACCATGGTGTCCTTGCGGGCCTCGACGATCTCGTCCAGGTAGCAGATGCCACCCACCCGCACCGCCCGGGTCAGGGGGCCGTCCACCCACACCGTCTCGCCGCCCTTCACCAGGTAGCGCCCCACCAGGTCGGAGGCGGTGAGGTCGTCGTGGCAGGAGACGGTGATGAGGGGCCGCTTCAGGCGCCAGGCCATGTATTCCATGAAGCGGGTCTTGCCGCAGCCGGTGGGGCCCTTCAGCAGCACCGGCAGCTTGTGCCGGTAGGCGGCCTCGAAGATGGCGATCTCGTTGCCGACCGGTTCGTAATAGGGTTCCTTCTGGATGAAGTGTTCTTCGGGGGCGAGGGCGTGGGCGTCCAAGGCGGTTCTCGGTTTTGGGTCGTGGGGGGATTTTCGCCGGCCGGGGCGCGGATGCAACCCCGGGCGGATCAGGGCCGGTCCGGCGCCAGCCGGGCCAGCAGGTGCCGCGTCAGGAGGGTGGGCACCCGGGCGCTGTCCAGGCCCGGCGCCAGGTCCGCCATGCGGGTGACCGCCATGCCGGCGTAGCCGCAGGGGTTGATGGCGGCGAAGGGGGCCAGGTCCAGGTTCACGTTGAGGGCCAGGCCATGGTAGGTGCAGCCGTTCTTCACCCGCAGGCCCAGGGCGGCGATCTTGCGGGGCGCGCCCTGGGCGTCCGGCACGTAGACGCCCGGTGCGCCCGCCAGGCGCTCGCCGGCGATGCCATGGTCGGCCAGGGTGGCGATGAGGGCCGCTTCGATGCGCCGCACCAGCTCCCGCACGCCATAGCCCCGCCGGCGCAGGTCCAGCAACAGGTAGGCGACGATTTGGCCGGGACCGTGGTAGGTGACCTGGCCGCCCCGGTCGATGGCCACCACCGGGATGCCCACGTCGCGCAACAGGTGCTCGCGCTTGCCGGCCATGCCCAGGGTGAAGACGGGCGGGTGCTCCAGAAGCCAGATCTCGTCGGGGGTGTCGGGGTCGCGGCGGGCCGTGAAGTCCTGCATGGCCCGCCAGGTGGGTTCGTACTCGACGCGGTCCAGGTGGCGAAGAAGGGGAGGCGGGGACATGGGCGGATTCTGGCATGAACGCGGTGCCTCCGCGTTCGCGGGCGGTCAGGTTCCAGGCAGCAGCGGCGCCAGGGTTCGCCAGACATTCTCCAGGAGGACGGGTTGGGCCTGGGCGTCCGGGTGCAGGCCGTCGGCCTGGAAAAGGTCCAGGCGGGTCGCCACGCCTTCCAGCAGGAAGGGCGCCAGGGGAACGCCGGCGCGCTTCGCCAGGGCGGGGTAGATCGCCTGGAACTGGCGGGTGTGCGCCTCGCCATAGTTGGGGGGCAGGCGCATGCCCACCAGCAGCGCCCTGCCGCCTTGCCGCCGGACCAGGCGGAGCATGGCCTCCAGGTTGGCGGCGGTGGCGTCGAGGGGCAGGCCCCGCAGGCCATCGTTGGCGCCCAGGGCCAGGACCACCACGGCGGGATGATGGACGGCCAGCAATTCCGGAAGGCGGGTCAACCCGCCGGCGCTGGTTTCTCCGGCCACGCTGGCGTTGACCACGGCGAGACGCGGCCGGCGGGACTCCAGGCGGCGGCCCAGCAGGTGGACCCAGCCGCTTTCCCGGGGCAGGCCGTAGGCCGAGGATAAACTGTCGCCCAGGACGAGGATCACGGGATCGGCGGCCCGGGCGGTGCCGGTCAGGAACAGGACCAGGAAGAAGAGCGAAATGCGCATCGAAGTCGAGAGTCTGGGCAAGTCGGTGAAGGTGGCGGGGAGCGGCGGAGAGGAAAGCCTGCACATCCTCGCCGAGGTTTCGTTCCAGGTGAACCCCGGTGAGAGCGTGGCCATCGTCGGGGGTTCCGGTTCCGGGAAATCCACCCTGCTGGGGCTCATCGCCGGCCTGGACCTGCCTACTGCCGGCCACGTGCGCCTGGACGGCGTCGACCTCCAGACCCTGGACGAGGATGCGCGGGCCGCCCTGCGGGGCCGGCACATGGGCTTTGTGTTCCAGTCCTTCCAGTTGCTGCCGGACCTGACCGCCCTGGAAAACGTCATGCTGCCCCTGACCCTGGCCGGCGACGCCAGAGCCGAAGCCCGGGCCCGGGAGAGCCTCGCCGCCGTGGGCCTGGCCGGGCGCCTGGCGCATCGTCCGGATCAATTGTCCGGAGGCGAGCAGCAGCGGGTGGCCCTGGCCCGGGCCTTCTCGGTCTCCCCCGGCCTGCTGCTGGCCGACGAGCCCACCGGCAACCTGGACAGCCGCACCGGCGCCCGGGTCATCGACCTGATGTTCGAGCTCAACGCCCGGCAGGGGGCCACCCTGCTCATCGTCACCCATGATCCCGCCTTGGCGGCGCGCTGCGGCCGACTGCTGCGCCTGGAGGAGGGGAGGCTGGCGTCATGAAGTGGCGGGGACGGCCGGGCCGGAACGGGCACGCCGGCGAACTGCCCCTGGTGTGGCTGGCGGTGGCCGTGGCCCTGGCCGGCCTGGCCGCCGTGAGCTTCTTCAAGGAGCGGGTGGGCATGGCCCTGGGCCGGGAGGCCAATACCCTGCTGGCCGCCGACCTGTCCCTGGCCTCCGATCATCCCCTGGCGCCGGCCCTGGCCCAAGAGGCCCGGCGGCGGGGCCTGACGGCCCTGGAGACGGTGGCCTTCCCCAGCATGGCCCGGCCGGCGGCCCGGGGAGGCGGGGATTCCCGGAGCCTGCTGGCCGGCATCAAGGCGGTGGCGCCGGGCTATCCTCTGCGGGGCCAGCTGCGGGTGGCGCCCGCCCCATTCGCCGCCGACGGGCCGACCCGGAACCTCCCGGAACCCGGGGCGTGCTGGCTGGATGCCCGCCTGGCCGCGGGTCTGGGGGTAAGCGTCGGCGATTCGGTGGGGGTGGGCCAGAGCTGGCTGCGGGTCACCGGCATCCTGACCTTCGAGGGCGAACGGGGCGGCGACTTCATCGCCCTGGCGCCCCGCCTGCTGATGCGGACCGAGGACCTGCCCGGCACCGGCCTCCTCCAGGAGGGCAGCCGGGCCGTTCACCGGCTCCTGCTGGCCGGTCCGGCGGAGGCCGTGGCGGCCTACGCGGCCTGGCTGAAGCCCCGGCTGGAGCGGGGCCAGACCCTGGAAACCCTGGCCGATGCGCGCCCCGAATTGCGCGGTGTCCTGGACCAGGCCCAGCGCTACCTGGGCCTGGTGGCCGTTTTGGGCGTGCTGCTGGCCGCCGCCGCCATCCGCCTGGCCCTGGAGCGCCACGTCCGCCGCCAGTACGACCGCTATGCCCTGATGCGCTGCTTCGGCGCCTCGCGCCGCCGGGCGCTGCTCCTGCACCTCCGGCCCCTGCTGGCGGTGGGCCTGCTGGCGGGACTCGCGGGCGGGGTCCTGGGCTGGCTGGCCCAGGCAGGACTGGTGGGCCTGCTGGGCGATGGCCTGGGCCTCGCCTTGCCCGCCGCGACGCTTCGTCCCCTGGCTCTTTCCGTCCTGGCCGGTCCCCTCCTGGTGCTGGCCGTAGGTTTGCCCGCCCTGGTCCGCCTGGGCCGGGTGCCGGTGGGCCGGGTCCTGCGCCGGGACCTGGAACCGCCCCGGGGCGCCGACCTGGTCGCCCACGGCGCTGGCCTGGCCCTGGTGCTGGGGCTGCTGATATGGCAGGCCGGCGAGCCGCGCCTGGGCGCCCAGGTGGCGGCGGGCACGGCCCTGGCCCTGGGTCTGGCGGCCCTCGTCCTGCGCGGTCTGCTGCTGCCCGTGCCCTGGCTGGCCCGCCGGCTTCCCGCCAGCCGGCGGCCGTGGCTTCTGGGATTGGGCCTGGCCCTGGATGGACTGGGCCGCCGGGGCTGGGCCACCACCCTCCAGATCCTGGCCCTGGCCCTGGGGCTCCTGGCCATGCTGCTCCTGGGGTTCACCCAGGACGACTTGCTGAGCCGCTGGCGGGGCCGGGTACCGGCCGGCGCCCCCGATCGCTTCCTGATCAACGTCCAGCCGGAGCAGGTGGCGCAGGTGCGGTCTTTCCTGGCGGCCGGCGGCGTTCCCGAAGTCCGCTTCTACCCCATGGTGCGCGGCCGGCTGGAGCGCATCGCCGGCCGGCCGGTGCGGGCCGCCGACTACCCTGGCGACAGGGCCCGGCGGCTGGCCGAGCGGGAATTCAACCTCTCGGCCTTCGCCGACCTGCCGCCGGACAACCGGGTAGTGGCCGGCCATTGGTGGCGAGGGGAGGGCCAGGGCTTCTCGGTGGAATCGGGGCTGGCCGCGACCCTGGGCATCCGGTTGGGGGATGCCCTGGAGTTCGACGTCGGCGGCCTGCCGCTCCGGGGTCCGGTGATCAGCCTGCGGGCGGTGGACTGGAATTCCTTCCGGGTCAATTTCTTCGTGGTGGCGCCCCCGGACGCCCTGGCGCGGCTGCCCGCCAGTTACATCACCAGCTTCCGCCTGCCCCCTGGAGGCGGACCGCTGCTGGCCGATCTGGTGGCGGCCTTTCCCAATCTCACGGTGATCGATGTGAGTCAGGCCCTGGCCGCGGTGCGCGACCTGCTGGACCGGCTGGCCGGCGCGGTGCGCATCGTTTTCCTGTTCAGCCTGGCGGCGGGGGTCCTGGTGCTGGCGGCGGCGCTGCACGCGCGGCGCGACGAGCGGGCCCGGGCGGCGGCCATCTGGCGGGTGCTGGGCGCCGACGGGCGGACGGTGCGGACGGCCTTGCTGCTGGAGCATGCCCTGACGGGCCTGCTGGCGGGCGCCGTGGCGGCGGCCGCCGCCACCGGCCTGGAAGGCTTCCTGGCCAGCCGGGTCTTCGATCTGCCGGCCGGGGCCGACCTTCGGCTCTGGCCCGCCAGCCTGGGCGGCGGCCTGCTGCTGGCTCTCCTGGCGGGCCACTTCGCCGGACGCCGGCTGGCCGGCGGTGGTCTGCGAAGGGCCATGAATCTGGACTAGACTAGATTTGTTTACGGGTACTCAGACAGAACAACGGAGGTTGCCTTTTGAAGCAGACCGCTTCCAGCAGCATCAAGAAAATCCCGGTGGAGGATTTGCGGCCGGGCATGTACATCCACGACGTCAATTGTTCCTGGCTGGATCATCCCTTTGCCACCAGCCATTTTCCCGTCAAGGATGACAAGCGGGTCGGGGAAATCCGCGCCCTGGGCATCCGGGAGGTCTACATCGACACGGTGAAGGGTCTGGATCAGGCCGACGCCCCCACCGAGCCGGAGGTGAAGCGGGATCTCCAGGATCGCATGGCGCAGCTCGCCGACGAATCCCCGGACGAGGCTCCCCGGGTCGAGCTGGCGGTGGAGATCCAGCGGGCCCGCAAGCTGCACGGAGAGGCCAACAAGGTGGTCAAGGGTATGCTCCAGGATATCCGCCTGGGCAAGCAGATCGAGCTGGAACAAGTGGAGCCCCTGGTGGAGAAAATGGTGGATTCCATCTTCCGCCACCCCGATGCCCTGCTGCCCCTGGCCCGCCTGAAGGACCACGATTCCTACACCTTCCAGCATTCCGTGTCGGTCTGCGCCCTGCTGGTCTCCTTCGGCCGTAGCCTGGGCATGGAAAGAGCCCTGATCAAGGACATCGCCCTGGGCGGATTGCTGCACGATGTGGGCAAGGCCCAGGTGCCCGACGAGATTCTCAACAAGCCCGCCAAGCTCACCGAGGCGGAATTCGGCAAGATGAAGTCCCACGTGGTGCAAAGCATCGTCCTGCTGCAGAACACCCCGGGCATCAGCCAGATCGCCCTGGACGTGGCCGGCCAGCACCACGAGCGCTACGACGGCACGGGCTATCCCAACAAGCTCAAGGGCCTGGAGATCTCCCTCTATGGCCGGATGGGCGCCATCGTCGACGTCTACGACGCCATCACCTCGGACCGGGTGTACCACAAGGGCATGGCTCCCACCGCCGCCCTGGGCCGGCTGCTGGAATGGAGCAAGTACCACTTCGATCCCGACTTGGTGCGCAGCTTCGTCAAAAGCGTGGGCATCTACCCCACCGGCGCCCTGGTCAGGCTGGAGAGCGGCCGGCTGGCCATCGTCCGGGAGCAGCATCCGGAGAAGATGCTGCTCCCTCTGGTCCAGGTCATCTACCATGCCGGCAAGCGCCACTACCTGCCGCCGGAGATGCTGGACCTGGGCCGGCCCCAATGCCAGGACCGCATCGCTGGCGGCGAATCCTTCGAGGACTGGGGTATCGACCCCAAGCGCTGGCTGGCCTGAAGCTCGGCGCAACGCCGCTCAGGCGGCCAGGGTTTCCACGCTGACTTCCCAGTCGGCCAGATCGTCGTCGCCGAGTTCCAGATGCCGGGCCGTCTTGGCGCGCCAGCCGTTTTCCCATTCGGAGTCGTCCGCCTGGGTGCGCTTGTTGCGCAGGTGGCAGGCGAAGTTCAAGAGGCAGCAAAGCCTGGCCACCGGCTCCGGAACGTCCTCCGACGCCAGCTGGTGGTGGATCCGGATGGCGGCGACGATTTCCTCGGGCAGCAGCCAGTTGCGGGCCACCGACTGGCCGATCATGGCGTGGTCCGTCTGGTTGTCCCGGTCCAGGGCCGCAATGTCCGGCCAGGGACCCGGCCTGGAAAGGGCCTGGGCGTAGGCCGGTGTGCGCTTGCAGAGCAGGGCCAGGCCGCAGTCGTGGAACATGCCCAGGGTGAAGGCCAGGTCGGGGGCGATGCCCCGCACGTGGCCGGTCTTCAAGGCCAGGACGGAAAAATCGGCGACGGCGCTGCCGCGCCCCCAGAGGGCTTCCATTGCCTGGCCATGGGCCGGGTCGTGGAACGCGCCGCGCAGGGATTCGCAGCGCACCACGGCGCTGGCGTTGCGCATGCCCAGCAGGGTGATGGCTTTTTCCACCTTGTCCACCTTGGTGCGCAGGCCGAAGACCGGCGACGCCACCAGTCGGAACAGGGCGCCGCAGAGGGCGCCGTCCCGGGCCACCAGTCCGGCCAGTTCCCGGGGCCCGGCATCCGGGTCGGACAGCACCGTGCTCAGCCCATGGAGCACCTCCGGCATGGGCGGGATGCGTACTCCGCTGGAGAGGATGGCCCGGATCAGCTGATCGTCGTTCTTCTCGACTAGCACTCGGACTCCGGGCTTATTTCACCAGGGTGACCGGTACCTTCACCATGTGCAGCACCTTGGTGGAGATGGAGCCCAGCAGCAGGCCCTCCAGGGAGCCCATGCCTCGGGTGCCCATGATGATCTGGTCGCAGCCGCACTGGTTGGAATAGGCGGCGATGGTGTCCGCCACCTCCCCCACCTCGTGGTGCAGGGTGTAGGAAAGTTTCGCCTCGTCCAGGATGGCCCGGGCGGTCTGGGTGGCTTCCTCGGCCAGGGCGGTCTGCATGGATTCGATTTCCGTGTCCCGCAGGAAGTGCTTCACTTCCCAGCCGCTCACCGGCGGCTGCACGTGCAGCAGGTGGATGTCCAGGGGGCAGGCCATGCAGGCCAGCTTGACCACGTGGCGCACGGCCCGTTCCGAGCCGGGGGAGCCGTCGATGGGGATGAGCAGCTTTTGCATGTTTGATCTCCTCGATCGTTTTTCTAGCCGATGAGCGCGGCGGGCGGGTGACAAAAGGGTTTGATGCGGCGCAATATAACGGGAAATCCCCCTCTCGATCCATGGCCATGCGCACAGTCCGTCATTCTCCTCTCCGCCTGTTGTCCGCCGCAATCGCCCTGCTGGGTTTTTCTTCCCTGGCCTGGGCCGGGGAAGTGCCCGCCGTGTTCGGCATACCCGTGGATTTCATCCTCTTCGCCCTGACCCTGCTGGGTGTGGCCCTGTTGCATAACCACACCCTCCAGGTCGCCCTCACCGGCCTGGCCGCCATCACCCTCTACAAGCTGGGCTTCAGCGACTTTCACGGCCTGACGGGTTTCGCCGGCCTGGGTACCCACCTCACCCACGAGTGGGTGACCATCACCAACCTCCTGGGCCTGCTCCTGGGCTTCGCCATCCTGGCCCGCTATTTCGAGGACAGCGGCATCCCCCACATCCTGCCCCGCTATCTGCCGGACGACTGGAAGGGGGGCTTCGTCCTGCTGGTCATGGTCTTCGTGATCTCCTCCTTCCTGGACAACATCGCCGCGGCCCTGATCGGCGGCACCGTGGCGGCCGGCGTGTTCCACCGCCGGGTGCACATCGGCTATCTGGCGGCCATCGTCGCCGCCTCCAACGCCGGCGGCTCCGGCTCGGTGGTAGGGGACACCACCACCACCATGATGTGGATCGACGGCGTCGCGCCCCAGGATGTCTTTCACGCCTATGCCGCCGCCCTTCCCGCGCTGCTGATCTTCGGCGTCATCGCCGCCAAGCAGCAGCAGAAGTTCGCCCCCATCCAGAAGGATGCGGACCTGAACGCGAAGGTGGACTGGGCCTACGTGGCCATCGTGGTGGCCATCCTGGTGGGCGCCATGGCCACCAACATCGTCATGAACACCCATTACCCGGAAATCTCCGATGCCTTCCCCTTCCTGGGCGTGGCCGTCTGGGTGGTGATCTTCGCCCTGGCCTGGCTGCGCAAGCCGGAGTGGGGCCTGTTGCCGGACGCCACCCGGGGCAGTGTCTTCCTGCTTTCCCTGGTGCTGTGCGCCTCCATGATGCCGGTGGAGAAATTGCCCGCCGCCTCCTGGCAGACCGCCTTCGGCCTGGGCTTCGTCTCCGCCGTCTTCGACAACATCCCATTGACGGCCCTGTCCCTGACCCAGGGCGGCTACGACTGGGGCGTGCTGGCCTACGCGGTGGGCTTTGGCGGCTCCATGATCTGGTTCGGCTCCTCCGCTGGCGTCGCCCTCTCCAACCTGTTTCCCGAGGCCAAGTCGGCGGGGGCCTGGCTCAAGGGCGGTTGGCACGTGACCCTGGCCTATGTCATCGGCTTCTTCATCATGCTGGGCACGGTGGGCTGGACGGCCCACGCGCCCCACAAGGAACCCCGGCCGGGCAGCGTGGCCCCGGCCACGGCCGTCGTCCCGGTCCACTGAAGGCGGGAATCCAGGCTGTGGCATTGACTGGGTCCCCGCCTGCGCGGGGACGACGAACTCAGGGTTTTCCGAAGTGCCCCCTTGTGTTTTGTGTTTTCGTGGCGGCCGCCATTCGGTGATACGCTTGCCTGGATAAACCTTATTCCAATCCCAGGCACCCATGTTTTCCTTTCTCGGCGGGCTCACGAGCCGGCACCCCCGGCTTATCGTCCTGTTGGGCGCGGTGCTGGTCGTCCTCGGCGCCCTCTACAACCTGGACGTGATGCAGCGGCTCACCCTGGCGCCGGGCTGGGACGTGCCCGGTAGCGGTTCCGCCGAATCCCTGCGCCTGCTGCGAGACAAGCTGGACCGGGACGAGACGCCGGTCATCCTGTTGTTCCGGCCCCGCTCCGACGCCCTGGGCGACGTGGACAGTCCGGCCTACCGGGATGCGGTGGAAAGCATCGTCGCCGGTATTTCCCGCAATCCCGAGGTCAAAAGCGTCGCCAGCTATCCGGGTACCGGCGACGCCCGCCTACGCTCCCGGGATGGCCGCCTGAGCTACGCCATCGTCCAACTGGCCCGGGGCTCCGACGAGGGCATCGCCGCCTACCAGCGGCTGCGGGCCCAATTGCGCGGCGGAGAGCTGGAAGTGCTGATGGGCGGCGAGCTGTCCACCTACGTGGATATCCGCCAGCAGCTCGCCAAGGACATCTGGCAGGCGGAGATCGCCAGTTTCGTCGCCCTGGCCCTGCTTCTGGTCTGGGTGTTCGGTTCGGCGGTGGCGGCCACCCTGCCCCTGGTGGTGGGCGGCGTCACCATCATCCTGTCCATGGCCCTGCTCAAGGTCTTCACCCAGTTCGTGGACGTCAGCGTCTACGCGGCCAACGTGGTGTCCATGCTGGGCCTGGGCCTGGCCATCGACTATGCCCTGTTCATCGTCTCCCGCTTCCGGGAGGAACTCGGCCATGGCCGGGACGTGATGGCCAGCCTCCACGTGACCCTGCGCACCGCCGGCCGCACCGTCGCCTTCAGCGGCCTGACGGTGGCCGCCAGCCTGCTGTGCCTGCTCATGCTGCCCCAGCGCTTCTTCCAGAACATGGGCCTGGCGGGCAGCCTCTCGGTGGCCTCGGCCATGCTGACCTCCATCCTGCTGCTGCCGGCCCTGCTGGCCCTCCTGGGGCGCCGGGTGAACCGCCTTTCCCTGCCGGTCCTCGCCCGGCGCAACGCCAACCAGGGCGAGGGGGGGCGCTGGTACCGCTTCAGCCATTTCGTCATGCGCCGCGCCTGGCTGGTGCTGCTGACCACCCTCGTCCTCCTGTTGGCCATGGGCCAGCCCGTGTTGAAGATGGAAATCGGCCCGGCCGACAGTCGCACCCTGCCGGTCACCGCCGAAAGCCGCCAGGTCCAGGAAATCCTCAACCAGCAGTTCCACCAGGCGGGGCTCAGCCCCCTGGTCATCACCATCCAGACCCGGGGAGAGGCCACCGATCCCCAGGCCCTGGCCGGCCTCGACGAGCTGACCCGACGCATCGCCGCCTTGCCTGGGGTGACCGGGGTGAAGGGCTTGGTCAGCGTCGACCCCAGTCTCAACCTGGCCGATTACCAGCTGCTCTATGAATACCCGGACCAGTTTCCCCTGGCCTCGGAAACCCTGGCCGCCCTGGCCAAGCACGATTACACCGTGATCTACGTGGACTACACCCAGATCCCGACTTCCGAGGCGGCCCGGCATCTCATCGCTGGCATCCGCGCCATTCCCAGGCCCGCGGGCCTGCTGAAGGTGGAGGTGGGCGGCTTCCCGGCCTTCCACCTGGACTATCTGGAATCCCTGGCCTTCTGGGTGCCCTGGGCCATCCTGGCCATCGTCTGCGTGATCTTCGTGCTGCTGTTCTTCATGCTGGGCAGCGTCCTCATCCCGGTGAAGGCGGTGCTGACCAACCTGCTGTCCCTGTCGGCCACGTTCGGCGCCCTGGTCTGGGTCTTCCAGGAGGGCAACCTGGCCCAGTGGCTCAACTTCACGCCCCAGGGCAGCATGGACGGCACCATCCTGGTCCTCATCTTCGCCGCCGCCTTCG
>DAOQNK010000067.1:0-12803 GCA_035332045.1 Thiobacillaceae bacterium | reverse complement strand
GCAGTTCGTGGATGATGGACTTCAGGTGGACCTTCTTGGTGGTGAGCAGGGGGAAGCCCGCCGACAGATCGAAGCGCATCTGGTGGCCGAACACGGAGATCGTGCCGGTACCGGTGCGGTCGGATTTTTTCGTGCCGTGGTCCAGCACGTGCTGGAGCAGGTCGAGGTATGGCCGCATCAGGTGCCTTCCTTGAGGAGATGCTGGTAAACCAGGTTCATGATGATCAGGCGCTGGGCCTGGGTCAGATCGCCGAATTGGATGCCATAGGTCTTCATGGTCTTGCCGTTCTCATCCTCCTCCTCGCCGATGGAGCGGATGATGGCCGGCGTCTTCACGTATTCCTCCATGTCGTCCAGCTTCACCTTGAAGGACAGCCAGAGGGTTTCCTCCTTGCGGCCCAGAGCGATGGAAGAGTGGAGCTTGGCGCCGCCGACGCTGATGTCCACCATCTTGCCGGCGCCGAACTGCCGGCCCTCCTCGGATTCGTGGAGGGCGACGATGATGCCGGCCGGCGCCCGCATGGCCTTGCGGATGCGCATGGCCTGGACGCTGTCCGGATAGGAAAGGTGCAGGTAGGGAAACGGCTGGAGCTGGGCCTTCAGCACCCGGGCCTTGAAGGCGCAGACGTTGAGGCCCGAGAAGGCCCGCACCAGGAAGGTCTGGCCATCGCGCACGAAAATCAGCCGGCCCTCCACCATGGGGGCCGTGACCAGCACACTCTTGGGCTTGAGGATGCCGATGACACGGACCGTGTAGCGCTCGGTCTGCCCCTCCAGCAGAGGCTGGAGCTGGAGCACGTCGTCGGGCATGAGCTTGATGGCGTCGAAGCTCAAGGATTCTTCCAGGGGCTTGCGGCCGCCGGCTTCGGCCGTGCTCGATTCTTCCAGGGCCGTCTGGGTGTAGCCCGGCCGCCGGGGCCGGCTTTCCCGGAACAGACCCCGCTCCAACAGGGCCTGGAGTTGATGCTCGCTGCTGACGACCACGCCCCGGTTGAGCAGCAGGTTCCGCTCATGGTCGTACACGGCGAAGGGCAGGGGTTTGCCCACCTCGATCTCCGCCTTGCGCACCGGAAGCATGAAGTCGTTATCCGCCATGGACCTGGTCTCCTGGTTGGCCGTCGGCGCCGGGTCGGATGTAAGCCCGGCCGCGAGGGCGAGGCATTTTAGGCTTGGAGGACAGATTGTGTGATCGTTCTCGCAATTTTTTTTCGGTCCGGCCACCCAGTGCACCGGCCCCGAACGCGCCGTGTCGCGAGCCGCCGCCGGCGGGTTCAGTGCAAGCTCGTCCTGCCCAACTCATCCAGGATATCCAGCAAGAGCTGGCGCCCAAGCGGGCCCATGCCCCTGGCCAGGCCATCGGCATCCCGCTCGCCGTTCACCAGCCGGCGCATGATGCCGCCCAGCCTGGCCATGTCGCCGCCGGCCCGCACCATCTGCTCCGCCATGGTGGCCAGGGCCGCCAGGGCCTGGGCGTCACCCCGGGCCGAGGCGTTGATCATGGCCGCCAGCCCGGGCGCGGCGGCGGTGGCATCGGGCTGGCGGTCCAGGGGAGGAAGGCTGGCGGGATTCTCCAAGCCGCGCAGCACGGCATCGACGATGATCCGGTCCTCCTCATCCAGCCCCAGGCGAAGGCTTTCGTCCCGCCGGCCGTCCACCACCAGCCGCAGGGCCGCGGCCAGCCGGGCCCAGCCCTGGCGCTCGGCCTCGGATAAGGTTTCCATGAGTTCCGGCAGCCGGCTCCTGTCCCGCAGGGCGCCCACCACGGCATGGATGAAGGGACCATGCATGAGGAGGACCTGCTCCACCGCGTCAGGCATCCTGGCCATCGCCCGCCTTCCCCGTCATGAAGTCGCGCCGCCAATGGCCCTCCACCAGGGCTTCCAGGGGGCGGAAGGCCCGCTTGTAGGCCATCTTGGCCGAATCCCGTATCCAGTATCCCAGGTAAAGATAGGGGAGGCCCATTTGCGCGGCCATGTCCAGCTGGGTCAGGACGCTGAAGGTTCCCAGACCCCGTTTCGCCAAGTCGGGTTCATAGAAGGTATAGACCGCGGAGAGGCCGTCCATGAGGCGGTCCACCAGGGACACCATGACCACCTCGCCCCCCAGGGTGAACTCGGCCAGGGCGCTGTCCACCCGGCTTTGCAGGAGAAAATTGCGGAACTGCTCCCGGTCGTCCTGATCCATGCCGCCGCCGGCATGGCGGGCCGCCTGGTAGCGGCGATACAGGCGATAGTGGGCTTCGTCGAAAACCAGGGGGCGCAGCACCATGGACAAGTCGGCGTTGGTCGCCAGGCAGCGGCGCTGGCTGCGGTTGGGGCGGAACCCCTGAACCGGCACCCGGACCGGCACGCATTCCTGGCAGGCATCGCAACGGGGTCGATAGACATGATGGCCGCTACGTCGGAATCCCAGACGCACCAGCTCGCTGTAGACCACCGTGTCCACCAGCCCGCCGGGCGCCGCCACCTGGGACCGGGCCTGGCGACCAGTCAGATAGCTGCAGGGATAGGGCGCCGTCAGGTAGAACTGAAGGCGGAAGATGGGGAGTTCGTTGAGGGAGCTCATGACCGGAATTCTAAAGTCCATTTGCCCGGCGGAACGGGTTCGGCGGTCAAGCGGTCCAGCAGGGAAGTGAATTCCCGGCGCGGTATTTCCCGGGCTCCCAGGGAGGCCAGATGGGCTGTTCTCATCTGACAGTCGATGACATCGAAACCCCGGGACGCGAGATGCCGCACCAGATGGGCCAGTGCGATCTTGGAGGCATCGGTCTTACGGGTGAACATGGACTCACCGAAAAAAG
This sequence comes from Thiobacillaceae bacterium, assembly GCA_035332045.1. Lineage (GTDB taxonomy): Bacteria > Pseudomonadota > Gammaproteobacteria > Burkholderiales > Thiobacillaceae > PFJX01. The sequence goes on along the minus strand of DAOQNK010000067.1, from coordinate 10,003 downwards.
CCCGGCCCAGGGCGACGCCGTACAGGCCCCCCGCCAACTCCGGACCATCCTCGCCCGCCATCCAGGTTTCAATCGAGTGCGCATAGCCCGCCTCATGCAGAGCCCCATACGCCGCGCGCATGGGTAGGGTGATCCAGGTGCCGCCGGCGCCGGCGCGGGGCATCGCGCAGGCCTCCATGACCCGGGCGAATGCCGTGTCCGCCCTGACCTCATAATCGGCACGAGCCAGACGTTTCTTGAGGGAGCGCGAAATCCTGAACTCCGATGGAAAGAGGACCATCCTCGGATCCGGTGTCCACCACAGAATGGGTTCTCCCTCGTTGAACCAGGGAAAGATGCCGCGCCGGTAGGCCGCCAGCAGGCGGGGGATGGACAAGTCGCCACCGGCCGCCAACAGGCCGTTGGGCTCGGCCAGCGCCCGGTCCGATGCCGGGAAGCCCTCTCCGCCTCGCAACCAGGGAATCATCGCCGTCCCCCGTAACGACAGGCTCCAGGCACGCCTAGCCTGATTACAATTAACAACATGAAATCCCTAGGTAATTTCACGAATTTATTTCCAGAGAAAAATACCCGAATATTTGTATAGCTGACCCCATACCGGGCGATATCGGTGATGCATGATAGTCGTGACGTGCGCCATCGCTCGGTTTGCACTCGCGCAAGCGGCACATTGAGAAGGAAAGCCCGGCGCCTCGCGCCCGCGCTTCCATCCGCCGTGTCCCGGAATGGGGCGGCCATGATGAAGAGAAGAGAGGTGATGCCAGACAACCCCAGTCGATCATTCAGGCATGTGCCAGCACTGGCCAAGGCCTTGTCCCGGCCCCAGGCCAGACCGGCGGATAGGTATCGGTCATGAAGCTGATGCAGCGTGTCTGGCTGGTGGCCTTCCTGGTATTGGCCGTGGCCATGGGCGCCGTTTCCGTCCTCAGTCTTCACATGGCCGACACCCGGGTTCAGGAGGAAGTGCTGAAGACCGCCCGAACCCTCCGGGACCTGCTGATGACCGTGCGCTATACCTACCACCAGCGCTTCCTGGCCAGCGGCCTGCCCCTGGACGAGCGGACCCTGGGCTTCCTGCCCGCCCACGCCATGACCAGCATTTCCACGGATTTCAAGCGATTCCATGACCTGGGGATCAGCTTCCGCAACGTCAGCGATAGAGCCCGGAATCCCGCCAACCAGGCGGATGCCACGGAGATGGAGGCCATCCGCTGGTTCCAGGCCAATCCCCAGGCCAAGGAACGGTTGATCAAGATCAGCGAAGGCCGGTCGCCGAGTTTCTACTTCTATGCCACGCCCATCCATATCGAGGCCTATTGCCTCAAGTGCCATGGCGACCCTGCCAGCGCCCCGGCGACAATACGCGAGCGCTATCAAGGCGGCTTTGGCTACAAGCTGGGCGATCTGCGCGGTGTGCTGGGCATCCGCCTGCCCGCCGCTGCCTCCGAATCCCGGGTAACCGCCACCCTGTTCCGCGAACAGGCGTATTACCTAACCGGCTTCCTGCTCGCCCTGCTGGTGGGCGGCTTGTTGATCAAGCGCCTGGTGATCCGCCGGCTGGGGGAATTCCAGTCCGGCGCCGATCAGCTGGCCCTGGGCCGCTATGAGACCCGCCTGGCCGTGGACGGCCCGGACGAAACCGCCAGCCTGGCCAAGGCTTTCAACAGCATGGCCGCCGCCATCCAGCAGCGGGAGGAATCCCTGCGCATCAGCCAGAGTCGTTTCCAGTCGCTGTTTTCCGGGATGTCGGAAGGCTGCGCCCTGCACAGGCTGATCCGGGACGCGGCCGGCAAGCCGGTGGACTATGAGGTGCTGGAGGTCAATGACAGCTTTGAGCGGGAAACCGGCCAGGAGGCCGCCAGCGTGAAGGGCAGGACCGGCCGGGAAATCCATGGCGGTGACAGCCCTCCCCTGCTCCAGGAGTATGCCTATGTGGTGGACACCGGCGTCTCCATCCGCATGGAACGGCATGTCCAGGCCCTGAACCGTTATTTCGATATTTCCGTCTCTCCCTGGGGAGAAGACGGCTTCGCCACCCTGCTCACCGACATCACCGACCGGCGCCATGCCGAGCAGGCCCTGAGCGAAAGCGAAACCATGTTCCACACCATGGTGGACTGGACCTATGACTGGGAATACTGGGTGGATCCGGACGGCAGCTTCCATTACATCACCCCCTCCGCGGAACGGGTGACCGGCTTCCAGGCGGAGGATTTCCGCCGCACCCCCGCCCTCATCGATGCCATCGTCCACGCCGAGGATCGGCATGTCTGGGAACGCCACACCCACCATCACCTGGGTACGGGTAGCACCGAGGGCGTGGCGGAGCTGGATTTCCGCATCGTCCGCAAACAGGGCGACATCCGCTGGGTCACCCATACTTGCCGCCCGGTCTGCGACCAATCCGGCCGCTATCTGGGCCGCCGGGTCACGGTCCGCGACATCACCGCCCGCAAGGAGGCTGAAGAACAGATCCGCCATCTTGCCTACTACGATTCCCTCACCGGCCTGCCCAACCGGCGCCTGTTCATGGACCGCCTGGGCCAGGCCATCATTTCCAGCAACCGGGCCCAGGAACACGGCGCCCTGCTGCTCCTGGACCTGGACCATTTCAAGACCCTCAACGATACCCAAGGCCATGAGACCGGCGACCACCTGTTGCGGGAAGTGGCCCGGCGCCTGCGGGCTTGCGTCCGCCAGGAGGACACCGTCGCCCGGCTGGGTGGCGACGAATTCCTGGTGTTGATCGAAGCCCTGGGGGTCGACGAGGCGGCGGCCGCCGCCCAGGCAGAGACGGTGGCGGAAAAGATTCGCGGCATCCTCATCGAGCCCTATTCCCTGCCGGGCCTGACTCGGGGCCATCACAGCACGCCCAGCATCGGCCTGACCCTGTTCCATGGCCTGACCTGTTCCGCCGAACTGCTTCTCAAGCAGGTCGAGGTGGCCCTCTACCAGGCCAAGGACTCGGGCCGCGATACCGTCCGCTTCTTCAATCCGGCCATGCAGTCCGCCATCGACGCCCGCACCACCCTGGAGACCGCCCTGCGCCAGGCCCTCCTGCAAGAGGAGTTCCGGCTGTTCTATCAACCCCAGATAAACCTGGATGGCGAGCTTATCGGCGCCGAGGCCTTGGTCCGCTGGCTGCCCCCGGGCCAGGACCCCGTCCCGCCGGGCAACTTCATTCCCCTGGCCGAGGACACCGGGCTGATCGTTCCCCTGGGCCAATGGGTGCTGGACACCGCCTGCGACCAGATCAAGGCCTGGTCCGCCCAGCCGTCCACCCGCCACATGACCCTGGCCATCAACGTCAGCGCCCGCCAGTTCCATCAGGCGGACTTCGTGGCCCGGGTCCGCGACAGTCTGGCCCGCTCCGGGGCCGATCCCTCCCGCCTGAAGCTGGAACTCACTGAAAGCGTGGTGCTGAGCAATGTGGACGAGGTGATCCTGCGCATGGCCCAGTTGCGCGACCTGGGCGTGGGCTTCTCCCTGGACGATTTCGGCACGGGCTACTCGTCCCTGGCCTACCTCAAACGCCTGCCCCTGGACCAACTGAAGATCGACCAGTCCTTCGTCCGGGACATCACCCGCGACGCCAACGATGCCGCCATCGTCCGGGCCATCCTCGCCATGAGCCAGACCCTGGGCCTGGACGTCATCGCCGAAGGCGTGGAAACCCCCGAGCAACGGGATTTCCTGCGGGAGAACGGCTGTGTCGCCTACCAGGGCTACCTGTTCGGCCGACCCATGCCCATCGAGGATTGGGCCGCCCTGGTCTGAGGCGCCCCCTCAGAATTCGAAGTAATCCGGCCCCCGCCGCCGCAACAAGGTCCGGACCCTCTCATAGTCCGGAAAAAGGGCCGCCACCTCGCGCCAGAATGCGGGGGAGTGGTCCCGCCGCCGGAAATGGGCCAGCTCATGGCAGACCACATAGGCCCGCTCCTCGCGGCTGGCCTTGACCAGCCGCCAGTTCAGGCGCAGGACGCCTCCCGGCGACAGGCTGCCCCAGCGGGTCCGGGCGTCGGAAAGCTTGAAGGGGGGCACCGCCCGGCCGATCCGGGCGCACTCGGCCGCCAGACATTCCGCCAGCCGCACCCGGGCCTGGCCCAGATACCAGCGTTTGACCAATACCGGCACGGCATCGGCCTCCGCGGCGCAGACGAGGCTGTCCCCGTCGCGGTGCAGGCTGGGCCGGCCGACACACGCGTGCATGGATAAGCGCAAGCACCCACCCAGCCAGGGCAATTCAACCCCATCCCGCCAGTGGAAGGTCCGGGCCCGGATCATGTCCAGCCGACCCCGGAGCCATTCCGCGTGGCGGGCCAGAAAGCGCTCCACCTCCGCGCCGGAGAGGCGCATCGGCGCATTGACCGTGATCGCGCCCTGGTCCGAAACCCGCAAGGCCAAGGTCCTGCGCGCCGAACTCCGCTTCAGGACATAGATCGCCTCGGGGCCCGCCAGGGGCAGCGGCAGGATTTCCTCGGTCCGGGCCGGCGGCCGCCGTCCCAGGAAGCCTCTCACCAGACGCCCTGCCGGACCATGCTCCGGCGCAGGTAGGCGATCTGGGTCTGCAAGGGCAACTGCTTGGGACAGACATCCTGGCAGCCCAGCAGGCTCATGCAGCCGAAGATGCCGCTGTCGTCCCCCACCACCTCGTAGAAGTCGGCGTCGGAACGCACGTCCCGGGGATCCAGGCGGAAGCGGGCGATCTTGTTCATGCCCACGGCGCCGACGAAATCCGGCCGCATCCGGGCCGTGCCGCAACCGGCCACGCAACAGCCGCACTCGATGCAGCGGTCCAGCTCGTAGACGGCCTCGGCGGTCTCCGGCTCCATGGGGGCTTCCATCAGGTTCACGTCGGCTTCGGCGTTGACATGCAGCCAGGCCCGCAGGCGCTCGCTCATGGCGCGCATCCACTTGCCGGTGTTCACCGACAGGTCGCCGATGAGTTCGAAGCCCGGCAGGGGAAACAGGCTGATCTCCGCGGGCAGGTTGGCGGTGAGCGTGCGGCAGGCCAGGCCCGGGCGGCCGTTGATGACCATGGCGCAGGACCCGCAGACGCCGGCCCGGCAGACGAAGTCGAAGTTGAGGCCGGGGTCCTGCTCGTCGCGCAGGCGGGTCAGGGCGATGAACAGGGTCATGCCCGGGGTCTCGTCCAGGTGGTAGGTCCGGGTGTGAGGCGCATCCGCCGGGTTCCGGGGATTGTGGCGGAAGACGGTGAAGGTGAGTGTTCGGCTCATGGCGCGGGCGGGATGGGCAGGGGCTCGTCGAGCCGTTCGTTGCGGCCCCGGTAGCGTTCCGGCAGATATTGCTTGAAGGACATGAGGTGGGACTGCACGGCGTGGCGGTCCAGCTCGGCGGCCCGCATCTCGTCCACGTCGGCCTGGCGTTGGGCGGTATGGGGATGGTCGATGATGTTCTTGACGCCATAGCCCCGGAAGCCCGGCGGCAGCTCCATGAACATCACGTCCAGGGGCTCGTAGTCCAGGGTGGGCAGAGCGTCCCCCTCCCGCCAGCAGGCCAGGGTGCGGTTGAGCCAGTCCCGGTCGTTGCGGGCGGGGAAATCCTCGCGGAAATGGGCGCCCCGGCTCTCGGTGCGCTTCAGGGCGCCCAGGGCCACGGTCAGGGCCACCTTGAGCATGCGCGGCAGGCGGTAGGCCTGGACCAGTTCCGGGTTGGCGTCCAGGCCGTGGCCGCGCATCCCCAAGCGACGGCTGCGGGCCAGCAGGTCGGAAAGCTCGGCCACCGCCGTTTCCAGGGCGGGGCCGTTGCGGAACAGCCCGACGCTGTCGGTCATGACGGCCTCCATGCGGCGGCGGATGGCCACCGCGTCCTCGCTCCCCCGGCCGGCGGCGATGGCTGTCAGTTCGGCCTGCTCCCGATCCAGGCACGCCCGGGCCAGGGCGGTGGAGAAACTGAAATCGCCCTCCGCCGACTGGCAGAAATCGGCCACGTATTCCCCGACGAGCATGCCGGCCACAACGGTTTCCGCCACCGAGTTGCCGCCCAGGCGGTTGAAGCCGTGCATATCCCAGCAGGCCGCCTCGCCGCAGGAAAACAGGCCCTGGAGCCAGGGCGACTGGCCCTGGAAGTTGGTGCGCACGCCACCCATGGAATAGTGCTGGGTGGGCCGCACCGGGATGTAGTCCTTGGCCGGGTCGATGCCCAGGAAGTACTGGCAGATGTCCTTCACTTCCCGCAGGTTCTTGTCGATGTGGGCGGCCCCCAGCACCGTGATGTCCAGCCACAGGTGGTCGCCATAGGGGGACGCGACCCCCTTGCCCTTGCGCATGTGCTCGGCCATGCGGCGGGAGACCACGTCCCGGGAGGCGAGTTCCTTCTTTTCCGGCTCGTAGTCGGGCATGAAGCGGTAGCCGTCGGCATCCTTCAGCAGGCCGCCGTCGCCCCGGCAACCCTCGGTGACCAGGATGCCGGCGGGGACGATGGCGGTGGGATGGAACTGCACCGCCTCCATGTTGCCCAGGCGGGCGACGCCGGTCTCCAGGACCAGGGCGGCGCCCATGCCCTCGTTGATGAGGGCGTTGGTGGAGACGCCCCAGATGCGGCCGTAGCCGCCGGTGGCAATGACCGTGGCGCGGGCGAGATAAGCGGTGAGCTCGCCGGTGACCAGGTCCCGCACCACCGCGCCCTGGCAGCGGCCGCCGTCGTGGATCAGGGCCAGGGCCTCGACCCGCTCGCGCACCGGGATGGATTCGGCGATGACCCGGTCGGAGACGGTGTAGAGCATGGCGTGGCCGGTGCCGTCGGAGGTGTAGCAGGTGCGCCATTTCTTGGTGCCGCCGAAATCCCGGGCGGTGATGAGGCCGTGGGCCGCGTCCCGCTCGGTGAGGGTCACCCGCTGGCCGTTGATGACCACCTCGTGGTCGCCCCGCCGCACCCGGTTCCAGGCCACGCCCCAGGCCGCCATTTCCCGGGCCGCCTTGGGCGCCATGTGGGCGAACATGCGGGCGACGATCTGGTCGCAGCCCCAGTCGGAGCCCCGCACCGTATCCTCGAAGTGGACGTCCTCGTTGTCCCCCTCCCCTTTCACGCAGTTGCCCAGGCTGGCCTGCATGCCGCCCTGGGCGGCGACGGAGTGGGAGCGCTTGGCGGGCACCAGGGACAGGATCAGGGGCTCCAGGCCCCGGCGCTTGATGCCGATGGCGGTGCGCTGGCCGGCCAGGCCGCCGCCGATGATCAGCGCGTCGGTGTAGACGATCTTCATGGCGCGGTCTTGACCCAGGCGGGGGTGTAGGTCTCGCCGATCCGGTCGGCGTGCTCGATGCCCAGCTTGATGTAGGCGGCCAGGCTCAACAGGCCCAGCAGCAGGAAAAACCCGGTGAACGCCCATTTCAGGCGCTTGAGCTGGCGCCGGGAGGCGGCGGCGTCGCTGTAGCTGCCCCACTTCACCGCCAGCCGGTAGAGACCCACGCCGCCATGCAGCTCCACCAGGAACAGCAGCAACAGATAGAGGGGCCACATGTGGCCGCTCCAGACCCGGTCCGCCGATTCGTAGGGACCGATGAGCTCGGGTCGCGTCATCATCAGATACAGATGCACCGGTGCCAGGAAGAACATGCCGAAGCCGGTGATCACCTGGACGAACCACAGGGTGGTGTCGCCGTGGCACATGGCCGTCATGTGCCGCCAGTATTCGGCGTGCTGGCGCCAGTGGCTGGGGAATTTGCGCAGGGCCAGCCAGGCATGGACGACAAAGAGGCTGAACACGCCGGCCACGAACACCGAGACCAGCCAGGGATAGGCGCGGCCGAAGAAGAAATAGCCCTCGAAGAAGCGGGCCACCGTCCAGAAGACGTCATTGCCCAGCAGGATGGAGGAGACGAAGAACATGTGCAGCCACATGAACAGGCCCAGGAACAGGCCGGTGGCGCTTTGCAGAAGATCGAAGCGGGCGGGCCACGGGCTGGCCCGGAGAGGGGCGCCGGCGTAATGGGCGGCGGGAAGGGACGGCTGATTCACGACATCGGACTCCAGATGGAATCTTACGCCTGGCGGCGACGACGCTAAAGCCTTTGCATGGTGTTTTCGATCCAGGCCTCGGCTTCGGCGAGGATCTGGGCGGGCTTGCGGCCGGCGGTCGGGATGGCCGGGCCGATGACCACGGTGATGAGGCCGGGATGCTTGATGAAGGCATTCTTGGGCCAGCAGCGGCCGGCATTGTGGGCCACAGGCAGCACCGGCACGCCGGACTTGCTGGCCAGCCATGGGCCGCCCGGCTGGTATTGGCCCTTCTGACCCGGCGCCACCCGGGTGCCCTCGGGAAAGACCAACACCCAGAATCCCGAGGCCAGACGCGCCTTCCCCTGGGTTTCCACCTGCTTCATGGCTTCACGGCCGGCGGCCCGGTCGATGGCGATGGGACTGAACAAGGCCAGGCCCCAGCCAAAGAAGGGAATGCGCAACAGACTCTTCTTCAGCACGAAGGACAAGGGTGGAAAGATCTGCTGGAAAGCGATGGTTTCCCAGGCGGATTGATGCTTGGACAACACCACGCAGGGCGTGGCGGGCAAATGTTCCCGGCCCTCCACCTGATAGTGGATGCCCAGGATCACCCGGGCGAGCCAGATCACCACCTTGCCCCACTGGGCGATGGCCCGATAGCGGGCGAGGGGCGGCAGGAAGGACAGGAACAGGATGATGAAGCCGAAGGCGATGGTGATCAGCGTCTTCAGGAGGAAAAACACGACGGAGCGGAAAAACAGCATGGGAGAACGGGTCGGATCAATCCGTTTCGGAAATGATGATGTTGGCGGCTTCCCGCAGGTCCTCGCAGACCTGGACTTCGGCGGGCAGATCGCCGCTCTCCAGGGTGCGGCGGCCCTTGCCGGTCTTCACCAGGATGGGCTTGGCCCCGACCTTCTGGGCGGCCTGGACGTCCCGCAAGGCGTCGCCGATGGCCGGTATGCCCCGCAGATCCACGTGCAGGCGCTGGGCGATCTCCCGCAACAGGCCCGGGTTGGGCTTGCGGCATTGGCACAGGGTCTCGGCGGTATGGGGGCAGAAGAACACCGCGTCGATGCGACCGCCAGCCTGGGCGGTGAGCTTGTGCATCTTGGCATGGATGGCGTTGAGGGTGGCCATGTCGAACAGGCCGCGGCCGATGCCGGACTGGTTGGAGGCCACCACCACCCGGAACCCCGCCTGGGTCAGGCTGGCGATGGCCTCCAGGCTGCCCGGGATGGGATTCCACTCCTGGGTGCTCTTGATGAACTGGTCGGAGTCGAAATTGATGACTCCATCGCGATCGAGGATGACGAGCTTCATGGCGCCCTCATTCCGGACGGTACGTCCTATTCTCACCCCCCGCCCCACCGGGCTCAAGGGCGCCCCAGCGCACGTGGGGGCTGGCCGTCTCGATGCGGTTGCGGCCATTGTACTTGGCGGCATAGAGGGCCTCGTCGGCCCGGCGCATGAGGATCAGCAGGGATTCCTCGGGCTGCCACTGGGCCACGCCCAGGCTGATGGTGAAATAGAGCGAGGTTTCGTGGAAGCGCACGGGGGTGCGCTGGACTTCGGCCCGCAGCCGTTCGGCGCGGGTGGTGGCGGCGTTCAGGTCGGTATTGGGCAGGAGCATGACGAATTCCTCGCCCCCCAGCCGCGCCAGCATTTCCACGTCCCCCAGGGCGGCCCGGCAGACCTGGACCAGCACCTTCAGCACCTCGTCGCCATGGACATGGCCGTAGGTGTCGTTGATCTGCTTGAAGTAGTCGATGTCGACGATGAGCAGCGCCAGGGGCTCGCCGGTCTCGCGGGCGCGGGCGAAGGCCTGGTCGGCCAGGTCGAAGAAATGACGGCGGTTGGAAATGCCGGTCAGATGGTCCCGCAGGGCCAGTTCCCGCAGTTCCGCCTCCAGGCGCTGCCGCGTCTCGATTTCCCGGGACAGGCGCGTGTTGGCCAGACGCAGCGTGGTGGCGTCCCGGTACTCCTCCCGCTTGAGCCGGCTGATGCGATGGGCCGTCAAGATGCCGAACATGTTGATCGCCGC
>DAOQNK010000066.1:0-13041 GCA_035332045.1 Thiobacillaceae bacterium | reverse complement strand
CGATGAAGAAATTGGCGGTGGAGCCGGTGCCCACGCCGATGATGCCGGCGGGCACATATTCGATGGCGGCGCGGGCCGTGGCTTGCTTCATTTCGTCTTGGGTCATCATGTCGCGATTCGCTTTGTCGTTTGGTCGGAAACCCCGAGAATAGCGGCCTTCAAGGCCCGCTTCAAATGCCGGGCCGATGGTGACCGGAAACCCACCCCACCCTGCCCTCCCCCTGAAGGGGAGGGGGAGATCGTTATGACGGATTATCTGGAGCGCATCCTGCTCGCCCGCGTCTACGACGTGGCCATCGAATCGCCCCTGGAAGAGGCGCCCAACCTCTCACGCCGCCTGGGCAACACCCTGATGCTGAAGCGGGAGGATATGCAGCCGGTGTTTTCCTTCAAGCTGCGCGGCGCCTACAACAAGATGGCGGGCCTTACCAAAGCCCAGTTGAAGCGTGGCGTGGTCTGCGCCAGCGCCGGCAATCATGCCCAGGGCGTGGCCCTGTCGGCCCAGGTGCTGGGCTGCCAGGCCACCATCGTCATGCCCGCCACCACGCCGGCCATCAAGGTGGATGCGGTGGCCAAGCGGGGCGCCACGGTGGTCCTGCATGGCGACTCCTACGACGACGCCTACAAGCACGCCAAGGGCATTGCCCGGGCGGAGAAGAAGACCTTCGTCCACCCCTACGACGACCCGGAGGTCATCGCCGGCCAGGGCACCATCGGCATGGAATTGCTGCGCCAGTCACGGGCCCCCATCGACGCGGTGTTCGTGCCGGTGGGCGGCGGCGGCCTCATCGCCGGCATTGCCGCCTATCTCAAGCGCTTGCGGCCGGAGATCAAGGTCATCGGCGTGGAGCCGGAGGAGGCGGACGCCATGGCCCGCTCCCTGTGCCGCAAGGAGCGGGTCTACCTGCCCCAGGTGGGCATCTTCGCCGACGGCGTGGCGGTGAAGCAGGTGGGGGAGGAGACCTTCCGCCTCTGCCAGCAGTACGTGGACGAAATCATCCGGGTGGACAACGACGCCATCTGCGCCGCCATCAAGGATGTCTTCGAGGACACCCGTTCCATCCTGGAACCCGCCGGCGCCCTGGGCGTGGCCGGCGCCAAGGTCTGGGCAGCCCGGGAGAAGGCGAAGAACAGGAACCTGGTGGCCATCGCCTCCGGCGCCAACATGAACTTCGACCGCCTGCGCTTCGTCGCCGAGCGGGCGGAACTGGGCGAGAAACGGGAGGCGGTGCTGGCGGTGACCATTCCCGAGAAGCCGGGCAGCTTCAAGGCCTTCTGCGCCCTCATCGGCGGCCGGATCATCACCGAGTTCAACTACCGTTTCTCCGACCCCGCCGAGGCCCATGTCTTCGTCGGCATCCAGGTCCACAACCGGGCCGAGGTGGAGAAGCTGGCGGCGGCCCTCGACAAGCACCAGTTGCCGGTGCTGGATCTGTCCGACAACGAGATGGCCAAGCTCCACATCCGCCACCTGGTAGGCGGCCGCGCGCCCCAGGTGGAAGACGAGGTGCTGTACCGCTTCGAGTTTCCGGAACGCCCCGGCGCCCTCATGAAGTTCCTCAACAGCATGAGCCAGGGCTGGAACATCAGCCTGTTCCATTACCGCAACCACGGCGCCGACTATGGCCGGGTGCTGGTGGGCATGCAGGTGCCAGCCAAGGAGAAAGCCGCTTTCCAGAAATTCCTGGATGGTCTGGGCTATCGCTACTGGAACGAGTCGCGCAACCCGGCCTACCGTCTTTTCCTGAAATGAAAAACGCCCCGGTCCGGGGCGTTTTTCATGGGGCTGGACGTCTTACTTGTCCATGGGGCAGGTGTTCATGCCCAGCAGCGGGTAGACCGGGCAGAACTTCAGGATGCCCGTGGCCAGGGGAACCACGCCGATCCAGGCCCAGACCGGGCCGCCCAGGGCCGCGGCCCAGACGATGAGGGCCAGGCCCACGACGATGCGCAAGATGCGGTCGATGCCGCCGACATTCGCTTTCATTCCATCCTCCTATCAAGTTGAACCGTCGATCATGAGCTCCGACGCCTGATTGCGACCGAGCATGGCGGTAAGCCTAGCCCTCGTCGCCGGCCTACTCTGTGACAAAGATTACATAAGATCAACAGAGGGGACGACCGGACATGTCGAGACAATATCCGGCTTCGGAGCGTCCTTTTGTACGATAACGGAAACTTGCCGGCTCGAATAAGCTTCCAAGAAGCCATGGTGGGCTGAAAAGCCGAAAATGGCGCCTGGCTTGGCCAAGCCTGATGTTATTCAGATGCCAAACTCAGGTTTTTCCCGATTTTGCGGTGAAGCGTTAGTACATAAGCTATGGTGGTTTGAGCGAAGCCTTAGCTGCTGTCGACAATTCCAGCCCTTGGAGCAAGGTAAAGATGAGTACGCAAGCCGTTGAATCAGGACTGAAGCCGGACATGTTGAAAGCTCTGGATTGGGTGCCCGCCATGGTCTGGGTTTCCGGTCCGGATGCCAAATGCAAGCATGTCAATAGCGCCTGGCTGGACGTCACCGGCCGTTCCCTTGCCGAGTCCCTCGGCGATGGATGGCTTGGCGCCATGCACCCCGAAGACGCCGACGCCTGGCCCGCCCAGATCAAGGACGCCCTGCTGACCCTGCAACCCTTCAGCGTCGAGTGCCGGTTGCGTCGCAAGGATGGCCGCTATCGCTGGTTTCTGAAGTCCGGCCGGCCCTATTTCGGAGATCGGGGGGAATTGTTGGGCTTCATCGGTTTTTGCACGGACGTGACCGCCCACAAGCATGCCCTGGACGCCCTGCGCCAGGCCAAGGAAAAACATCGCGCCGTGCTGTCCAGCCTGAAGGAGGCCGTGGTCACCATCGAGGACGTGCTGCGCACCGACGAACCCGGCCACGCCATCCGGGACAACCGCCTGACGCCCCGGCAACGGGAGATCCTGCATTTCATCGCCCGGGGCTATGCGACCCGGGAAATCGCCGTCCAGCTCCATGTCAGCGTCAAGACCGTGGAGAGCCACCGGGCCCAGCTCATGCAGCGCCTCAATATCCATGATGTGGCGGGGCTGACCCGCTACGCCATCCGCAACGGCATGGTGCCCACGGACATCTGATTGCCGTGCGGCGGCGGCTCAGCCGCCTTCCGCCAGCCGTTTCAAGGCCTCCGGCCTGTCCACCTCGATCCGCTCCCGGCCCAGCCGGACCCAGCGTTGTTCCTCGAATTGCCTGAGCAGCCGGGAAACGATTTCCCGCACACTGCCCAACTCGTCGGCGATGGCCTGGTGGGACGCGGTGACACGGGGCGCCCGGGCCACCAGCCAGGCCGCCAGGCGCTGGTCCAGCTTGTGGAAGGCGACTTCCTCCACGAGCTGCATCAGGCCCGTCAGACGCTCGGCGAAGAGGGAGAACACCGCCTCCCTGAACGGCGGATGCTCCGCCGAGAGACGGAGGAAGAGAGGCCGGGGCAGCGTCAGGGCGCGCACGTCGCTTTCGGCCACCCCGGTGGCGGGGTAGGCGTCTCCGCCCAGCAGGCAACTGACCGTGACGATGCACAACTCCCCGGGGTGAACCCCGTAAAGACGGATTTCCCGGCCGTTTTCAGCGCGCTTGCTGACCTTGATGCGGCCCTCCAGGACCAGGGGCAGGGACTGGCAGGCGGCTCCGGCGTCGAACAGCAGGGACCCGGCCCGGGCCTGGATGGGCAGGGTCTGGCGGTCCACCTCTTCCTGAAGACGGGGAGGCAAGTTGGCCAGGACGGGAAAGGCGCCAATAATTTCGGGATTCATGCGGCCAGCTCCTGGTGAATGGCGGCCAGTCGGGCCTGGCGCAACAGCCCGGGAATGTCCGAGGCTTTCGTGGCCGAGGCGGCGATGGCCCCGGAGTCGATGCGAACCAGCGCGGCCAGCGACTGGCGCAGGCGATCCGCCTGGGGAAAGGGGCGACCTGGGTAACCGGGGCGACCGCGATGGTCCGCCTCGCAGGCCTGCAGGAAGGCCTCGAAGCGCGCCGGGCGGCGCAGGGCGTCGGTATGTTCCAGCAGGTCCAGCAGCGCCTCGGCGCCCATGCGGTCGGCCTGGTGGGCCTGGCCGTGCCAGCGGGCCACGAGGCGAGCCAGGTCGGCGCAATCCGCCGGTGCCCGAAGCCGCGCGGACACCGCTTCCACTAGATCCACGCCGGCGGCTTCATGGCCGCCGTGATTGGGCCAGAGGCGCTCGGGGGTCAGGCCCTTGCCCAGATCGTGGAGCAGGGCGGCATAGCGGACGGGCAAGGCGCGGTTCGCGGCCGCCGCCTCATCCACCACGCGCAGGACATGGTCGCCCGTGTCGATTTCCGGGTGGCTGCGCGGGTTCTGGGGTACGCCGAACAGCCGATCCAGTTCCGGCAACAGCCGGCCCAGGGCGCCGCAATCCCGCAGCGCCAGGAACATCCGGGATGGCGTCGCCTCCATGAGCCCCCTGGACAATTCCTGCCAGACCCGCTCCGGCACCAGGGCGTCGACTTCTCCGGCCTCCACCATGCGGCGCATTAGGGCCAGGGTGTCGTCGGCGACGGTGAAGCCGGGAAAGCGGGCGGCGAAGCGGGCCACCCTGAGGATGCGGACCGGGTCCTCGGCGAAGGCCTCGGAGACGTGGCGCAGGATTCCCGCCGCCAGGTCGGCGCGGCCGCCGTAGGGGTCCACCAGGCCGTCCCCGCACTCGGCCATGGCGTTGATGGTCAGGTCCCGCCGGCGCAGGTCGTCTTCCAGGGAGACATCCGGACTGGCGTGCACCACGAAACCCCGGTAGCCCGGCGCGGTCTTCCGCTCCGTGCGGGCCAGGGCGTATTCCTCGTGGGTATCGGGATGGAGAAATACGGGGAAATCCCGGCCCACAGGCCGGAAGCCCAGGGCCTCCATGTCTTCCGGCGTGGCGCCCACCACGACATGGTCCCGATCGCGAACGGGCAGCCCGAGGAGGCGGTCCCGGACGGCGCCACCCACGACGCAGACCCGGATGTGGGGAGGGAGGTCCACCGCCTTCAGCGTCCCGCCCGGGTCCGGAAGTGCATGTAGTGCCGGCGCGGATGGGCTTCCCGCAGGTAGCCCACCTGGCTTTCCAGGGCAGCGGGCATGCCGAAGAGGGCGGGGAAGCCCGCCTGGCAGACGTTGTCGGTGCGCATGGCGTGGTAGTTGTCCCGGGTCATGATCTTGGTCCCCGGCTTGAGCTCCATGAGTCGGGCGAACACGTAGGAGGCGCCGTCGCCCAGGGGGATGACCAGACGGTTCATGTCCAGGGTCCGGGCCGTGAGTCTCACCAGCTCCGCCAGGGTGTAGACCCGGGGACCGCAGAGGTTGTAGGCCTGGCTGTGGGTCTGCGGATTCTCCAGGGCGTCGGCGAAGGCCCGCGCCACGTCTCCCACGAAGACCGGCTGGAAGCGGGCGTGGCCGCCGGCCAGGGGGACCACGGGAGCGAAGTTCAGGAGTTGGGCGAACAGGCTGAGAAAACTGTCCCCCGGGCCGAAGATGACCGAGGGCCGGAAGACGGTGACGGCCAGGTCCGGGCCATCCGCCTTCAACGCCAGGGTTTCGCCTTCGGCTTTGCTGCGCTGGTAGGCGCTGGGGGAACCGGGATCGGCCCCCAGGGCGCTCATGTGCAGTAGCCGGCCCACTCCGGCCTGTCGGCAGGCGACGACGATTTTTCCGGGCAGGGCCACGTGGGCCTGCCGGAAGCCACCCCGGCGGGTGCCCGGCGTGTCGGCGTCGCCACTGGCCGTCTCGTGGAGGATGCCCACCAGGTTGACGGCGGCGTCCATGCCCGCCAGGAGGCTGGCCAAGGCGCCGGGATCATGGATGTCGGCTTCCACCACCTCCACGCCGGGCAGGATCGCCAGATCCTTGGCGTCTTCCCGGCGCCGGGCGGGAATCCGCACCCGGTACCCACGGGTGGCGAGCAGGCTGACCAGATGATGGCCGACGAAACCGCCGCCACCGAACACGCAAAGAGACTGGATGGGCATAACCGTTACCGGCGAAAGATCGATGTCGCGATTCTATCGCCCATCCGGGCCGGACAAGTCTGGCATGGGGGAGGCATCGTCCAGGCCGGCGGGCAGGTTGCCGGGCCGGGCCGGAATGACGCCCAGCCGGTCCTTCAGGGTCTGGGAAACGCCGCCGAACCGGGCCCGGTAGAACATGGCGTTGGCCAGGACCTTCTTGACGTAGTCCCGGGTTTCCGCGAAGGGAATGCTTTCCACGTAGATGGCGCCTTCCAGGGGGCTTTCGGCCTGCCATTTCCGGGCCCGGCCAGGACCGGCGTTGTAGGCCGCGGTGGCCAGCACCGGGGATTGATCCAGGGTGTCGAAGATGCGCTTCAGATAATAGGTGCCGAAGCGGATATTGGTTTCCGGTTTGGCCACTTCCTTGTGGGCGTTCTTCTTGAGGCCCAGCTGCCGGGAGATCCACTTGGCGGTGGACGGCATGATCTGCATGAGGCCCTGGGCTCCGGCCACCGACTTGGCGTATTCCATGAAGCGGGATTCCTGGCGCATCAGGCCGTAGACCCAGGCTTCGTCCAGGCCGTTGCTCTGGGCATAGGTGGTGGCCATGTCCCGATAGGGGGCCAGGTAGCGGAGGTCGAAATCGTGGACCTCCCGGGTCTTCTCGGCGGTGCTGATGGCGCGGTCGTTCCAGCCTTCCCGCCTGGCCATTTCCGCCGCCGCCAGGATCAGGCGGTCATCCAGGCCGCGCAGGGCGCGGTCCCACTCCGACAGGGCGTTGGCGGCATCGCCCAGGCGACGCAACAGCAGGGCGCGCTGGAATCCGGGCATGGCTTCGGCGGCTTTCAGGTCGTCCGGCGTGACCTTGTAATCGGCGGGGCGGTTCTCCACCAGGGTGGGCAGTTCCTCGGCCGCCAGCAGGCCGTAATAGTTGAATTCCCGGGAGAGCCGGGCGAACAGCACGTTGGCCGGATAGGCCGCATTCAGGGCTTTGAGGGCACGGCCCTTCCAGTAACGCCAGACCGGTTCGTTCTGTGTCGCCTCGGGCATGGCCTGGATGCCCCGGTAGGCTTCCGCCCATTGCCCGGCCCGGAGCGCCATCCGCGTCTTCCAGATTTGCTGGGGTTCGGTCTGGGGCGCGCCGCCCCGCTGGAACCAGCCCAGGGCCCTGGGGTCCTGCCGGCGGGCCGCCTGGTAACCGATCTGGCTCCAGCCATAGCGCTGCTCGTTTTCCGAATAGGCCGCCTGGGCTTGTTCCCAGAGGCGCGCGGCCCGGTCCGGGTCGTCCTTGGCCAACAGGGTCAAGGCGAACAGGGCGGCTTCCCGCTGGGCCCGTCGCTCCCCTGGGCCGGTCAGCAGCTTCTCGTCATGGCGCTGGGCCCGGGTCAGGGCGTCGTGTTCCATGCGCGCTTCGTCGGGCAGCTTGGCATCGACTTCCCGGGCCAGGCGCAGGTTGTTCGCGTCCAGGGCCAGACGCAGGCGCCAAAGGCGGTCATCCAGGGTGAGGAGGCCTCGTTCCGCGAGGCCGGAGAACAGGGGGTCGCAGGCGGAGGGGAGATCCCGGGCGGTTCGCCACAGGGCCAGCCCTTCCTTGTCGGCATCCCGGTCGCCTTCGGATTGCCGGGCGCGCAACTCGAAACATTGCAGTTCCTGGTCGGGTTTGACCAGGCGTTGGTAGTGGCTGCGGAAGTCCGGCCAGTTCTCCTCCTTGCCGAACAATCGGGCCAGGTCGGCGTGGAGCCGGTCGGCGAGGGGGGAGTCAGGATTTTTTGCGATGAAATCCAGCTGTTCCTGGATACCCGCCGAACGGGCCTTCAGTTGCCAGAAGCGAAGGTAAGGCGCCAGAAGGTAGTCGTCCGGAACCTTGGCCGCCAGGCTGCCGAAGCGCTCCATGCGGCCTTTCTGGTAGGCCTCCCGGGCCGCCTGGAAGTTTCCGTCCACCGAGGCGAGAGCGGTGGACGCCGTCAGCACCAGCACAACCCAGAAGAGAATTCTTCGCCCCACGCCCCGTAGGCTCCTGAAAAAGGGCGCACTGTAACCGAAGGCCGGCCGGGATCAAACCCGGCGGCGGGCGGAGCGGGAGCGGCCGATCAACGTTCCGAGAGGCTGACGTTCACCTGAACACGCACGTTCTGGCCCGGGTCGTAGGGCAGGAAGGCGGTGTATTCGTGGTTCTGGTAGCGGTAGGTGACGTTGTAGCCGGTGAGCTGGCGGGTCCAGTTGTCCACGCTGCGGCAGCGCTGTTCATAGCGGGGCGTAGATGTGGTGGTGGCTCGGTGGCCGTCGTTGTCGATGTTGTCGCCGACGATGGCGCCGGTGGCCGCGCCCGCGGCGGTGGCGACGCTGCGGCCGGTACCCTTGCCGATGGTGTTGCCCAGCAGGCCGCCGACGATGCCGCCTATGATGGCGCCGCCGTAGGAACGGTCGCCGGAACGGGTTTCCTGGTAGCCGGTCTGCTCGGTCCAGCAGTCCTGCCGAGGTGTATTGATGCTTTCATAGACAGGCGTGCTGGCCACGACGGCGGCGGTGTCCTGGAAGCCGGCGGCCCGGGCCTGGCCCAGGGCCGCGAGGCCGGTGATCAGCAGGGAAGCAAGCAGTTTGCTGGTGGTGCGCATGATGGACTCCTTTAACGAGCAGGTTGAGTGTTGAATCGGTATTCAGGGACGATTCCGGTCCCTGCCGCCACCATGGCGGCGATCGAAGAAATCTTCGGGCGCGGGAACATTCCCGGCGGCCGGGTTCTCATAGCGACCGCCATCGCCCCGGCGACGTTCGAAACCGGTGCCGAAGCGGCCGTCGTCGTCATCGCGCTGGTAGCGGGAGCGGTCCCGATCCCCGGATTCGCGCCCGCCTTGTGCCATGTCCCGGGCGAAATCGTCCCGGCCGTCGCCCGACTGGGAGCGGTTGCGCGACAGGCGCTCCCGGAATTCCCGGCGCATTTTCAGGCGCTCCTCGGGGCTCGCCTGCTCCCAGCGATCCCGCAGGGCGCGGCGTTCCTCGGGCGTCATCTGGGCGACCATCGCCTGGGCGGGGCCGAGGAAGACGGGATCGAAAGGACCCGCCAGTGCCTGGGTGGCAGCCAGGCTCAACAGAGCGACCAGAAGTGCTTTATTGGCTTTGAAAGTGCTGGGGCGCATGACAATCTCCTTATGACGCTTCCCATGCTAGGTAAACCCGGTAACACAGGGGTTTCCGCATGGGATAGATTTGTAACAGTGTGTTTCGGAGGCAAGGCTGTGAACGACAACCCCCAAGTGCTGGTGGTGGATGATGACGCGGGCATTCGCGATCTGCTGGCGGATTACCTGCTGAAGCAGGGCCTGGCTGTGGCCACCGCCCGGGATGGCAAGGAGATGGACGAGCGACTGACTACCTTCCAGCCCGACATCATCGTCATGGACCTGATGATGCCGGGCGAGGATGGGCTGGCCCTGACCCGGCGGGTGAAAGCCGTCCGGGAGGTGCCGGTCATCATTCTCTCGGCCCGGGGCGAGGACATCGACCGCATCGTGGGCCTGGAGGTGGGGGCCGATGACTATCTGGCCAAGCCCTTCAATCCCCGGGAACTGCTGGCCCGGATTCGCGCCGTGCTGCGCCGGGGGACCCCCGGCAAGTCCGAGCCGGGGGCGGGGGAGGTCGTCCGGTTCGGACCCTTCGCCCTGGATTTGGCGGCCCAGAGCCTGCACCGGGACGGCGAGGAATTGCCCCTCACCCAAGCCGAATTCACCCTGCTCAAGCTGTTTGTCGAGCATCCCGGCCGGGCCCTTTCCCGGGATCAGATCATGGACTGGTTGAAGGGCTATGAACGGGATCCCTTCGACCGCTCCATCGACGTCCGCGTCACCCGCCTGCGCAAGAAACTGGAGGATGATCCCGCCCACCCGGTCTACATCCGCACGGTCTGGGGGCAGGGCTATCTGTTTTCTCCCAAGGGCAAGGGCGCTTGAGATTGCGGCCGGACACCCTGTTCGGCCGCACCGCGGCCGTCCTCCTGGTGGCCTTTCTGGTCTTCGAGGCGGCGGCCTTCGCCATGGTCTGGAACCTGGTCATCCAGCCTTTGGCGGAGCGCTCCGCCGACGACGTGGCGGCCAAGATCATGCTGGCGGCCCAGACCTGGGTGGAACTGCCACCCTCCACCCGGGCCGACTACGAGATGGAGTTGCTGTTCCGGCACGATCTGGACCTGGCCGAGACGAAGTCCAGGCTCCCGACCCGGCAGGACCCCGGTTACTTCGGAGGACTGATCGCGGCCGCCCTGGGCGAACGCGCGGGCCAGGCCATCGTTCCCAAGTTGGGGCCCGACCCGGATTGGGAATGGCTGGAAATCCAGGTATCGAACAAGCTCTTGCGGGTGGGCTTCGACCGCCAGCGCTATGAACTGGAAGCGCCCCTGGCGGCGGTGGGCATCTTCCTCCTCGGCGCGGCCCTGACCCTGGCCGCCGCGCTGGTCATGGCCAGACAACTGAGCCGGGGTTTGGCCAAACTGGCCGACAAGGCCCGGGAAGTGGGCCAGGGCCGGGACCCCGACCGTTTGCCGGAAACGGGGCCCAGGGAGATACGGGAGCTGACCCAGGCCTTCAACCGCATGGCCGAAGAAGTCCGGAGCCTGCTGGAGAACCGCACGGTGCTGCTGTCGGGCATTTCCCATGATCTGCGCACCCCCATCACCCGCCTGAAGCTGGCTTTGTCCATGCTGGAGGAGGCCGATCCGGTCCTGGTTTCCCGCATGGAGGGGGATCTGGACGAGATGAACCGGCTGATTACCGACATGCTGTCCTTCGCCCGGGCCCTGCGCCAGGATGGCGTGACCGAATTCGACCTGGTGCCCGTCCTGGATGATCTGGCGGCCCAGGCCTCGCTGCTGGGACCCGTGGAGTGGACGCCGGGTCCGCCCTGCCCGGTGCACGCCGGCGAGGCGGCCTTGCGCCGCATCCTGGCCAATCTGCTGGAGAACGCCCGACGTTATGGGGATGGCGGTCCGGTCTGCTTGCGCCTGGAAAAGCGGGGCACGGCGGTCCGCATCGCGGTGATGGATCGGGGGCCGGGCATCCCAGAGAACCAGCGGGAAGCGGTGTTCCGGCCGTTTCATCGTCTGGAGGAATCCCGCAATCGGGAGGCTGGAGGGAGCGGCCTGGGGCTGGCCATCGTCCGCCAGCTGGCGGACGTCTACGGCTGGCGGGTGGAGCTTTCCGGCCGGGAGGGGGGCGGCCTCACGGCCGAATTGGTACTGCCGGGTTGATTACTTGACGTGATATTTGAAAACCATCACTTCCATGTTCAGGAAGGACAGGCTGGTGATGGACAGCCGCCGGGTCTGGGTGCGGATCACCCGGGACGCCTTGTCCGCGGCGCGGCGGATGCGGATCGTCAAACTGGGTGTCAGGGTCAGGGTCATGATGTCCTCCAAAGTGTCAGACCTAGACCAGCAAGCCCCATGCCTGCCATGTATGTTGTGTAACTCTATGATCCATATCGAATAATCTGTTCTTGATCGGCGAAGCTGGCGAAACGCCATTCACTGCGTCGATTTCCCGACATGGGGCTACGGCCGCGCCTGGAAGGCCGGTGTAGCGGTTAGAATCCCTACCTTTATCCGAACCTTTGTCCGCATGACCATGCCCGCCTTTCAGGACATCATCCTCAACCTCCAGCGCTACTGGGGTGAACAAGGCTGCGCCCTGCTCCAGCCCTACGACATGGAAGTGGGCGCCGGCACCTCCCACACCGCCACCTTCCTGCGTGCCCTGGGGCCCGAGCCCTGGAAGGCCGCCTATGTGCAGCCTTCGCGCCGGCCCAAGGATGGCCGCTATGGCGAGAATCCCAACCGCATGCAGCATTACTACCAGTACCAAGTGGTGCTGAAGCCCGCCCCGGCCAACATCCTGGAGCTCTACCTGGGTTCCCTGGAGGCCCTGGGTTTCGACCTCAAGAAGAACGACATCCGCTTCGTCGAGGACGACTGGGAGAACCCCACCCTGGGCGCCTGGGGCCTGGGCTGGGAGGTCTGGCTGAACGGCATGGAAGTCACCCAGTTCACCTACTTCCAGCAGGTGGGGGGCATCAACTGCAAGCCCATCACCGGCGAGATCACCTATGGCCTGGAGCGCCTGGCCATGTACCTGCAGGGCGTGGACAACGTCTTCGACCTGGAATACGCCCCCGGCATCAGCTACGGGGATGTGTTCCACCAGAACGAGGTGGAGCAGTCCACCTACAACTTCGAGCATTCCGACGTGGAGTTTCTGCTCACCGCCTTCAGCGCCCACGAGAAACAGGCCAAGCACCTGATGGAGAACCAACTGGCCCTGCCGGCCTATGAGCAGGTGTTGAAGGCTGCCCACACCTTCAACCTGCTGGACGCCCGGGGCGCGATTTCCGTGACCGAGCGGGCGGCCTACATCGGCCGCATCCGCAACCTGGCTCGCGGCGTGGCCCAGAGCTATCTGGATTCCCGGGCCCGCCTGGGCTTCCCCATGGCGCCGAAAGCCTGGGCCGAGGAGGTCCTGGCCCAGATCGAGAAGAAGGCGGCCTGACCATGACCACGAAGAACCTGCTGGTGGAACTGTTCGTCGAGGAACTGCCGCCCAAGGCCCTGAAGAAGCTGGGCGAGTCCTTCGCCGGCACCCTGTTCGAGTCACTCAAGGCCCAGGGCCTTGCCACGGCTGAGAGCAACGCCACCGCATTTGCGTCTCCCCGCCGCCTGGCCGTTCACGTGACCCGGGTAGCCGCCCAGGCCGCCGACAAGCCGGTCTCCCATAAGCTGATGCCGGTGAATGTGGCCCTGGACGCCGCCGGCCAAGCCACGCCGGCCCTGGTCAAGAAGCTCGCCGCCCTGGGGCTGGATGCCTCCGTGCTGTCTCGGTTGAAGCGCGCCCCGGATGGCAAGGCCGAGGCCCTGTTTTTCGATACCGTTGTAGCGGGCGCCACCCTGGCCGCCGGCCTGCAAAAAGCCCTGGACGAGGCCCTGGCGAAGCTGCCCATCCCCAAGGTCATGGCCTACCAGTTGGCCGACGGCTGGACCTCGGTGAACTTTGTGCGTCCGGCCCACGGGCTCGTGGCGCTGCATGGCGATGACGTGGTGCCGGTTT
>DAOQNK010000065.1:10897-13377 GCA_035332045.1 Thiobacillaceae bacterium | reverse complement strand
CACCGTGCTTTGCAGAAGTAAAGCCACTGCCCTCCCCCTCCCAGCCTCCCCCGCTGGCGGGGAGGGTTGGGGTGGGGAGACGGTCGCCGACAAGAGAGCGCATGGCATTACTTTCGAGAAAATTAGTAACAATTGAGCTCACCTGCCGGGTTGGCTTTCCGGCATTGCCGCGCGAACTGGCTTAGGCGGCGGCGAAGCAGACCTCGCCGGAAGTGGGCTGCCTCCCCCAGCGCTGGGGGGCGGTCACCCGGGCGATGAGGCAGCGCGCCGCGCTACCCTATGCCCCAACGCCAAGGTTGGATGGCCTGGGTCAGGCCACCCGGCTGCGTGGACAGGTCAAACCGGCCCGCGCGCTTCCCGCTTGGCGTCGATGGTCCGGGTCATGGCTTCGGCCAGGGGCACCATTTCGTACTTGGGCTTGTAGTCCTTGAAGGCGTCGTAGACGGTGATGACCTTGTCGCCGCTGGACTGGCCCTTGAAGTCGCTCTTCTCCAGCTTCATCTCGTCGGCCAGTTCGTTCCAGACCAGGCCGTCGGTCATGGGGATGAGGACTATCCTGGTGCCCTGCACCTCCGTGACCATGGGCTTGGCAATGTTCACGATGTAGAGCAGCACTTGCGTGTCGGGGGTAAAGGCGGCCTGGTACTTGCCCAGGAAGGCATCCATGTCGGCCATCTCGTCCAGGGAGCCGGCCACCAGTTTGAGCGTGTCGCCTTCGGCCAGCACCACGGCAGCCTTCATGGTCACCAGGGGCGGCTTGCGCCGGCCCTGGGCGTCGGCCACTTCGCCGTCCACCAGCACCAGGTCGCCCCGATAGGCGACGACGCCGGCCTGGCTGGTGGCTTCCTTGAAGTTGACGTTGTAGAACTGTTGTTCTTGTTCGTAGGTGTCGAGCAGCATGACGTTTTCCTTGAAGGTAGTGGGTAACGGGTTGCCCCAGGGCAGTCCTATTTCGGACAGCAACATCCGTACCACGCCCCCCGTTCCCCCCTGTCCGGGCAACGGCCCCTGTGCCGACAAGGCTTTGCGGCGGGCAACCTGCATGGTCCGGCCTTCAACCCCCGCGTAAGAAACCGACAAAGCCGGGCCTTTGGCGCAAACCCGACACGGCATGCGCGGCGCCAGCCCGCGTGGCTGCTGGGGATGGCCCCGGGCGCGATTCTTGCGAAGCCCTGCCATGTCCCTTCGCAGTCCCCCAAGAGGAGCCCCCATGCAACCCGAATTCGACAGCATCCTGTCCAGCCTGGCCGACGGCACCGTGGTGCCCTACCTGGGCGCCGCCGCCCTGGCCGGCGTCATCGATCCCGCCAGCGGCAAGGCCATTCCCGCCGACAGCGACAGCCTCATCCTGGCCATGAACGACGGCCGCCCCATGGCGCCCAAGCTCATGTACGAATTCCCCCGCGCCGCCATGAACGTGGAGCTGAAGCGGGGCCGTTCCGCCCTGACCCGCTTCCTCAACACCACCTACCGGGACACGGCCTGGAGCCCCTCGGCCCTGCACACCTGGCTGGCCGGACAGGGGCTTTCCTACATCGTCGACACCAACCGGGACGGCCTCCTGCAGAAGAACTACGCCGAGACGCCCCACACCCTCATCGTCGGCCTGGCCCGCCTCGCCGGCACCGACTACCGCTTCAAGATCTTCCACCACGACGGCGCCGCCTATCGGCCCATCGACCAGGAGGAAGTGGACGTGTCCCTGCCGGTGCTGTTCAAGCCCCTGGGCACCCCCTTCCCCGAGCCCCATTACATCGCCTCCGACGCCGACTTCGTGGACTACATCACCGAGCTCATGGGCGGCTTCGCCATCCCCGGCTTCCTCAAGCGCAAGCGCCAGGGCCTGCGTTACCTGCTGCTGGGCATGCGCCTGAACCGGGACACGGAACGCATGGTGCTGGCCGATATCCTGTTCGGTTCCGCCCGGCCCGCCGGCTGGGCCCTCATCCCCAACGCCAACGACAAGGAAAAGCGCTTCCTCGACAAGCTGGGCCTGGAATGGGTGAACGCCGACGTGGCCGACTTCCTGGCCGCCGCCGAGAGCTGGAAAGCCGAGCGCCTGGCCGGCGCGGAGATCGCCGGATGCTGAGCTGGGACGAGGCCCGCCATCATCTGGGGGTGGACGAGATGGACGCCACCCACCGGGAGTTCGTGGCCCTGCTGGATGCCCTGAACCAGTCCGACGAGGCGGGCTATCCCTTCCTGTTCCAGAAACTGGTGGACCACACCCGCCTGCACTTCGCCGAGGAAGGCCGGCTCATGCGCCTATGCCGGTTTCCCGCCCTGGGCGAGCACGAGGGCGAACATTTCCGGGTCTTGGGGGAACTGCTCCAGTTCAACCGGGCCGTGCAGCGGGGCCGCCTGCCCCTGGCCCGGGCCTACGTAAAGTCCAGCCTGCCCGAGTGGTTCGACCTGCATCTGGCCACCATGGACTCGGCCCTGGCCGCCCACATGAAGCAACACACCCTGGCCGCCTAGCG
>DAOQNK010000065.1:9201-10797 GCA_035332045.1 Thiobacillaceae bacterium | reverse complement strand
CCGGCCCAGGGGCAGGTTCTCCCGTATCACGCCGATGAGCTGATCCATCTGGGCGGGCTTGCCCACGTGGGCCACCATGCCGCTGGCCAGGCAGCGGGCCTGCTCATCGGCCATCACCCGGGCCGTGAGGCCGATGATGGGCATGTCCGGGTCCTGGGCGGTGATCCGCCGGGCCGCCTCGTTGCCGTCCATCTCCGGCATCTGGACGTCGGCGATGATGATGTCGAAATCCCCCGGGCCACCCTGGAAGCGCTCCAGCAACAGCCGGCCGTTGCCCACGCTTTCCACCCGGGCACCCTCCAGGGCCAGCAGTTCCTCCAGGATCACCCGGTTCATGGCGTCATCCTCGGCCACCAGGATGCGCACGCCCTCCAGGCGCCCCTTGCGGGTCGAACCTGCCGGCGCGGCCCGCAGGGCGCCGGCGTCCCTGGCCAGGGCGAAGACATGCCGGGCCCGGAGCGGCCAATCCAGGACGGCGACCTGGTCCAGCCAGGCCGCCCCGGCGGGCTCGCCGCCCACGGGATCGGCCAGCAAGGCCAGCCGGCCCCCGGCCGCCGGACGGGGCGGAACGGCATCGAACCCCTGCAGATCGGCAGGGGCGAGGATCACCAGGGCATCGGCCACCGCCAAGGCTTCCGCCGCCGGCAGGGTGGCGGCGTCCATGCCCCAGCGGCGCAATTCGACCAGCAGCTCGTTCATGTCATCCAGGCTGGCGCTCAGTCGCACCCTGGCCTGGGTCGTCGGCGCGGCCCGGGTTCCCATGCCGGACACCGGCAACCGCACCCGGAAGCGCATGCCCCGGCCCGGCTCGCCCCGGGCCTCGATGTCGCCGCCCATCAGGTCCATGAGCCGCTTGCTGATGGCCAGGCCCAGGCCCGTGCCGCCATAGCGCCGGGTGGTGGAACCGTCGCCCTGCTCGAAGGGAATGAACAAGCGGCCGAGGCGGGCGGGGTCCATGCCGATGCCCGTGTCGGTCACCGTGAAGCGCAGGGCGCCGGCCTCCCGTTCCACCTCCAGGATCACCTCGCCGGCCTCGGTGAATTTCACGGCGTTGGAGAGCAGGTTGATCAGAACCTGGACCAGGCGCAGGCCATCGCCCTGGAAGCCCTCCGGCAGGTCCGGCGCCTCCCGGACCCGGAAGCGCAGGCCCTTGGCTCTGGCCCGGGGGGCGGTCAGTTCCACGGCCCGGTCCAGGGCCGGCCCCAGGCTCAGGTGGTCACGCTCCACGGCCAGCTTGCCGGCCTCGATCTTGGAGAAATCCAGGATGTCGTCCACCAGGGCCAGCATCAGCTGGCCCGTGTCCTGGATGGTGGCGAAGCGGCCCCGGGATTGCTCCTCGCGGCTGGTCCGCAAGCCCAGCTGGGCCATGCCCAGCATCACGTGGAGGGGGGTGCGCAGCTCATGGCTCATGTTGGCGAGAAAGTCGCTTTTCGCCGAGGCCAGCCGCTCGGCCTCGGCCAAGGCCGCCGCCTGGGCCTCCTCCAGGCGCTTGCGCTGAGTCACGTCCCGGCCCAGGGCCAGGTCGTAGCCCACGCCCTCCACCTCGAAGTAATTGGCGTTGACCTCCACCGGGAACACCCGGCCATCCCGGTGGCG
>DAOQNK010000065.1:7641-9101 GCA_035332045.1 Thiobacillaceae bacterium | reverse complement strand
CGGGCTTCGCCGTGCCGCCTTTCGGTGATGTCCAGGCCCACCGCCAGGGCGCCCTGAATCCGCCCCTCCGCGTCCCGCTCGGCGACGAGGCGAACCTGGTGCAGGCGCGGCCCGGTGCGTTCCTCCACTTCCAGTTCCACTTCCTCGCTGGCAGCCGTGCCCAGCACCCGCTCCAGGGCCGCCTGGAATCGGGCCAGATCGGCGCCAGCCCCCACGGCCATTTCGGCGGGGCGTTTGCCCACCAGGCTGGCGCCGCCGGCTTCGATCACCTCGTCGAAGCGGGGGCTCACATAGATTGCCCGGCCATCCTGGTCATAGCGGATGACGTAGGCGGGCAGGTTTTCCATCAGCCTGCGGAACTCCAGGCCCGCCTCCATCAGGGCGGCGCTGCGCTCCTCCAGCCGGGCCTCGAGCTTGCGGCGCTCGTCCCCTTCCCGGCTCTGGAGCAGATGCTGGAAGTCCGCTTGCATCTGGCTGTCCCGCAACATCTGCCGGGACATGGCATTGAAGGACTCGGCCACGGCGGCCAGTTCGTCCCGGCCCCGGACCTCCACCTGGAAACCCAGCTCGCCCTGGCCCAGGCGGCGGGCGCCTTCTTCCAGCCCCTTGAGCCGCCGCGACAGGTATATGCCCAGGCCCAGGGAAAAGGCGGCCACCAGGCCCATGCCCACCGCCATGACCACCCAGATCCTGCCTTCCAGCAGGGCGAAGGCCCGCTCGGCCCGGGCCGAGCCGACGCCGACTTCCACCCGGCCCAGCGGCCGATTCGGGCCGGGCACGTCGACCGCCATGGCGACCACCCCGCTGGCCCCGGACCGGGGCGCCTGCGCCGGTGATGGCTGGCCGGCCATGGCCAGGAGCTGTCCGGCGGGGTCCAGGATGCGCACGTAGGCCAGATCCGGATCCCCCAGCAGGCTGTCGGCCAGCGCCGCCAGCCGAGGCGCATCCCCCTCCCCCAGAGCCTGTTTGACCTGGAGGGCGGCATCCTGGGCCTTGACCCGGGCATAGTCTTCCAGGAGTTGCTGGCCGAATTCGCGGAAATGGCCGACCACGCCCACCATCAGCAGGGCCAGCAGGAGGGCCTCGATGAGGGCCACTCCCAGGATGAGCTTGAGGCGGAAGCTCAAAACACCGAGCCCGTCTCGAATTCGGACGCCCGGGCTTCGTCAACGATGGGGCGATGCATGGCTGGCTCCCTGGCCGCAATGAAGGAACGAAGGCCACCCCGGGGTACCTGCGCCCCCGGCGGACCAGGCCGACAGTTTATCCGCCCGCCGGCCCGGGCGCTCATGGGCGCGCCGTCTACGTCCCGAGGGCGGCGTAGCCCGCTTGCGCCTCCAGGGCCGCCTCCGCTTCCCGCAGGACCGCTTCCATTTCCCGGGCCACACTCTCCGACATGGCCAGGGCATCCGCCTGGTCGGCGCGCAAGGCCGCCACCAGGGCGGCCGAAGCCGACTGCA
>DAOQNK010000065.1:0-7541 GCA_035332045.1 Thiobacillaceae bacterium | reverse complement strand
TCCCGTTCCGCCCGGAGCACGTGGGCCGTCAGGCCGACGACGGGCAGGCCGGGCGCGATCCGCCGGATACGGCGGGTCGCCTCCATGCCATCGATCTCGGGCATGGAGACGTCGGTGATCACCACGTCGAAGTCCCCGCCCGCGACCTCCACCCGATCCACCAGTTCCCGGCCATTGGTGACACATTCCACCCGGGCGCCTTCCAGGACCAGCATGTCTTCCAGAATGGTCCGGTTCAATTCGTTGTCCTCGGCGACCAGGACGCGGATGCCCGGCAGGCGCGCGGCGCCCTTCACCGGCCGGTCATCCCGGTGGACGGCTCGGCCGGCCAGGAAGTCCAGCAGATGCCGGCCGCGCGGCGGCCAATCCAGGATGTCGACGCGGCCGGCCAGGCCCTCGGGCATTTCGCCCACGCCACCCATGGAGGGAATCACCGCCACCCGACGGCCGGCGTCCAGCATCCGCAGGACGCCCTCGACGGTCTCCCGCCTGGCCAGGTCGCCGCCGGCGACGACCACCGGATCGTCGCCGCTCCGGCCGGCTTCCTCCAGGGTATCCACCCGCACGTCCACGCCACGGTCGGCCAGTTCATCGGCCAGATCCGGCCCGCAACCCAGCCCGGCCAGCCAGAGTCGTGCTCCCGGAACCCGGGGCTGGGCCTCCCGCGCCCCCCGCAGAGGCAGGTCGAGGGTGAAACGCATGCCGCCCCCTTCCCTGGGGCTGGCGCTAATGCCGCCCCCCATCATGGCCGCCAGGCGCTGGCTGATGGCGAGGCCCAGGCCGGTGCCGCCGAAACGGCGCGTGGTGGAGCTGTCCGCCTGCTCGAAGGGGAGGAACAAGCGGGACATCTGGTCCGCGCTCATGCCGATACCCGTGTCCAGAACATGGAAGGCCAGCGTCTCGCCCCGCCGTTCCACTTCCAGGGCGACGCTGCCCGCATCCGTGAACTTGACCGCGTTGGCGAGCAGGTTGCCCAACACCTGGGCCAGTCGCAGGGGATCCCCCTCGAAGCCCGCCGGCAGGCTGGCGGCTTCCTTCACGGTGAAATCGAGCCACTTGCCCTGGGCCCGCACCGCGGCCATGGCGACCACCCGGTCCACCAGGGCGGGCAGTTCCACCCACGACATTTCCAGACTCAGCTTGCCCGCCTCGATCTTGGAAAAATCCAGCACGTCGTCCACCAGGTTCAGCAGCATGCGCCCGGCATCCAGGATGGCGCCGAATTCCTTTCTCCCGCCCGGATCCGGCTGGTTGCGCAGGCCGATCTGGGCAAAGCCCAGGATGGCATTGAGGGGCGTGCGGATTTCATGGCTCATGTTGGCGAGGAATTCGCTGCGGGTCTGGGCCAGCCGCTCGGCCTGGTGGAGGGCCTGCTCCCGGGCCGCCTCCATGGCCTTGCGCTGGGACACGTCCCGGCCCAGGGCCAGGTCGTAACCCACCCCATCCACCTCGAAGTAGGTGGCGTTGACCTCCACCTGGATCGGGTGGCCGTCCCGGGCACGGTTGGTAGCTTCGTAGCTCAGGCTTCCCCTGGACTTCAGCTCCGACCAGTGCCGGGACCAGCTTTCCACGTCGTAATCCCCCCGCAGCTCGCCCACGTGCATGCTCAGCAGTTCCCGCCCTGCATAGCCCAGCAACTCGCTCGCACCCCGGTTGGCGAACAGGATTAGGCCGTCCTCGCCCACCAGCAGGACGGCATCGGTCACCCGGTCCATGGCCAGGGAAAGCAAGGAAATCAAGGCCAGATCGGGCCAGCCATCGGCGCCGTCCCCCGGCTCCGGCGTCAAGGCAAACCGCGCCTCCCCGGCTGCCGGCCCGGGGCCCGCCTTGACCCGGCGTAGGGCGTGGACCAGCCAGCCCCCCAGGATCAGCGCGGGCACCAACAGCCATGGCCAGCCCGGCACGCCGATCCCCAGCAGGCCCAGCAGCAAACCCTCCAGCAAGGCCCCGGCGGCGACGCCCCTCACGGATATCCCCTCTGGCCTGCCCCTCCACGTGCCCGTCGATGCGGCATGGCTCCCCCTCTTTCTTGAATGTCTATTACAAAACGGCTTTCGGATCGGATCGTTATGGCTAGAATGATAGGAGAATAAGCCTGATCGCGGTGGGTTTGGCCTGCATAAGAACCAACGCGGACATGCCCCATGCGGTGGATGGATAAGCGGCGTGGCGCCGCCATCAGGCGGCACACGGGAACAGTCACAGGGAAGTCACACAGGGAGGCAAGTATGGAAAGCCATGGGCGGAAGCCCCGCATACTCGTGGTGGACGATGAACCCATCACCCTGGCCTTGGCGGCCGGCATTCTGGAGGGGGATTACGAGGTCCTGGCGGGTGCCGGGACGGGCAAGGAGGGCCTGCTGAAGGCCCGGGAGGAGAAACCGGACCTGATCATCACGGACATCGTCATGCCCGAGGGCACCGGATACGACCTCTGCCGATCCATCAAGGAGGACGAGGCGATCCGGGACATCCCGGTGGTCTTCATGTCCGGGGAAGTGGACCTGGACGAGTACCTGGCCGGCCACGACGTGGAGGGCGAGGACTTCTTGCCTAAACCCTTCGAGCCCGCCGAGTTGCGCCACCTGGTGTCCCAGACCCTGCGCAACATGGAAGCCCGGCATCAACTGGCCCGGGATGCCCGGTCGGCCTTCAGCACCGCCATGGTGGCCATGTCCTCGGCGGCGGAACTGGGGGTGGTGCTCCAGTTCATCCGCAACAGTTACGGCTGCCGGGACTACGCCACGCTGGCCGACGCGGTGGTCGCGGCCTGCGCCGACTACGGGCTCAGCGGCTGCGTCCGGCTGAAAGGCCGCATGGGCGACGTGGCCCGCAACCGGAAGGGGGATTCCTCGCCCCTGGAGCGCGGCGTGCTGGAGCGCATGTCGAGCTTCGGCCGGATCATGGACTTCAAGCACCGCACGTCCATCAGCTATCCCCACGTCACCGTGATGATCACCGACATGCCCCTGGAGGACGGGGACCGCTACGGACGCCTGCGGGATCACCTCATGGTCCTGGCGGAAAGCGCCGACGCCCGGGTACAGGCCCTGGACGACAGCCTGGAAGTGGCCGCCAAGCACCACACCCTGTCCAGCCTGCTCAGCCATGCCCGGGAAGCCCTCGCCGA
The DNA here is from genome assembly GCA_035332045.1 of Thiobacillaceae bacterium. Taxonomy (GTDB): domain Bacteria; phylum Pseudomonadota; class Gammaproteobacteria; order Burkholderiales; family Thiobacillaceae; genus PFJX01. Next base: position 4,411 of record DAOQNK010000065.1, on the reverse strand, counting down.
CATCGGCCAACGCCACCGGAACAACAAGAACGACACCCGGGTGATCATGCACACCATGCTGCATACCGTGGAGCAGAGCTTCGCCCACCTCCACCTGACATCCGAGCAGGAGGACTACCTGGCCGGGGTCATGCATGGCGCGGTGCGGCAGGTCATGGATCTGTTCGAGCAAGGCCTGGCCATCGACGACCATCTTTCCGCCCTCACCCAGCTGCTGAAGGCCGGCGACACGCCGGCCAGGGAGGGAGGCTAGCGTCTCAACCCATCATTATGGGTTGAGACGCTAGGCCCGCCGGCCCGGGCCGACGAGGGCTCGGGCCTGGGCCTCGCAGTCCCGGCGCGTGGCCGGTTCCAGGGCCTCACGCCAGCGCGCGGGGATGCCCTCCGGGCCATACAGGGCACCGGCCAGCATGCCGGCGATGGCGCCGGTGGTGTCGGCGTCGCCGCCCCGGTTGACCACGTCCACCAGGCAGGACTCGAAATCGTCGGTGTCGAACAGGGCCTGGAACACGGCCCGCAGGGTGTCGGCCACGTAGCCGCTGGGATTGGCCACCTGCCGTCCGCCCCGGAAGGCGAACTCCGGATGCAGGGCGGCCAGGGGATGGGCATGGTGGTGCAGCAGGGCGAGCTTGTCGGCGCCGGCCAGGGCGTCGTGGAGCATGTGGGTCAGGGTCAGGCAGGCGGCATCCGAGAGGGCATTGTTGTGGGTGACGTGGGCCTGGGCGACGCAAGCGGCGCGAATGGCCTCTTCGGGCTGGTCCAGGGTGGCCAGGGCCACGGGCAGGATGCGCATGGCGGCGCCGTTGCCGGCGTCGTGCTCGGACGGCGGCATCACCGGCACCCCGGTCTTGCGGAATTCCATGAGGCCCCGCCGCACGGTGTTGCCGATGTCCACCGGCTTGGCCCGCATCCAGTCGTCGAAGGCCCGGGCCGCCGCGTGGGCGTCCACCCGGCCGTCGCATGCCAGGATGGCCCGGCCCAGGGCCAGGCTCATGCTGGTGTCGTCGGTGACCTGGCCGGCCTTCAGGCGCAGCCAGCCGCCGCCCCGGATGCTGTCGTGGACCTTGTACTGGGCGGCGATCTCCCGGGGGGTCATGAATTCCACCGTGGCCCCCAGGGCATCACCGAGGGCCAGGCCCAGGTAGGCGGCGACGGCGCGGGATTCGAGAGGGGTCATGGATGATCGTGGCGAAGGCATTCCCCCTTTCGTAAAGGGGGGTGAGAGGGGATTTTAGGAGGGTGGCATTGTGCAAACGCCGCTAAATCCCCCCGCCCCCCTTTACGAAAGGGGGAGAAGAACATCCGTTCACTCCGGCCCGAAGCATTTCGCGTAATCCGCGCACACCTCGCAGGAGGGCGAGCGGCAGACGTACACCCCTTCCCGCTCGCAAAGTTGTTTGTAGAGGAATTTCTTCCACTTCATGTCCTTGACGTTCTTGGCCGCCAGGGCGGGGAAGTTCTCCAGCATGAGGCGGGACAGGTCGGCCCGGTTCCACAGGCCCAGGTCCTGCCACAGGTGGTCGTTGGCCATGCAGGCGGCGGTGACGATCTCCGCCATCCAGACTTCGGACAGGTCCCGGCCGGCCCGGTGTTCCAGAAGCAGGGTGAGCAGGTCGTCCCGCTCGGCCCGACGCTCCGCGTCCTGGCCGTCTTCCGCCAGCCGTCCGGGCAGGGAAAAGCCGGGAAAGTGGCGCCTGACCAAGGCGGAAAAGGCGGCGGCGCCCAGGCCCAGGCCGGGCGGCAGGGCGCCCAGGCCGATGGTCCGGCTCACCAGCAGGCGGGCGAACAGGTCATCGTTGGGCAGGCCGGCGGCCCGCCCCATGAGCACCCCGTACAGGCCCGCCCCCTGGACGGCGGAAGAGCCCCCAGGCAACCCCGGGGCTCTTCCCTCACCCCCAACCCCCGCTCCGCGCCCCACGGCTGGCGCCGCATCGCCCGCCGGCTGCGAGGGCGGAATGCCATGCATTCCGAATTCCCCTCTCGCCCCGCCTGCGGGAGAGGGGAGCTTCGCGCTCCCCTTCGGGGAGGTGACCGGGTGGTCGGGGGCGGGGCCGGTGGTCTTCATTTGCTGGGGTATTCCACCAGGATGTCCTGGTCGCGCAGAACCATCTGGCAGGCCAGGCGCCAGGCGGTGGGCGGGAAATCGTCCACGGCCATCTTGTCCACTTGCTCCTGGGTAATCTTGCCCAGGTCCTTGAGGACGGCGATCTCCCGTTCGGTCAGGTGGCCGCCCATGGGCCCCTTCTGGGAGATGTTGGTGACCTTGATGAGGCAGGTGCCGCATTCCCCGTCGCCGCAGCTGAAGTCGATGGGGATGTGGTTTTCCTTCGCCAGTTCCAGGATGGTCTTGGTGAAGCTTCCGGCCACCGCGTAGACGGTCTTGTCCTTATGCAGGGGGCTGGAAAAGGTGACGATGGGCATGATCAAACTCCGTTAGGTTGAGAAAAAAGAGAAAGCCTCCAGCTCTCCGGGCACCGCTGTTATCCCGGCCGCACCACGATCTCGCCGCCCAGGACTTGCGCCTGGCAGGCGAGACGGTGGGCGCGTCCGGCCATGTTTTCCTGCAACACCTTGTCCTCCAGCACCGAGCGCTCGGACATGTTTTCCATGCCGGAGACGATCTTCATCATGCAGGTGGCGCACTCCCCCTCCCGGCAGCCGTAGGTGATGCCGGCGCCCACCTTTTCCGAGATCTCGATGAGCCGGGTGCCGGCGGGGACGGAGACGGTGACGCCGATGTCTTCGAAGGTGACGTTAGCCTTGGGCATGGGAGGGTTCCTTACTGGGCTTTACAAAAGAGAAGGCATTTCCCTCCCCCTCCCAGCCTCCCCCGCCCGCGGGGGAGGAGGAGACTCCCTCCCCGCTTGCGGGGAGGGTTGGGGTGGGGAGAGGCTTGGCGACGGTCATTTGGCGTACTCCGTCGCCGTGGCCGCGAGCAGTTCCGACATATCGATGACCTTCCGCGCCGCGCGGCCGGTCAGGTGTTCCGCCAGCTTGCGGCCGAAGTCGCGGCAGCGCGCCAGCTCCTCGTCGGTGGGGATGAGCTTCACCCGCACCCCGGAAACGGGCACCCGCAGCTTCAGGCCGCGCAGGCGGTCCTCCAGCATGTTCACCGCCTCGCCGGTCCAACCGTAGGAGCCGAAGGCGGCCCCCAGCTTGTCCTTGATGCTGACCACGGCCAGGGAGGAAAGCAGGTCCCAGATGGGCTTCACCGCGTCGCCGTTGATGGTGGGGGAGCCGAAGACGATGCCGTCGGCTTCCTCGATGAGATCCACGAAAGGGGTGACCTCCCCCCCTTGCAGGTCGTAGAGGCTCACCCGCACGTCGTCGATGGCCTCGGCGCCGTCCCGCACCGCGTGGGCCATGCGGGCGGTGTTGCCGTAGCTGCTGATGTAGAAGATGAGCAGGGTCTTGGCCCGCTCGCCGGCCTCGTTGTGGAGCTGGGGCGCCGCCAGCTGGCGGTAGCGCTGCACGTAGGCCCGGGGCTGGTCCCGCAGGATGGGGCCGTGGGCCGGGGCGATGAGCTTCAGGTCCAGGGGCTCGATGAGGTCCAGGGCCTGGCGCACGTGCTCCCGGAAGGGCCGCATGATGTGCTGGTAGTAGTACTCGAAGGAGAAGCGGAAGTCCCCCACCCGGTCGTTGAACAGCCGGCTGTCGCAGAAGTGGCAGCCGAACACGTCGCCGGAGAAGAGCAGGGCGTCCTCTTCCAGATAGGCGCAGTGGGTATCGGGCCAGTGCAGGAAGGGCGTGTTCAGGAAGCGCAGGGTGCGGCCGCCCAGGTCCACCCTGTCGCCGGTGTCCACCGGTACGTAGGTCAGGTCTTCGCTCTTCAACAGGCCCTTCAGCATCATCTGGGCCTTCACCGAGATATAGAGCCGGGCCTGGGGCGCCCGGCGCATGAGCTCGGGCAGGGCGCCGGTGTGGTCCGGCTCCAGGTGGTTGAGGACGATGACCGTGATCTCCTCGTAAGCCGCCACCTGCTCCAGGCGCTGGAAAAAGGTGTCGGCGTACTCGGCCTTCACCGTGTCGATGACCGCCACGCCGGTCTCGCCACGCACGCAGTAGGCGTTGTAGCTGGTGCCGTTGGCGGTCTTCAGGATCACGTCGAAAACCCGCAGTTGCGGGTCCAGGGCGCCGATCCAGAAAACGCCGGGGGCGAGGCTGACGGGCTCTTCGCTCATGATGGTGCCGGGGCGCAGGCCTGCGTCCGCTTGCGGGGACAGGTTTCCAGGTCTTCGCCGCCGGTCCGGGACGAGAGACCGATCCAGCGTTCCACCGCCTCCGGGTCGAAACCCACCCGGCGCTGGCCGTCCACTTCCATGAGCGGCCGGCGGATGAGCAGGGGGTCGGCCAGCATGAGGCGCAGGGCTTCCTGCTCGTCCAGGGCCTCGGGGGAGACCTCGCCGCCGTA
>DAOQNK010000064.1:0-13470 GCA_035332045.1 Thiobacillaceae bacterium | reverse complement strand
CACCCGCCGGAACCCCTCATCCCCGGTAAGGAACAGATGCCCGGCCCCCACTTGCAGGCAACAAGCAGCCTGAAGGGCATCGGGCGTTCGCAGGCCATGGCGCGCCCGGATGACCGTGGCCAGTTCCACCACGTCCCGGCTCAGCTCCACCCATGTCAGGTCGGGCCGGGCGAAGAACGCGTCATAGGCGGCGAGGGTGGCGACGTCTTGGGTGCGCATGGGCCGGATGCGGCATTCCAGCCAGGATAGGCGGCTGACCGCCGCGCGCATGCCGGCATGTTCCGCCATGGCTTCGGCCAAGGCCCCGCGTACCCGGCCGGCGAAGGGCTCCGCGCCTTCGATCAGGTAGATCAGGGCATTGGCGTCGAAGAAGGCGATCAAGTCCCGCCCCAACTGTCGCGTTCGGCTTGCAGGCTGGCATCGATCTCGGCCTTGTCGAGACTGCCCGTGCCGCGATGGCGCAGGAGCCATTGCAGGGCGCTCAAGCCCTCGGGGAGGGATACCGCGCTTTGGGCAAGGCGCTGATATTCCTCCTCGGACAACACCACGGCGGCGGGCTTGTTGTGTTTCAGGATATGCAGGGGGCCCAAACGCAGGCCCTCCTCGATGGCGGCCATGCCTCGGCGCTTGATTTCGGCGGTGGTGACGGTGTTGTTCATGGCAATATCAGTACTGTATTCGTAAAAACAGTACTGTTTTAGCACAGAACCCGTCTACAAGGCTGGATTGCTTGCGGGCATGCCCATGCCGCGGAAAGTCGGGGCCTTGCCTTTGCCAAGCACCGCTCAATACATCCGGTGCCTGAACAGCCAGCTCGCCAAGCTCAGGCTCACCGCCGCGATGAGGGCCATGGGCCAGTACTGGTTCGCCAGCACGTCGAAGCCGGCGCCTTCCAGGAAGACCTTGCGCAGGATCACCAGGAAGTAGCGCAGGGGGTCGATGAGGGTGAGGGTCTGGACCGCCTGGGGCATGTTGGCGATGGGGGTGGCGAAGCCGGAGAGGATCACCGCCGGGACCATGAACAGGAAGGCGCCCAAGAGGCCCTGCTGTTGGGTCACGGCCAGGGAGGAGATGAGCAGGCCGGCGCCCACGCCGGAGAGCAGGAACAGGGCCAGGCCGGCATAGAGGGCGGGCAGGCTGCCCAGCAGGGGCACCCGGAACCAGAGGGTGGCGATGAGGAGGATCACCGTGCCTTGCACCATGCCGATGAGGAAGCCGGGCAGGGCCTTGCCCAGCAGGATTTCGCCGGGGCCCAGGGGGGTGACCAGGAGCTGGTCGAAGGTGCCCTGCTCCCGCTCCCGGGCCACGGTGAGGGCCGTCACCAACATGGTGGTCACCAGGGTGAGCATGCCGATGATGCCGGGCACGAAGAACCAGCGGCTTTCCAGGTTGGGGTTGAACCAGGCCCGGCTTTCCAGCCGCGCCGGCGGCGCTGGCAGGCCCCGGGCGGCGATCCATGTCCGGTTGTGGCGGTCCACGATCTGGCGGGCGTAGCCCAGGGCGATCATGGCGGTGTTGGAGTTGCGGCCGTCGACGATGAGCTGCACGGGGGCGGACTCGCCGGCGAGCAGCCTGGCGCTGAAGCGGGGGCCGATGTGGACCACCACCAGCACCTCCCGCAGGTCCACCAGGGGGGCGATCTCGCTCTGGGCGTGCAGGGTGGCCACCCGGCGGAAGGCGGGGGCGCCATCGAAGGCGGCCACCAGTTCCCGGGCCGGGGCCCCCGGGTCCTCGTTGTAGACCGCGTAGGGTATGTCCCGCAGGTCAAAGGTGGCGGCATAGCCGAACACCAGGAGCTGGATCATGGGCGGCACGATGAGCACCATGCGGCTGCGCTTGTCCTTCAGAAGGGCCAGGAACTCCTTGCGCACCAGGGCGAGCAGGCGGATCAGCATGGCTTCACTCCAGGCGCTTGCGCGACTTGCGCCAGGTGACGGCGAGGAAGAAGGCCGCCATCACCACCAGGGCCGCCGCGTTGGGCAGCACCACCGCCCACACGTCGCCGGCCAGGAACAGGGTCTGGACGATGGCCACGAAATAGCGGGCGACGATGAGGTGGGTGAGGGTCTGCACCACGGCGGGCATGCTGTCGATGTCGAACAGGAAACCGGAAAGCAGAAAGGCGGGCAGGAAGGTGCCGATGATGGCGATCTGGCCCGCCACGAACTGGTTGCGTGCCAGGCTGGAGATGGTGAGGCCCATGCCCAGGGCGGCCAGCAGGAACAGGGAGGCGGCGGCCCACAGCACCCAGAAGGAGCCCCGCAGGGGCACCTCGAACAGGAACACGGCCAGGCCCACGGTGAGCAGCATGCCGCCGGTGCCCAGGACGAAATAGGCGATGAGCTTGCCCAGCAGCACCTCGGTCATGCTGGCCGGCGTCACCAGCAGGGCCTCCAGGGTGCCCCGCTCCCATTCCCGAGCCATCACCAGGGCCGTGAGCAGGGTGCCGATGAGGGTCATGATGATGGCCACCAGCCCCGGCACCAGGAAGTTGCGGCTCTTCACCTCGGGGTTGAACCAGATGCGCTGCTCCAGTTGCACGGGGGTGGCCAGCGCCTGGCCCCGGGCGGTGGCCCGGCGCGCCAGCCAGTTGCCCCAGGCGCCTTCCACGTAGCCCTGGGTCAGGCGCGCGGTGTTGGCGTCGACGCCGTTGACGATGAGCTGGATGGGGGCGCCTTCGGGGCGGCGCAGGCGCTCGGCGAAGTTGGCGCCCAGGTGGACGATGGCGTTGACTTTGCCCTGGCGCAGAGCCTCCTCGGCCTCGGCCTGGGTGGTCATGGTCAGCGGCGCGAAGTAGTGGCTGCCTGCCAGGCTGGCGAAGAAATCCGCCGTATCCGCCGAGGGCTCCTCCGCCACCAGGGCCACGGGCAGGTGGTCGGCGTCCAGGGAGACGCCGTAGCCGAACAGCAGCAGCAGGAAGAGGGGCATGACGAAGGCGATGGCGATGCTGCTGGGGTCCCGCACGATTTGCAGGAACTCCTTGCGGATCAGGCCCTTGAGGCGCATCAAAGAGCCGCCGCGCTTCGCCATCACGCCGCCTCCCGCTGTTTCTCGTCCGCCAGCACCAGGGCCACGAAGGCGTCCTCCAGGCTGGGCTCCGGGTTGGCCGCCGTGCGGGCCGCGGCCTTGATGGCGGCGGGCTCGTCCATGGCCAGGATGCGGCCGGCGGCCATGATGGCCAGGCGGTCGCAGTATTCCGCCTCCTCCATGAAGTGAGTGGTCACCAGCACCGTCACGCCGGCTCGGGCGAGGGCGTTGATCCGCCGCCAGAATTCCCGCCGGGCCAGGGGATCGACGCCGGATGTGGGTTCGTCCAGGAAAAGGATTTCCGGCTGGTGCATGAGGGCGCAGGCCATGGCCAGGCGCTGCTTGTAGCCCAGGGAGAGCTGGCCGGAGAGCTGGTCGGCGTACTTCTCCAGCTCGAACTCCCGCAAGGCCCAGGCCATGCGCGCCTGGCGCTGGCGGAAGCCCAGGCCGTAGGCGCTGGCGAAGAAGGCCAGGTTCTGGACTGCCGACAGGTTGCCGTAGAGGGAGAACTTCTGGGACATGTAGCCGATGCGGCCCCGGGCCGCCGCCGCCGCGTGGCGCAGGTCCAGGCCCGCCACCTGGAGGCGGCCGGCGCTGGCGGGCAGCAGGCCGCAGAGCATGCGGAAGGTGGTGGACTTGCCGGCGCCGTTGGCGCCCAGCAAGCCGAAGATCTCGCCCCGCCGCACCTGGAAGCTGATGCCGTCCACCGCCCAGAAGTCGCCGAAGCGGCGGCGCAGATCGGCCACCTGGATCACGGGGGCGGAATCCGGCTCCCGCCAGGTCGCCGCCTGGTCGGTGAGGAAGCGCTCACCTTCCTTGCCAGCGGCAGGCCGGGGCGGAACCGCCATCGCCGCCTGACTGCCCTTCAGCAGATCGATGAAGCCATCCTCGAAGCGGGGCGGCAGGGCTCGGGCGTCAAGCCGGTCCAGGCCGAGGGACTCGGGGTCCCTGCGCCCATCCAGCACCACCCGCACGTGCTCCCCCTGAACCAGGGCGTCCACCACACCGGGACGCCCTTCCAGGTCCGCCTGCACGTCCCGCTGGCGGCGGCCCGGCACGTTCACCGCCCAGACCCGCCCGGCGAGACGCTCGCTCATCTGGCGGGGGGGCCCCTGGTCCAGCACCTGGCCCGCGTGGAGCAGCACCACCGCCTGGCAGCGTTCCGCCTCGTCCAGATAGGCGGTGGAGAGCAGCACGCTCATGCCCTGCTCCTGGACCAGCCGGTCGATGATGGCCCACAGCTCCCGCCTGGACACCGGGTCCACCCCCACGGTGGGCTCATCCAGGAGCAACAGGCGGGGGGCGCGGACCAGGGTGCAGGCCAGGCCCAGCTTCTGCTTCATGCCCCCCGACAGCCGACCGGCCAGACGGCGGGTGAATGGCGCCAGGCCGGTCATGCGCATGAGTTCGGCATAGCGTTCGGCGCGCTCGACCCTGGGCACCCCCTGGAGGTCGGCGTAGAGGTCCAGGTTCTCCTGGACTGTCAGGTCTTCGTAGAGTCCGAAGCGCTGGGGCATGTAGCCCAGGGCCGACTGGACCGCCAAGGCATCCCGGGTGGCGTCCAGTCCCAGTACCTGGATGGCGCCCGAGTCCGGCGCCAGCAGGCCGGCCGCCAGGCGCATGAGGGTGGTCTTGCCGGCTCCGTCCGGGCCGATGAGACCGGTGACCACCCCGGGCCGGAGGGCGAAGCTGACCCCGGCCAGGGCCGGGATGGCGCGGCCGCCGGCCTGGAAGGACTTGGCCAGGTCGGTCGTGGTGAGGATGGGCGCGGTGGGCATGGGGGCATTCTTTTCCCTCTCCCCCAGCCCCTCCCCCGCTTGCGGGGGAGGGGAGCCACCGCCTGGAACCGGCGCGGCGGACATCAGCCCCTCGCCCGCAGGCGGGAGAGGGGCGCGCGGCAGCGCGGGAGAGGGCAATTCATCCTTCATCGATCACGCTTGCAAGGATCAGACCCCGCCGCCGGCGCCGCTTGATCCAGCTTGATGCTCACCGTCGCCGGCATGCCCAGCCGCAGGGTCGCGCCGGACTCGCAGACGAACACCCGGGCCTGATAGAGGAGGCTGGCGCGGATTTCCGTGGTTTCCACCGTCTTGGGCGTGAACTCGGCGCTGGGGGACACGTAGCCCACCCAGGCCTGGATGGGTTTGCCCGGGTGGCTGTCGGAGCTCACTGTGGCGCGAGCTCCCACGGGCACCCGGCCCAGCTGGGCTTCCGGCAGCCAGACCCGCACCCAGACCGGGTTGTCCAGGGCCAGGGTGAGCACCGGCTTGGCGGGCGAGGCCATGTCGCCGGGCTCCAGAATGCGGTTTTCGATGATACCGTCCGAGGGCGCCCGCAGTTCCCCCTCCCGGATGTCCCGGCGGATCACCGCCGAGGCGGCCTCGCTGGCGGCCAGGGTGGCCCGGGCCGCCGCCACGTCTTCCTTGCGGGGGCCCAGTTCCGCCAGGCGCAGGGCATCCTCGGCGGCCTTGAGCTGTTCCCGCGCCTTGTCCAGGTTGAATTTCGCCGAATCGGCCTGCTGCTGGGAGACGAAGTTCCGCGCCACCAGGTCCTGCTGCCGCTTCCAGACCGCCTCGGCGTCGGCCACCGCCACCCGGACCGCATCCCGCTGGGCCCGGGCCTGGCCGATCTCCTCGGGCCGGGAGCCCGCCTCGTAGCGGGCCAACACCTGGCGCTGGATGGCGGTCTGGGCCTCCGACTGGGCCAGGGAGAGCCGCAGGCGCTCGGTGTCCAGCGTGCCCAGGACCTGGCCCGCCTTCACTCGGTCTCCTTCCCGCACGGCCAGGGTCTCGATGCGGCCGCTGGCATTGAAGGCCAGTTCCACCTGGCGGATGTCCACGTTGCCCTGGAGGGTCAGTTCGGTGACCGGCGGGGCGGGCTGATGGGACTTCCACCACAGGGTGCCGCCCACCAGGGTGGCGATGACCGGGAGCACCAGGATCGGTTTGGGTTTCATGGCGTGTCCTTCTTGGAATGGCGGCCGGCGGCCGGCGACGAAGCCAGGCCCCGGAACAACAGGTCGAGATGGGCATCCAGATGGCGCTCGAAATCCAGGGTCCCGGGGGCCAGGCTCTGGAAGGTGTGCTTCCAGAGGATGGCCATGATGAGGGGGGCCACCACCACCCGCCAGGCATGCTCCGGGTCCACCCGGCGGAACTCGCCCCGGGCCATGCCCCGCTCCAGGATCGCCACCACCAGGCGGCGCGCCCGCTCCACCACCTCGTCATGATAGAAGCGGGCAATCTCGGGAAAATTGCCCGCCTCGGCCAGGACCAGCTTGGGAATGCCGGACAGGTCCGACTGGACCACCCGGCGGCTGAACCGGGTGAACAGGGCGTCCAGCAAGGCCCGGCTGTCGCCTTCGAAGGCGCCGGCCAGAGCTTCCGCCTCGTCCAGGTTGGCCACCAGGGCTTGGCGCACCACCGCCTTGAACAGCTCCGCCTTATTCTCGTAATAGAGATACAGGGTGCCCTTGGACACGCCGGCGCGGCGGGCCACGCTCTCCAGGCGGGTGGCGGCGTAGCCCCGGGTGACGAACTCCGCCAGGGCGGCGTCCAGCAATTCTCGGGGCCGGGCCTGGGCCCGGCGTTGCCAGCGAGGTTCCGGGACGGCCACGGCCGGGGTGGCGGCGGGAGTGGAGGAGAGGGGCATGGGATATAAATGACTGACTGGTTAGTTATTTATATGCCGGCCCATGGCGGGCGTCCACCCCGGATCGGGAGCGGTGCCTCAGAACAGGCTGATCTGGCCGGGGGGGCCAGGCGGCCGAAAGCGGTCCACCGCCAGGGGTCCCAGGTCGCCGTTCAGCCCCAGGCGGCGGCGGGCCACCGCCATCCGCCGCGCCAGCAGTTCGGCATGGACGCCGGTGCCCCGCTGGCGGACGCCGAAGTCGGCCTGGTAGGCCTCGCCGCCCCGCATCTGCCGCACCAGGCTCATGACGTGGCCGGCCCGCATGGGGTAATGGGCGTCCAGCCAATCCTGGAACACGTCCTTCAACTCGTGGGGCAGGCGCAGCAGCACGTAGCCCGCCGTCCGGGCGCCGGTGTCCCGGGCCGCCTCCAGCACCTTCTCCAGGTCCACGTCGGTAAGCTGGGGGATCATGGGCGCGGCCAGCACCGCGCAGGGAATGCCCGCTGCCGCCAGCCGCTCCAGGGTTTTCAGGCGCCGCGCCGGGCTGGCGGCCCGGGGCTCCAGGCGGCGGGCCAGGTCGGCGTCCAGGGTGGCGAGGGAGACAGCCGCGTGGACCAGTCCCTCCCGCGCCAGGTCGGCCAGGAGGTCCAGGTCCCGTTCCACCAGGCTGGATTTGGTCACCAGGGTGACGGGGTGGCGGGTCTCCGCCAGCACCTCCAGGACCCGGCGGGTGATGCCCAGCTTGCGTTCCACCGGCTGCCAGGGATCGGTGTTGGCCCCCAGGGCCACCGGGGCGGGCCGGTAGCCGGGGCGGCCCAGTTCCGCCCGCAGGATGTCGGCGATGTTGGGCCGGGCGATGATCCGGGTCTCGAAATCCAGCCCCGGCGACAAGCCATGGTAGGCATGGCTGGGCCGGGCGTAGCAATAGACGCAGCCGTGCTCGCAGCCCTGGTAGGGATTCACGGAGCGGTCGAAGGGGATGTCCGGCGAATCGTTGCGGCTCAAGGCGGTCTTCGCCAGTTGCTCGATGATCCGGGTATCCGGCAGGGACACCGCCTCCGTCTCCCGCGCCCAGCCGTCGTCCTCCGCCTGCCGGATGAGGGCATCGAAGCGGTGCTGGGGGTTGGAAACGGCGCCGCGGCCGTGAATGGGGTCGCCCATGGCCCCATTGTGCCCTGTTCCAACCCCATGGCGCGGGGCGCAGGCGCGCGCCAGCCCGGGACCTCCAGATTCAGCGGACTCTGCCGTTAAGTCATGGGTGACCATTAGGGCATATTCCAAGCATGCAGCTGAATTGGCCATCATGGATTCCCGGGAGCCAGGCTTGATCGCCCGGCTGAAGGCATTGCGGTTTCAGGCCGCCCTCGCCGTGCTGGCCGTGATGGCGGCGGCCCTGGGCCTATGGTCGTACGACCGGGCGGCGGCCATGCTGTTCGACGCCCAGAGCGGAAACCTGAATGCCGTTTCCGAATTGAAGGCCAGGGAATTGGAACTCTGGGTCCGGGAACGCCTGGGCGATGCGGCGGCCATTGCCGGCAGCGACCCCGTGCGCGCGGCCATGGCGGCCGGCATCCCGGCGGCGAAGCGGACGGAAAGCATGGCGGCGCTCAAGCCCTGGCTGGAGATGATGCGCGGCGTCTACCAGTATGAAGGGATCGAACTCTACGGGCTGGACCGGGAGCGCCTGCTGATCTCGGGCGCCGGGATTCATGCCCGGCTTGGCTTCCAGGAACCCTTGCCGTCCCAAGGCCAGGCGAGTCACCCCGTGATGATCGACTTCCACCGGGAAGGCAGTTCCGGAAACGGCATCCACCTCTCCTTCCTCGCGCCGGTCCGGGAGAGCCTGGCTCCAGGAGCCCGCCAGCTGGGCTGGGCCCTGCTCACGGTGGACCCCAACAGCTTTCTCTACCCCTTGATCCAGGCCTGGCCTGGCCCGTCGCCCTCGGCGGAATCGCTCCTCGTGCGCAAAGAAGGAAATGAGGTGGTGTTTCTGAACCTGTTGCGGCACAACGGCATGCCCCCACTGACGTTTCGCAAGCCGATCACCTCCCGGGATTTGCCAGCCGCCCTGGCTGTCAGGGGTGAAACCGGCATCGTCGAGGGACACGATTACCGGCAACGGGAAGTCGTCGCCTCGCTTCGACCGGTCAAGGGCACGCCCTGGTTCATCGTGGCGAAGGTCGACAAGGACGAGTTGTACCAGAGCATTCGCTCACTCATGTCCATCGCCCTGGCGATCGGCGGCCTGATCGTGGGGCTCATCCTGTTGCTGGGCTGGCTGCATTGGCGGCAACGCTGGCTGTCGGAGCGGCTGTCGGCGGCCGAGAAGGATGCAGCTTTCCACATGATCATCGACCATTCCGCCGACGCCATCATGATCGCGGCCCACGGGCGCCATACCTATGCCAACGCCGCCGCCGGCAGGCTGTTCGGCTACACGCCCGAAGTCCTGGGTTCACTGTCGGTCCAGGACATGTGGGCGCCGGAAGACGTGGCGGCCACGGAAAACTACATCACCAGGCTGCTGACGGCGGGCCAGGCTTCCGGTGAGCTGTTCCTGAAGCACCAGGACGGCACCCGCATCCCCTTGGAGGTCAACGCGGTGGTCTTGCCGGACGGCTCCATATTCGGCGCCTTCCGGGACATCTCGGCGCGCAAGCGGGCCGAGGCTGAACTGAGGGAAAGCGAGGCCCGCTTCAAGCTGTTCGTACGGCACACGCCTGTGGCCATGGCCATGTTCGACCGGCGGATGAACTATCTGGCCGCCAGCGAACGCTGGCTCAGCGACTACGGCCTGGGCCCGCAAGAGCTGATCGGCCTCTGCCATTACGAGGTCTTTCCGGATACTTCCGAGGCGTGGAAGGAAATCCATCGCCGGGGCCTGGCCGGAGAGTCCTTCGAGGAAATGGCCGATGTGTACCATCGCGCCGACGGTTCCACACAGTGGCTGCACTGGCAGCTAGTGCCCTGGCGGGACCTGGAGGGCGCCGTCCAGGGCATCATCGTCGCCTCCGAGGACATTACGGCGCGCCGCGAAGCCGAGGAACGCATCCGGCGAGACAGGGAACAGCAGGCCCTGCTGCGGGAGCTGCTGGAAATCGTGCTGGTTCCCGGGGGCACTTTGCAGGAAACCCTGGAGCGCTGCCTGAACAATATCCTGACCATTTCCTGGCTGGCGCTGTTGCCCAAGGGCGCCATCTTCCTGAAAGACGTCGGCGCGAAGTGCCTGCGCATGGCGGCACAGATCAACTTCGCCCCCGAACTGTCGTCGTTGTGCAATCAGCTGCCCCTGGGCCATTGCCTGTGCGGGCGGGTCGCGGAACACGGCCGGGTGGAGTTCTCCAGCCACGTGGATGATGGCCACACCGTCCACTACCCGGGCATGCCGGACCATGGCCACTACGCGGTTCCGCTCCTGGCCGCCGACGAAACCATCGGCGTGCTGGTGCTGTATCTGCCCCCGGGCACGGACCCCAACCTGGACAAGGAGCAATTCCTGCTTTCGGTCGCCGGCATCCTGGCGTCCTACATCAACAGCAAGCACCTGGAGGAACAACTCGACCGTTACCGCGAACATCTGGAAGAAACCGTCCAGCGCCGTACCGCCGAACTAACCGTGCAGACCACGCGCACCCAGGCCATTCTCAAGACCCTGCTGGATGGCGTGATCCAGATCGACGACCAGGGCATTATCCTCAACATCAACGATGCCGCCCTCGCCATGTTCGGCTACGAGAAAGACGAGGTGCTGGGCCGGGACGTGGTCATGCTGATGCCGGAACGCTTCCGGATTCCCCACAGGAACGGCCTGCATCACCCTGATCACGGCGGGCGCTCCACGGTCGTCGGACAGCGCATCGAGGTGGAAGGCCTGCGCAAGGATGGCCGCAGCTTCCCCATGGAACTGGCCACCAATGTGCTCATGGACGACATCGGCCTGACCTACATCGGCAGCTTGCGGGATCTCACGCAGCAGAAGGAAGCCATGCGGGAACGGGAAGCGGCCCGCGCCGCGGCCGAGGAACTGGCCCGGGCCAAGAGCGATTTTCTCGCCAACATGAGCCACGAGATCCGGACACCGCTGAATGGTGTGCTGGGCATGGCCAGAATCGGCCACCGGGACAGCGCCCAGGGCAGCGGCGCCCATGTCGCTTTTGGCCGGATTCTGGAGTCCAGCGAACATCTGCTGAATGTCATCAACGACATCCTGGATTTTTCCAAGATCGAGGCGGGCAAGATGCCATTGGAAACCCGTCCCTTCCGCCTCGACGGGGTCGTCTCCGAATCCATGGACTGGATTGCGGAGACGGCACGCGCCAAGGGATTGGCCCTGGCTTCGGAGCTTCCCGAAGCCCTCTCCGGATGGGTCCTGGGTGACCCCCTGCGTCTGCGCCAGATTCTCCTGAACCTGCTCTCCAATGCGGTCAAGTTCACGCCCAGCGGCCAGGTGGCCTTGTCCGCCACCCGGACCGGGGACCAGGTTTCCATCCGCATTGCCGACACCGGCATCGGCATGACCTCCGACCAGGTGTCGCGCCTGTTCACAGCCTTCGAACAGGCGGACGGGTCCACCACCCGTCGATTCGGCGGCACCGGCCTGGGGCTCGTGATCAGCCGCCGCCTCGCCCGCCTCATGGGGGGCGACATCGGTGTGGAAAGCCAGCCGGCCCAGGGTTCCAGCTTCACGGTCACCCTGCCTCTGCCCGAAGCGCCCCCGGGATCCGAGCCCGAGCCCAAGCCCGAGCCACAAAAGGGCCCCGAACGTCGGCTCGCCGGGTTGCGCGTCCTGGCCGCCGAGGACGTGGAAGTCAACCGGCTCGTTCTCGAAGACATGCTGCGCCACGAGGGCGCGGCCGTGGTGCTGGTGGAGAACGGCCAGGAGGCCGTGGAACAGTTGACGGCCTCCGGGGCCAGCGCCTTCGACGTGGTTCTGATGGACGTGCAGATGCCCGTCATGGATGGCTATCTGGCCACCGAGCGCATTCGGGAACAGGCGCCGGCGCTACCGGTCATCGGCCTCACGGCCCATACCATGGCGGAAGAGAGAGCCCGCTGCCTGGCGGCCGGCATGGTCGACCACGTGAGCAAACCCGTGGATCTCCGCGTCCTGGTGGACGCCATTCTCAAGCACACCCGGGCCGGCAAAGCCGCGCCGCCAGAGCCGGCGGCCGCGACATCTCCCATCCCGGCCTCCCGCTCGACACTGCTCGATTGGGATGACCTCCAGGCCCGGTTCAGACCCGACTTCGTCCATAAGCTGCTGGGGGCGGTGCTTGATTCCCACCAGGACACCGCCGCCAAGATCCGGGCTGGCGCGGCCCAGCGGGATTTCCATCAACTGGCCTTCATCGCCCATTCGATCAAGGGTGTCGGCGGCAACATCCGGGCCCAGGCCATCTATGAGCTGGCCCAGCAAATCCACCAGGCGGCTGTCAGGGAGGATCCCGAGTCCTTCGTCCTGGCCGAGGAATTGGCGGGCCAGATGGAGCACCTCCTGGCGGAGGTCGAAGCGCGTCTGGGCCTGAAACACCCCGGGTCGGGGAACAACTGATTCCCGGGGCGCGCCCCCGGGCCCCGGCGACCGGCGCCGGCCAGGGACTCGCGTTTACTGGCGCGCCACCCGGTAGCCCGCCGGGATTTCGAAGATCTCGTCCTTGAGCGGATCCGTGGCGTATTTCTCGTAGGTGACGGCGATGCGGCTGGCCATTTTCTTCGACAGCTCGGCCATGCGGCCCGTGCCCTCGTAGCGGGTGTCCACGTCCACGGCGCAGAGCAGGCCCAGGGGCGCCAGGCGGCGCACCACCTCGCTCATGCCCTTGGCCTGGCCGGGCGACTTCTTGGCCAGGGCGGGGATGCCCATGAAGAAATCCGGCTCCTGGGCGGCCTTGATGAAGGGCTGGGTCTCCGACTGCTCGGGGGCATTCTTGGCCAGCCAGATGGTGCCTTCCACCTCGAAGCTGACTTTCTCGCCGGCCACCTCGGCGGGCATGGCCGCCAACATCTTGTGTTCGACGCAGTTCCAGCCCTGGAGCTGGTGCCTGCGGCCGGTGGGGGTGAGTTCCAGCTTCAGGTCCTTGCTGGTGAAATGGGCATCGGGGTCCTGGTTCAGGGACGCCATGGTGAATACCGTGGCCTGGCGCAGGGAGTGGTCGATGATGGTGATTTCCCGGGTGGACAGGTCGTAGAGGTGGGAATAGGCCTTGCCCCGGTCGATGAGGTCCCGGCGCAGCTTGGTCTTGCGCAGCCAGAGGCCCTCCTGGCCGACACCCTGCATGCCCATGGCGTGCACGGTGCTGCGCCCCACCAGGCTGAGGTCGGCCCGGGCGCCGCCGGCGACGAGGGCTGCCAGGCCTGCGGCGAATAGGGCGAGGGAAACGCGCTTCATGTCTTCTCCTGGTCGGCGGGGGGCTCGGCGTCGAGCTCATGGAGGTTGAACCGC
The DNA here is from genome assembly GCA_035332045.1 of Thiobacillaceae bacterium. Taxonomy (GTDB): domain Bacteria; phylum Pseudomonadota; class Gammaproteobacteria; order Burkholderiales; family Thiobacillaceae; genus PFJX01. The sequence continues at coordinate 374 of DAOQNK010000064.1, read as the reverse complement.
TGGTACAGCGCCAGCAACGGTCTGGGCGCCCACCAGTTCAACCGTCCCAGAAGGCGCAGGCTGGCGGGCACCAGCAGCATGCGCACCAGGGTCGCATCCACCAGCACGGAAAGCAACAGTCCCAGGCCCATGGCCTTCATGAACACCACCTCGCCCATGGCGAAGGCCCCCAGGACGATGCCGATGAGCAGGGCGGCGCTGGTGATGATGGGACCGCTTTTCTGGATGCCCGTGGCCACGGAGCGGAAGGTGTCGCCGGTGTCCTCGCACATTTCCTTGATGCGGGAGAGCAGGAAGACCTCGTAATCGATGGACAGGCCGAAGGCGGCGGCGAAGATGAGGACCAGGATGGTGCCGTCCATGCTGCCCTGGGG
>DAOQNK010000063.1:0-13728 GCA_035332045.1 Thiobacillaceae bacterium | reverse complement strand
GGCATCTACACCGCCCACGCGGCCCTGGAGTTGTACGCGGAAGCCTTCGACGGGGTCGGCGCCCTGGGCCGGCTGGAAGCCTTCGCCAGCTTCCACGGCCCGGATTTCTATGGCCTGCCCCGCAACACGGAGACGGTGACCTTGGTGCGGGAAGCCACGCCACTGGCGGCGGACCATCCCGCCGGCGTGGTGCCCTTGCGGGCGGGGGAAAACCTGGCCTGGCGTCTCGCCTGAGACTCAGCCGATGCGGCAGCCCAGCATGCCGATGGCGCCGTACTCGATCCGCTCGTTGAACAACTGGATCGTATCGTCCGGCCGCGCCAGGGCGGCGACGTAAAGCAAGGGCAGGTAGTGCTCCGGCGTTGGCACGGCAAGTTGCGCATCGGCATCCCCCTCGCTCACCAGGCGGGCCAGGGCGGCGGCGTCCGCCGCCCGTAGCGCCGAGCGGACCCGGGCATCGAAACGCTCCGCCCAGTCATGGGCCGACTCCGGCCGGTGCCAGTCCATGCGCCGCAGGTTGTGGACGGTGTTGCCGCTTCCCAGGATAAGGACACCCTCTTCCCGGAGCGGTGCCAGCCGGGCTGCCAGGTCCAGGTGGCCCGCCGCCGACCGTCCGGCGTCCAGACTCAGCTGCACCACGGGAATGTCCGCCGCCGGAAACAGATGGGCCAGCACCGACCAGGCGCCATGGTCCAGGCCCCAGTCCCCATCGAGGGCGACCGGGATGGGCGCCAGCCGCTCGGCCACACGGCGGGCCAGGCCCGGATCGCCGGGCGCCGGATATTGGAATGCGTACAGTTCCGGAGGAAATCCCGCGAAATCATGGATGGTTTCCGGCTTGTCCATGGCGGTGACCGCCACACCCCGGGTCTGCCAGTGGGCCGAGATGGCCAGGATGGCCCGGGGCCGGGGAAGCCCCTCGCCGATTTCGCGCCAGACCTGGCTGTTGAGATTCCTCTCCAGAGTGTTCATCGGGTTGCCATGGCCGACGAACAAGACGGGCTGGCGCGACAATCAGGCGACCTTCATCTGCAGGCGTTCCAGCAGGCTGCTCACCGCGCGCTCCATGAGAGGCACGCTGTCGAGGATTTCCGCCTCGCCGTCGCGGAGCATGGCCGCCAGGCCTTCGGCGTTGATGGACATGGCGCGCTGGCCCAGGCGGTTGGTGAACAGGTAGATACCCTTCAGGGGGCTGACCCAGGCCAGCTTGGCCCGGGCCCTCTCGCCATTCTCCAGGCGGTATTCGATCCAGGCGCCGCGCTTGAGCTGCTGCACGCTGATTTCGTAGGCATCCTTCTCAATGGTCTCGCCGCCTCCAGCCAGCCAGCCCACGTCGCCGATGACGATCTCCTCCACCAGGGGGCGTTCCTCGGGTTCGGCGGCGATTTCCTCGATCAGGGCGGGGTCCACCGCCTCCGGCTCCGTCAGGCCGGTTATCTCGACGAAACCCCCTGTTCCCTCGACGATTTCAGCGGCGGGCGCGGGCGGAGGCAGGGGCGCGGGCTCCGGCGCCGGCGGCGCCTCGCTCCCGCCCCTCAAGCCGGCCCGAACAGCCACCGCGTGGCATTTCACCAGGCCGGTGAAGAACTGGTCACGCATTTCCCGGGTGATGCCCAGGTCCTCCAGGCCCCGTTCCAGCCGCTTCAGGAGATTGGGCAGCAGGGAGACAAGCTTGCGGCGGTCCTCCTGGAGCACCTTGGGGCTGACACTCCAGATCAACTCGTCCATGGTCAGCAGGGCCTGGCGCCACTCCTCGCCTCCCTCGCCGCTGCGAGCGCAATACAAGGCCAGGACCTGTTCCCAATGGCTCAACAGGAACGCCCGGATGAATTCGGGCATGGAGCGGTCGAACAGATGGCTCTCCACTTCCGTGTGGGCCACGACCCGGCCCAGCTCGGCCTGCTCGCGCTGGCGGATGACCTGGGCGCTGCGGCTGGTCAGGCTGTCGATGCGCTGCTTCTCGTCGGTGGCGTATTGCTGGAGCTCCTCGAGGACCACGGCGAAGATGTCCATTTGCTCGTCGAACTGGCCCAGGACCCGCTGAACCAGGTCTTCCACCTTCTGGTAGAGGCCGCTTTCGTGGCCCTCGTCCTCGTTCCAGCCCATGGACGCCTCGGCGAGGGCATCCAGCAGGCGGCGGGCGGGGTGGGACTTCTGGGAGAAGAAGTTCCGGTCCAGCATCGCCACTTTCAGGACCGGGATCTGGAGACGGCCGATGAGAGCCTTCATGGCGTCGGGAATACGCCGGTCGTCCAGGATGTAGTCGAACACCATGGAGACGATGTCCAGGGTCATGGCGTCCATCTGCCCCATGCCGCTGGCCATGGGCGTGCCGCGAATCTCCCGCAGGATGTTGACGTGGCCGTCGCCGAAGCGGGAGGCATCGAAGGCATCCCCCACCAGGCCTTCCACCTCGCCCCGTTGCAGCCGGGTCAGGGATTGCAGGAGGGCGGGCGAGACGCTGTAGCTTCCAGGCTCCAGGCCACCCGGTGGCGCAGGAACCAGGCCGCCAGGCAGGGCGCCCGGCGGGGCGCCCAGCGGGGCGGGCATGCCGCCCAGGCCCAGGGATCCCATATTGAGGAATTGCTGGAACAGGGAGAGGAGGTCCGGCCCCTCGCCAGCCTCCAGGCCCTGGGGCGTGGCCGACGGCATCCCGTCCGGGGTGGCGGCAGGTGGCCGGGGAGGAGTCGGCGCGGGCCTTCTGACCCCCACGCGGATGGTGGGCAGCACGCCCCGTTCGACCAGCAGCCGGTTGAGCCCCTGGTACACCTCTCGAACCCGCATGGGCAAGCGCTTGTTGATCAGGGGCACCAGCACCAGCTGGGCCTTCACCGCCAAATTCAGGGCCTTCAGGGCTTCCATGACCACCGCGCCGATGGCCTCGGGCCCGACGGGGTTGGCCCCCAACTGCATTTCCGGGTCATCCAGGAGCATGCCGACCCGCTTGGCCAGGCCGAAAAGTTCCTCGCCGCAGACGTTGTTGATGGCATTTTCGACGGTGCTGGCCGCCAGGGATTCCTCCAGGTCCTCGGGTTCCACCAGGGCCAGCTGGGTGGAATCCAGGTCGAAGGTAGCGGTGGCGCGTCCTGCATCGCGGCGGCATTCGCGCTTGAAGCGCTGGAAGAATCGCCGGCGAAATTCGGTTTCCACCTCGCCCCGCCGATCCCGAGCGAAGTCCATGGCCTCGTCATAGATGCGCCGGGTGTCGTAGGCGGTGACCCGGTCGGTGATTTCCAGCAACTCCTCGGCGGTCTGCTCGAGGGTCTTGTTCAGGGCGGCGGCCATGGCGGAAGCAGCCTGCTCGCCACACTGGTTGAGCAGGGCCGACCGGTCGGGTGAACCGGCGCCGCGGCCGGGCCCGAACTGGCTGAGTTCCACCACATTGTTCTTGCGCGAGTCTTGCATGGTCCTTTCCCGGGCGGGGGACCGCCGGAACCCTGTGCCGTTCCATGGCGCGTCCGCCCATCGATCCAGACGCCAAAGGGAATCATACGTCGAAGCGGGGAACGGAGACGCGTTTCATGAACGGCCGGCCGGGCCATCCAATGCCACCTGGCAATCCCGCTGTCCTGGAGTTTCCCCGTTAGACCGGTGATTTTGCGTCCCCGCCTTTCGACGGGTTTGCCCCTTCAGGTCACGTTCGTAACATGACGAACGGTATATCGGATGTTAGGGAAAAGACTTTAGTTCCTGTCCCTGACTGTCTGGGAGGGAAGCCAGCGATGGCGGCTATCCCGGAAGGCTGGTGGACCGAAAGGGGATCGAACCCTCGACCTCCGCATTGCGAACGCGGCGCTCTCCCAGCTGAGCTATCGGCCCTCTTGGAAATACCGGCGCGGAGTATAGCGAAAAGCCGGGAGGGCTCCTAGCCGGCCGCCCGCCGGGCGCGTCGCCACATCCACAAGCCGATCAGGACCATGGGCAGGGAAAGCCATTGGCCCATGCTGATCACGTCGGAACGGCCGAAGATCCCGGCATCCGGGTCGCGAAAATACTCCGCCAGGAAGCGGAAGCCGCCGTAGCCCGCGAGAAACAGGCCCGAGGCGGCGCCCACGGGACGGGGGGAACGGGTGTAGAACCAGAGGAGGATGAACAGGGCCAGCCCTTCCAGGCCAGCCTGATAAAGCTGGGAGGGATGCCGGGGCAGACCGTCGCCCACCTGGGGAAAAACCATGGCCAAGGGCAGCGCGGGATCGGCCGGACGGCCCCAGAGCTCGCCGTTGATGAAGTTGCCGATGCGCCCGAACATGAGGCCCAGGGGCACCAGGGGCGCGACAAAGTCCCCCACTTCCAGGAAACGCCGCCCCATCTTCCTGGCGTGCCAGGCCAGCGCCAACAGGACGCCGATGAGGCCGCCATGGAAGGACATGCCGCCTTTCCAGACGGCGGGAATCTCCAGGGGATGGCTGAAGTAGTAGCCAGGCTCATAAAAGATGATCTGGCCCAGGCGCCCCCCCAGCACCACGCCGATGACCCCCCAGAACAGGAGGTCGTCCAGTTCCTGGCGGGTCCAGCCCGATTCCGGCCGCTGGCTGATGCGGCGGCGGCCAAGAATCACGAAGGCGGCGAAGGCCAGCACGTACATCAGCCCGTACCAGCGCACGGCCAGGGGGCCGATGGCCACGGCGACAGGATCGAACTGGGGATGGACGAGCATGGCGGCGGCCTGGGCTAAAATGGTGCGGATTATAGCCAGCCGGGATCGCCGTCATGCCCCAATACCGCTCTCGTACTACCACCCAAGGCCGCAACATGGCCGGCGCCCGCGCCCTGTGGCGGGCCACCGGCATGAAGGACGAGGATTTTTCCAAGCCCATCATCGCCGTCGCCAATTCCTTCACCCAGTTCGTGCCCGGCCATGTGCATCTGAAGGACCTGGGCCAGATGGTGGCCCGGGAGATCGAGGCGGCCGGCGGCGTGGCCAAGGAATTCAACACCATCGCCGTGGACGATGGCATCGCCATGGGCCACGGCGGCATGCTGTATTCCCTGCCCAGCCGCGATCTCATCGCCGACAGCGTCGAATACATGTGCAACGCCCACTGCGCCGACGCCCTGGTCTGCATTTCCAACTGCGACAAGATCACCCCCGGCATGCTGATGGCCGCCCTGCGCCTCAACATCCCCACCGTATTCGTGTCCGGCGGCCCCATGGAGGCCGGCAAGGTGGTCTGGAACAGCAAGACGATCATGCTGGATTTGGTGGATGCCATGGTCCAGGCCGCCGACTCGAAATGTTCCGATGAAGAGGTGGAAGCCACGGAACGGTCCGCCTGTCCCACCTGCGGCTCCTGCTCCGGCATGTTCACCGCCAATTCCATGAATTGCCTGACCGAGGCCCTGGGCCTCTCCCTGCCCGGCAACGGCTCCCTGCTGGCCACCCACGCCGACCGCAAGGAACTGTTCCTGCGCGCCGGCCGGTTGATCGTGGACCTGGCGAAGCGCTACTACGAGAAGGACGACGCCAGCGTCCTGCCCCGTTCCATCGCCAATTTCCAGGCCTTCGAGAACGCCATGTGCCTCGACATCGCCATGGGCGGCTCCACCAATACCGTGCTGCATCTTCTGGCGGCCGCCCGGGAGGCGGGCGTGGACTTCACCATGAAGGACATCGACCGCCTCTCCCGCCTGGTGCCCCACCTGGCCAAGGTGGCGCCTTCCACCCAGATCTATCACATGGAGGACGTGCATCGGGCCGGGGGCGTCATGGCCATCCTGGGAGAACTGGACCGGGCCGGCCTGCTGCACCGCGAGTGCCACACCGTGCATAGCAAGACCCTGGGTGGCGCCCTCCAGGTGTGGGACGTGATGCAGGCCCACGACGTTTCCGTGTTCGAGTTCTACAAGGCCGCCCCCGGCGGCGTGCCCACCCAGGTGGCCTTCAGCCAGGACCGGCGCTACCCGGAGCTGGATCTGGACCGGGGCGCCGGCTGCATCCGCGACAAGGCCCACGCCTACTCCCAGGATGGCGGCCTGGCGGTGCTGCACGGCAACCTGGCCCTGGACGGCTGCATCGTCAAGACCGCCGGGGTGGACGCCGGCATCCTCAAGTTCAGCGGCCCGGCGCGCATCTTCGAAAGCCAGGAGGCGGCGGTGGAGGCCATCCTGGCCGACCGGATCAACCCGGGCGATGTGCTGGTGATCCGCTATGAAGGCCCCCGTGGCGGCCCCGGCATGCAGGAGATGCTCTATCCCACCAGCTACCTGAAATCCAAGGGCCTGGGCAAGGACTGCGCCCTCATCACCGACGGGCGCTTTTCCGGCGGTACTTCCGGCCTCTCCATCGGCCACGTCTCGCCGGAAGCCGCCGAGGGCGGAGCCATTGGCCTGGTGGAGGAAGGCGACAGCATCGAGATCGACATCCCCGGCCGCGGCATCCGCGTGGCGGTGGACGACGCCGAACTGGCGCGCCGCCGCGCCGCCATGGATGCCAAGGGCATGGCCGCTTGGCAGCCCGCCAACCGGGACCGGCCGGTGTCCGCCGCCCTGCGCGCCTATGCCGCCATGACCACCAGCGCCGCCAACGGCGCCGTGCGGGATGTCAGCCAGGTGGAACGGCGGAATTGAGGCTTCACGGACTTTTGGCCGGCCATGCCTGAATCGCCCCTGGTCCCCCCATCCCTGCCCACCGACGACGGCGGGGTGGCGGGAGAATCGCCCCGACGCTTTCGGAGCTGGCGGGCTTTCCTCTTCGTCGCCATCGGCGTCAACGCCCTTTACCTATGGGGCATGCGGGGCCTGGCGGGCGATCCCGCCGCCGCCATCTGGGCCAAGACCCTGGCCTGGCTGCCCTTCAACGTCATCGCCACGGTCTTGTACTACGTGTTCCTCATCAAGCTGTCCGGCAGCGGCGGCCTGTCGGTCCGCGGCCCCGCCGGCGCGTTCTTCGTCGCCCTGTGCCTGGCCATGATCACCTTGAACTGGCTGGCTTTCTTCGCCGCGTGAAAGCGGCCTTCCCATCCATCCACCCAGGAGACCCGGCATGACCCTCGCCGACCTCAACACCCGCTTCGGCATTGCCGACCAGCTCAAATTCATCGAAGGCCCCGGCGGCCTCACCTTCGCCGAAATCGACAACGCCCAGGGCACCGCCTACCTGTGCCTGCAAGGTGCCCACGTCACCACCTTCCGGCCCAAGGACCAGGACGAGCCGGTGGTCTGGCTGTCGGACTTCGCCAAGTTCGCCCTCGGCAAATCCATCCGCGGCGGCGCCCCCGTGTGCTGGCCCTGGTTTGGCCCCCACGCCACGGAAAGCGGCTATCCCGGCCACGGCTTCGCCCGCACCGTCATGTGGCAGGCCACGGCCAGCGCCGCCCTGGACAGCGGCGAGACCCGCCTCACCCTCATGCTCATGCCCAACGAGCAGACCCATGCCCAATGGCCCCACGCCACCCGCCTGGAGCTCACCGTCACCGTGGGCCGGCAGCTCCGGATGGACCTGGTCACCACCAACCTGGACACCGTGCCCGTCACCATCGGCGAGGCCCTGCATACCTACTTCCACATCGGCGACATCGGCGATATCCAGGTCACGGGGCTGGAGAACACCGTCTTCTTGGACAAGGTGGCGGGCTCCACCCGCCACACCCAGAATGGCGCGGTGACCTTCGGCGGCGAGGTGGACCGGGTCTATGTGGATACCGAGTCCACCTGCGAGATCGTCGACCGGCGCCTGAAGCGGCGTATCGTCGTCGCCAAGTCCGGCTCCCGTTCCACCGTGGTCTGGACTCCTTGGGCGGAAAAGGCCGACAAGATGGGGGACTTCGGCCCCGACGGCTGGCGCCGCATGGTCTGCGTGGAATCGGCCAATGCCCTGGAAAACACGGTGACCATCCCGGCCGGCGACCGCCATTGCCTGAGCGTGACCTATAGCGCCGTGGCCGACGCCTGAATTCGGAAGCCTGCTCAGGCGTCGGGCGCCGTCAGCCTGAGCAGGCCCAGGCCGGCCAGGAAGGCGGCGCAGGCCGCCACGGAAATGCTCAGTTCGGCGGCATCGGCCGGGAAGATCAGGATGTAGCCGTGGCCCTTGATCAAGGCCGAAAAACTGGACACCGCGAAGGGCATCCAGAAGAGGCGGAAGGTCTGCCAGGGATCCCGCCTTCCCGCCCCCGGCGCGGCGATGCTCAACATCAGGGCCAGGCCGATGACGCCGCTGATGCCCAGGGCGTTGAGCCAGATGGCCGGTGAGGGGTCGAAGCGGAAATAGACCGTGACCAGATACCAGATCAGGTAGCACCAGAGCACCGCCTTGCCCTTGGGCAGTTGGCGGAAATAACGAAGCAGCGCCGGCATGGGGAGGGCTGTGAAGGAACAGCCGCCATTCTGCAAAAAAATGGCCGGCCTGTCCCTCGCACGGCCGGGATGGCGGCGGGCTTCCCCCTGCGCCTCGAAAGCGTCGGCGCCGACGTACTGACGCGCATCGGCCGGCCTCGAAACGCGGGGCCTCACCCGGCAGGCACGGCGAGAAGGAGACCGTGGCCGCCACGCGCCACCTTGACATCACAAGGGTTAATTTCAACCCGGCAGGCACGTCTCGCCACCGGCAGCATTCTGGATTAACCTCGCCCGGCGAATCCTTCGTTCCGCCTTGTCGTCTCCGACCCCCCCGCTGTTTCCTCACTTTGGAAGGGCTGTGCCATGAAAAGCTTGCTCGCGATCCTCGTCCTCGCTCTGACCGCCTTGGCTGCCCAGGCCGGACCGGTGGGAGACATGAAGGCCTCCCTGGCCTCCATGCGCCAATACACCATGGCCATGATGGGGGAAGGCGACAAGGGCGCGATGGAGATGCAGCACGAGAGTTCCATGAAGTACAGCGACCAGTTGGACAAGCAGCTGGAGGCGGCCTTGAAGAACAAGGATCTGGCCAAGGCCCAGCCGACCCTGAAGGAGTTCAAGACCCTGTGGGAAGAACTCAAGAAGACCCGCGACAGCGAGATCATCCCCCTGCTCTATGCCGGCGATCGCATGAAGGCGCGCATGACCGCCATGTCCACCCAGCGGCCGCGCTTCGACAAGCTGAACCAGTTGCTCGACTCCCTGCCCCAGTGACGCCGGCATGAAGTCCCTCGCCAAGAAGCTGTTCCTGGCGCTGCTGGGCCTGGGCCTGGCGGCCGCCCTGTTCTTCGCCATCGCCCGGGGCGGCCCCCTGGCGCCGATCAAGCTGACCGTGGCCAAGGTGGAACAAGGGGTGGTCACCCCCTCCCTGTTCGGGGTCGGCACGGTGGAAGCCCGGCGGGCCTACCTCATCGGCCCCACCACCGCCGGCCGGGTGCTGCGGGTGATGGTGGACGTGGGCGACCGGGTCAAGGCCGGCCAGTTGCTGGCCGAGATGGACCCGGTGGACCTGGACCAGCGCGTCGCCTCCCAGGAGGCCGCCCTGGCCCGCGCCCAGAGCGCGGTGGCGGCGGCGGAGGCGCAACTGCGCGATGCCCGAAGCCGGCGCGAACTGGCGGCCATCAACCTGACCCGCTACCGGGATCTCGGCGAGAAGCAGTTCGTCAGCCAGGGCGTGGTGGACAGCCGGGTCCAGGAAGAGCAGTCCGCCCGGGCGGCGGTGGATGCCGCCACGGCGGGGCTGGCCGCCGCCCGCCAGGACCTGGTCCGCATCCAGGAGGACCGTACCGGCGCCCAGCGGCAGCGGGAAACGATCCGTCTGATGGCGCCGGTCGCCGGCATGATCACCAGCCGCGAGGCCGAGCCCGGCTCCACGGTGGTGGCGGGCCAGGCGGTGCTGCGCATGGTGGAGCCGGCCAGCCTGTGGGCGCGGGTGCGCTTCGACCAGGGCCGCTCCCAGGGCCTGGCGGTGGGCCAGCCCGCCCGGATCGTGCGCCGCGCCGATGCCGGCAACGAACTCGCCGGCAAGGTGGCGCGCATCGAACCGGTGAGCGACGCGGTCACCGAGGAGCGGATCGCCCAGGTGGCCTTCGAATCGCCCCCCGAGGGCCTTTCCGTGGGCGAGATCGTGGAAGCCACGGTGTCCCTGGCGGACAGCGGCACGACCCTGGTGCTGCCCAACGCCAGCGTCCGCCGCATGGGTCCCCTCAAGGGCGTTTGGCTGGTGGAGGGCAAGGAACTGCGCTTCACCCCGGTGCGCACCGGCCTGACCAGCGCCGACGGCACGGTCCAGATCGTCAGCGGGGTGAAGGCCGGCGCCAGCGTGGCGGTATACAGCGAGCGCGACCTGACGCCCGGCGCCCGCTTCGAGGTCGTCGACGCCCTGCCCGGCACCCATTGAGGCATTCCCGATGATCAGCCTGGCCGGCCGCGACATCTATCACACCTGGCGGCGCTTCGTTTTCACCGGCATCGGCCTGGGCCTGCTGATCGGCGTGACGTTGAGCATGGCCGGGGTCTACCGGGGCATGGTGGACGACGCCGAGGCCCTGCTGGAAGGCAGCGGCGCCGACATCTGGGTGGTGCAGAAAAACACCCTGGGACCCTACGCCGAGCCCTCCAGCGTGCGTGACGACCTCTACCGCGATCTGCTTTCCCTCAAGGGCGTGGCCCGGGCCGCCAACGTCACCTACCTCACCATGCAGGTACGCCAGGGCGACAGCGACGTGCGGGTGATGGTGGTGGGCGCCACCCTGGGCGAGCCGGGGGAACCCAATTTCCTGGTGGCGGGCCGGCGCATGACCCGCGACCACTACGAGGCGGTGGCCGACGTGAAAACCGGCTTCCGCCTGGGCCAGAGCATCCGCGTCCGCCGCCACGACTACACGGTGGTGGGCCTGACCCGGCGCATGGTCTCCTCGGCCGGCGACCCCATGCTGTTCATCCCCATCCGCGACGGCCAGGAGGCCCAGTTCCTCAAGGACAACGAAGCCATCCTCGGCGAGCGCGACCGCGCCGCCGCCAACCCCGCCTTCAACCGTCCCGGCGTGCCCGGCCTGCTGGAGGCGGTGGAGACGGCCCAGACCGTCAACCACAGCGTCAACGCCATCCTGGTCAAGGTGGCGGACGGCGCCAACCCGGCCACGGTGGCCCGCGACATCGAGCGCTGGAAGCACCTCCAGGCCTACACCTGGGCCCAGATGGAGGAAATCCTCGTCTCCAAGTTGATCCTCACCTCGGCCCAGCAGATCGGCATGTTCCTGCGCATCCTGGCCATCGTCACCGCCACCATCGTGGCCTTCATCATCTACACCATGACACTGAGCAAGATCCGCGAGATCGCGGTGCTCAAGCTGATCGGCGCCCAGGATCGGGGCATCGTCTGGATGATCCTGCAACAGGCCCTGGGGCTGGGGCTGATCGGCTTCGCCGTGGGCAAGGTCACCGCCACCCTGCTGGTGCCGGTATTCCCCAAGCATGTCCTGCTCACCCCCCAGGACACCCTGACCGGGTTCGTGGTCGTCATGGCGTTGTGCGCCCTGGCCAGCAGCCTGGCCATCCACGCCGCCCTGAAGGTGGACCCGGGCACGGCCATCGGGGGGTAGCGTGGAAACCGCCAGCATCCACATCGAAGGCCTGAGCAAGCGCTACGGCTCGGGCGACACGGCGGTGGACGCCCTCAAGGAAGTGAACATGACCGTCGCCCCCGGCGAAGTAGTGGGCCTGGTGGGCCCCAGCGGCTCCGGCAAGTCCACCCTGCTGAAATGCCTGGGGGCGGTGATCGAGCCCACCGCCGGGCGCATGACCCTGGGCGGCGAGGTGATCTACGACAACGCCTGGAAGACCAAGAACCTGCGCGCCCTGCGCCGGGACCGCATCGGCTTCGTGTTCCAGGCGCCCTACCTGATCCCCTTCCTGGACGTCACCGACAACGTCGCCCTACTGCCCATGCTGGCCGGCAAGTCCAACGCCGCCGCCCGGCAGCGTGCCCGGGAACTGCTGGAAGCCCTGGACGTGGCCCACCGCGCCCGGGCCCAGCCCACCCAACTCTCGGGCGGCGAACAGCAACGAGTCTCCATCGCCCGCGCCCTGGCCAACCAGCCGCCGGTCATCCTGGCCGACGAGCCCACCGCACCCCTGGACAGCGAACGCGCCCTGGGCGTCATGCGCCTGCTGCAACAGATGGCCGGCCAGTACCAGACCGCCATCATCGTCGTGACCCACGACGAGAAAATCATGCCCACCTTCAAGCGCATCTACCGCATCCGGGATGGCCGCACCGAGGAGGAAGCGGGCGAGGGGCGGCCGCTCTGATCCACAGTCCGGGAACCCGCTGGAGATGACTTGATTTGAATGACAGCTGGCGGGGACCTCTTTGTCGGCTATCGCCACGTTCCTGCCGTCTCCGCCCTCGCCGAGATCGGCAGGATAAGGTCACGAAGCAGCCCGACGTGGAGGTGGGCGGACTGCGCGGCTTTTCGCGCAGGTCCGCTCGAATGATGGGTTGGGCGGCGTGTCATTTTTCGATCTCGATGCCTGAAATTGAACTCTCAAGGCTCGCTATGCCTGAGGGCGTTACAGCTGTATAGGCAAGAGACACAAACTTTAAGCTTGCACATGACTTGAGAGGCTCAAGACCGTTGTCGGTGATAGCGGTGCATTCAAGCCAGAGTTCTTCTAATGCCGGGAAGCGAGAGACAACCGAGATGGACGTATCGGTGATCTTTGTGCTGTCAAGATCGAGACAGCGCAACAAAGGAAGCGGCGGCAGTTTGAGAAGATCCTCGTCATCAATATCTGCGCCCTCGAAGTTCAGCGCAACAGTGGTAGACGAGATGGAAGCGAGCTCGCTGCTCGATACGCTGGCTCCCGCAACGTAGTGTTGCGAGCCCTTAAGCGTGAAGATGAGGCGAGGTTGATTCATGCCGCCCAACGCCAAGTTCAGTGATAGCCGGAACGGAGTGCCGACTTGCACAATAAAATGTGCGCAGCACATTGTGCAAGAAGGCGCGCAGTGTAGGCCGTCCACTGCAACGCCTGGTTATGTGTTTGCCTGATCATAAAGATAACCAACAATTTCGTTAAGAGACGGCATTTCACTGAAACATTTTGCCCCTGCCGGAATAGTCTCCCAGCCGGCTCTTGAGTCAACGTATAGGTGTGCACCGACAATCAACGCCTCAGTGTCTGCTAGTAGACCCGCTGGAACCCACGTAAATTCTGAGTTGCGGATTTGATTTGGGACTGGTGACCCACAATGAGAGCAAAAATTTACTGTGTACCCTGTGTCACGCTTGTACGTTGAAATTAGGCTTTGACCAGATAGCCAACGGAACTGGCTGGAATTTACAGCCATTGCAGTATTGGAAGTCGCGCCCGTTTGCCTCCGGCACAGTGAGCAATAGCATTTGTAGACTGCCGGAATTGGCTCGGATACTTCGAAAGCTATCTCGCCGCATAAACAATTGCCTTGCATAGTGTCTCCCTACGTGGAGCTAAGGGGCCGGACGCCGCAGGCGGACGGTCCCGCTTGAGCGCAGGGTTAGAGATCATAGGTCCTCCACTTCTACGCAACCAAACTGGCCAGTGACAGCTTCAATGAAGAAACCTAGAAAGGAAAAGTACTCGCCCCCTCTTTCTGAATGAAGGCCTTCAGGGGCTAAGGCGCAGTCAAATGTGAAACTAGGTTGTCCGGGGAGCTGTGAAAAGACAAAGAAATCGATTCTGTCATCTACCGTCGCACTATGTGAGAGCGAACGCAGAAAAGACCGGATATCTTCCTCGTTGTCATATGAAAATCGGAAAGACTGACGCAGCCCCATGATGATCTCTAACGTTTGATATATGGACTCCCCCCGTGCGCAAGGGATCGCGTGAAATTTCGGAAACTGTCGA
>DAOQNK010000062.1:0-13749 GCA_035332045.1 Thiobacillaceae bacterium | reverse complement strand
ACCGAATGGGTGGCGTCGAACACCACCGGGCAGCCGGTCTCCCGCATGATGGCCAAGCCGCGCATGTCGGACACCAGGGTGTTGTAACCGAAGGACACGCCCCGCTCGCAGACCATGATGGAGTCGGCGCCGCCGTTGGCCGCCTTGGCCTTGTCCACCACGTTCTTCATGTCGCCGGGGGCGAGGAACTGGCCCTTCTTGATGTTCACCGGCTTGCCGCAGGTGGCGACAGCCTCGATGAAGTCGGTCTGGCGACAGAGAAAGGCCGGGGTTTGCAGCACGTCCACCACCGCCGCCACGGGGGCGATCTCGTCCTCGGTATGGACGTCGGTGAGCACCGGCACGCCGATCTGCTTCCTCACCTCGGCCAGGATGCGCAGGCCTTCCTCCAGGCCCAAGCCCCGGAAGGACTTGCCGGAGGAGCGGTTGGCCTTGTCGAAGGAGGACTTGTAGATGAAGGGCATGCCCACCTGGGCGGTGATTTCCTTCAGGGCGCCGGCGGTATCCAGGGCCATCTGCTCGGACTCGATGACACAGGGGCCGGCGATGAGAAACAGCGGGTGATCCAGGCCGGCTTCGAATCCACAGAGTTTCATGCCAGTTTCCTCTGCTGGTTGGCCAGGGCGGCTTCGACGAAGGCCTTGAAGAGGGGGTGGCCGTCGCGGGGGTTGGAGGTGAATTCGGGATGGAACTGGCAGCCCACGAACCAGGGATGCACGTCCCGGGGCAGTTCCACCATCTCGCACAGGTCAGTGCCCGGCGCCCGGCCGGCCACCACCAGGCCGGCGGCTTCCAGCTTGGCGAGGAGGCTGTTGTTCACTTCGTAGCGATGGCGATGACGCTCAATGACTTCCGGCTTGCCATAGATGGCGCGGGCCAGGGTGCCTTCTCCCAGCTTGCAGACCTGGCCGCCCAGGCGCATGGTGCCGCCCAGGTCGGAGTGTTCGTCCCGGTGCTCGATGTGACCGTCCTTCTCCTGCCATTCGGTGATGAGGCCGATGACCGGGAAAGGCGTCTCCCGCTCGAATTCGGTGGAGTGGGCTTTCTCCATGGCGGCCACGTCCCGGGCGAATTCCACCACGGCGAGCTGCATTCCGAGGCAGATGCCCAGATAGGGAACCTGATTCTCCCGGGCGAAGCGAATCGCGCAGATCTTGCCCTCGGTGCCCCGCTTGCCGAAGCCGCCAGGCACCAGGATGGCGTCCATGCCAGCCAGGGCGCCACAACCGTCCCGCTCGATGGTCTCCGAGTCGATGTAATGGATGTTCACCCGGCTGCGGGTATGGATGCCGGCATGGACCATGGCCTCCGACAGGGACTTGTAGGACTCGGTGAGGTCCACGTACTTGCCCACGAAGGCCACCTCGACGGTGTGGTCCGGGTGCTCCAGCGCGTCGATGAGGCGCTTCCACACCGACAGATCGGCGGCCCGGGCCAGCAGGCCCAGCTTGTGGCAGACGATCTCGTCCAGCATCTGGTCATGCAGCATGGCCGGGATCTTGTAGATGGAGTCCGCGTCCAGGGCCTCGATGACCGCTTCCGGCATGACGTTGCAGAACAGGGCGATCTTGCGTCGCTCCTCCGGCGGGACGTGGCGGTCGGCCCGGCACAGCAGCACATCCGGCTGGATGCCGATCTCCCGCAATTCCTTCACCGAGTGCTGGGTGGGCTTGGTCTTCAGCTCACCGGCGGTGGGGATGTAGGGCAGCAGGGTCAGGTGGATGAAGCAGGTGCCGTTCTTGCCTTCTTCGATGCCCATCTGGCGGATGGCTTCCAGGAAGGGCAGGGATTCGATGTCGCCCACCGTGCCGCCCACCTCGACGATGGCCACGTCGGCGCCCTCGGCGCCACGTTTCACGTAAGCCTTGATCTCGTCGGTGATGTGGGGAATGACCTGGACCGTCTTGCCCAGGTATTCGCCGCGCCGCTCCTTCTTGATCACCGACTCGTAGATCTGGCCGGTGGTGAAGTTGTTGCGCTTGGACATCTTGGCGCGGGTGAAGCGCTCGTAGTGGCCCAGGTCCAGGTCGGTCTCGGCGCCGTCCTCGGTGACGAACACCTCGCCGTGCTGGAACGGGCTCATGGTGCCCGGGTCGACGTTGATATAGGGATCCAGCTTGAGGTGGGTGACCTTGAGGCCCCGGGATTCCAGGATGGCCCCCAGGGACGCGGCGGCAATACCCTTACCCAGGGAGGAGACAACGCCGCCGGTGACGAAGATGTAACGGGTCATGTTCTTGGCAGAAGCGGGGATGGGCAATGATACCGGATGCCCCCCACCCCCTCCAAGAAGACCACCCCCGCCGGGCGCCCGCCCCCCTCTCAGCGGAGGAAGCCTTCGTGCTCCAGCTTGAGGATGATGGTCTGGATGGCCTCCTCCACGCTGCAACGGGCGGTATCGATAGCCAGTTCCGGGTTCTCGGGCACCTCATAGGGGTCGGAAATGCCCGTGAACTCGGGAATCAGGCCGGCCCTGGCCTTGGCGTACAGGCCCTTGCGGTCGCGGCTCTCGCAGACGTCCACCGAGGTGGCCACGTGGATTTCGATGAAACCGCCCCAGGCTTCGATCATGGCGCGCACCGCCCGGCGGGTGCTGGCGTAGGGCGCGATGGGCGCGCAGATGGCGATGCCGCCGTGCTTGGTGATCTCGCTGGCCACGTAGCCGATGCGGCGGATGTTGATGTCGCGGTGGGCCTTGGAAAATCCCAGCTCCGAGGACAGGTGGCGGCGGACCACGTCGCCATCCAGCAGGGTCACCCGGCGGCCGTCCATTTCCATGAGCTTGACCGTAAGCGCCCGGGCGATGGTGGACTTGCCCGCGCCGGACAGGCCGGTGAAGAAGACCGTGAAGCCCTGCCTGGACCGGGGCGGATAGGCTTTGCGCAACTCCGCCAGCACCTCGGGGTAGGTGAACCATTCGGGCACCTTCAGGCCGCCCATGAGACGGCGGGACAATTCCTCGCCGTTCATGGTCTGGACCCGCGCCCCGGGCGGCACTTCGGTGTCAGCCAGGTACTCGTCCCGGTCCTCGGCATAGACCAGGCGGGGGAAGCCGATGAGGCGGACCGCCAGCTGGTCGCGGGCATCGTCCGGCAGGATCGCGTCCAGGCAGCTGGTGTCCTCGCCCCGTCGGAAATCTCCAGCCAGGGGAGTCTCGCCCCCGACCACCAGATGGGAGCACCCGTAGTTGCGGGCGATGATGGCCCGCAGCCAGCTCTCCCGGGGGCCGGAAGCCAAAGGCATCAGGGGATTCAGGGCCATGGCGCTGGTGGCCGCCGGAAAGCGGGGCATGATGGCCTGGCAAGAGCGGACCAGGGCGAAATGGCTCGCCACCATGACCGGATCGGCGCCGGCCATGGGATGAATCAGCAGGTTGGCCTCCTGCTCCACGGCGGCGCCCAGCACGAACTCCTGGTGGGGACGGTGCATGGGCTGGCTAGGCTGGTAAGCCAGGACCTTGCGCCAGCCTCGACGCTGGAACTGCTCACGCAGTTGGGCGGGGGTCGATCTCAAGGCAAGAAAATCGTTGCGGGGCGGCAAGGCCACGCCTTCCACCCGGCCCGCCAGGTAGCACATGCCCGCCTCGGCCAGGGGCGCCGCCATGGGCAGGCCGGAGGCCTCGGCCAAGCGTGCTTCCGCCTCCGGATCGGCCTCCCAGATCTCGCCGACATGGAGGATGGCGGGCATGAATCCTTCCGCATCCCGCAAGGCGACGGGCTTACCGGGCGACAGGCCGGCGGCGGCCTTGGCGGGTACCGCGAGGACCACGGGCAGTGGCCAGAAGCGTCCGTCCGGCAGGCGCATGGCGGACAGCACGCCCGCCATCTCCTCTCGCCCCATGTATCCCGCCAAGGGCGAGAGGGCACCGTTGAGCAGCAATTCCAGAAGGCATATCTGCTGCCAGTCCAGGTCCACCGAGGCCATTTCCCGGGTTTCCTGGCGAATGGCGGCGGCCCGCTCAGCGTTGACCAGCAGGGGGGCGAGCGTGCCGCCGTAAGGGGGGATCAAGGTATCCATGAAGTCGGGTTCCGTTCTGGCGGGAAGATGGCGACTGCGAGGCGCGGGACGATCAGTCGCCCGGATACGCCTCGAAGAACGCGGCGATGAAGTCGGGGATGCGGGACTCGGGCAAGACGTTGATACCCGCCGCGGCCTTACGGCCGCCACCCGTGTCGAAACGCTTGCAAAGCTCGTCGGCGCCGGTCTTGTTGACCAGCGGCGCCCGCACGCTGACCACGTAATGGCCCTTGGGGGAGCGGGTCAACAGGGCATGGGCCCGTTGGGGGTGGGCCGTGGCCAGATCATTGGCGTAGACACCGGACACCCGCCGCGCCCAGGCTTCGTCGGGCAGGATATAGACGGCGCCGGAGGGTCTCGACTCCGACGCCGACACCGCCCGGGCCTGGGCCATGTCCAGGGCGTACCCGGACCGCAGGGTGTGGAATTCCGGCGAGTCCTGGATGAAGGAGAAGGGGTCGGCGTGGGGCTTCATGGCCCGATAAAGGTCGGCGGGATGGAAATGCAGGTCGTCCAGGCTGTCGCCATAGCCGTTGTAGTTGAGGCACTCCCCCAATTCCCGGAGGGCATCCAGGCGATCAGCGACCAGACCCAGGGGTTCGGCGGCGCGGCGGGCGGCATCGTGGAGGTTATCGCCAAAGGCGGCGGTCACCGCCCAGGCCCGGTGCCGGCCTTCCAGATACCGGTCCACCAGCAGGCTGGTGCAGACATCCGCCGAGGTATCGATGGTGGCCTGGAACAGGGGGTGGGCAGGCAGTTCGCCAGGGGCGTGGTGATCGAACCAGCGCACCCGGACGCCTTTCTCCAACAGGGTCGCCAGGGGGGCGGCGTTCTTCTCCACCGCGATGTCCAGGGCAAGAATCGCATCGCCGGCCGTGGCATCGATTTTCTTCAGCAGGCCGATATCGCGCTTCACACCGGTGACCAGCGTGGTTTCGCCGGGTTCGGCCAGGCGCATCTGGTGCAGGGCGCAAAGGCCGTCGGCATCGCCGTTGAATGCGTCGAAATTCATGGGTCGCTCTTGGAGGTTCGTTGGACGAAATAGCCCAGGATGCCATCCAGGGCGAACAGGGTCAGCAGGGCGACGACGAACAACAGAACGCCGGCGAAGCCATGCAGGAAGCCCTGCCCGGCGGCGTCACCCAGGTGATAGGTCACCAGCACCAGGATCATGACCCGGATGATGTTGGCGAAGAAGGCGATGGGCAGGATGGCGGCGATGAGGATGGCGTTGCGCCACCACTGGCCATGCCCCATCAGATACAGATAAAGCAGCCCCATGGCCGACAGGCTGAACATGGAATGGAGCCCGGAACAGGCATCGGCCACCAGCAGTTGGTAGGGCCCGACGGTCAGGGTGACGCCGCTGCGCGCCACGGGATAGCCCAGGGCGTAGAGGACCTGCTCGGCGATGACCGAGACGTTCTGCTTCAGCGGACCGGTGGCGGCATCCACCACGAAACCTGGCAGGGGAACCATGAACAGCAGGAAGAACAGGGCGAACCACAAGGCCTTGGCCGGTCCGCCGCCCAGGGTGATCAGGAGCACGCCGAGAAGCACCGGAATCTGGGAACCCACCTCGAACAACAGGATTTCCTGGGAACGGCCCAACGCATAGAGCAGCAAGCCGAACACCAGCAATATCCAGCCCGCCCGGGGACGGGCTTCCCCCCCTTGGTCGGGAACCAGGAACATGTCCCGGCGCTGCCAGATCAGGAACAGGGCCACCATCAGAACGATGGGGCCGTGGGCCTGCTCCTCGCTGTTCCACAACCCCGTGGCCAGATCGTGGTAGGTGGGGACATACAGGACGAGGAGGCCAACCAGGATGGGCCACCAGACCGCCAGGGCGGCAGTGGCGGATCCGGCGGCCGCGGGCCGGGCGCTCATGGCTGAACCGGGCTCAATGTTCGTTGATGACCGCGCCCACCACTTCGGCGCCCGCCGCCAGCAGCATGGCCTTCACACCGGCCACTTCACTCAGTCGCGAGTGGTTTTTACGGACACACAGCAGGGCGCCCCGGGCCCGGGCGGCCACGGTCTGGAAGTCCGCCGAGATGCCCGCCGGCGGCGTATCCATGAGGATAACGTCGAAACTGGCGCCCAATTGGCCCAGCATCTCCACCAGGTTGTTGCGGGAGAGGAGTTCCGCGGGATTGGGCGGCAGGGTACCGGCGGGTAGCACGGAGAGATCGACGAAGGCGGGAATGCGGGCCACGCAGTCCAAGTCGGCCCGGCCGGCCAGGACATCCGAAAGCCCCATGCGGCCAGAGAGGTTGAACAGCTGGCTGATCCCGGTGGTGCGCAGGTTGGCGTCGATGAGCAAAGTGCGTTCACCCAGCTGGGAAAAGACCACCGCCAGGTTGGCCGCCAGGTAGCTGGCGCCATCGCCGGGTTCGGTGCCGGTCACGGCCAGCGCCTTGTTGCCCAGGGTGAACCAGCGCAGCATGAGTTGGCTGCGCAGGGCGCGCAGGCTTTCCACTTCGGGCCCGAAGGGGGAGTAGGCCGCCACCAGGGAAGCGCTGTAGCCACCCTCCCCCGAGGCCAGGTAGGGATAGTCGAACTGCCGTGCCAGGGCCTGCTGCATGTCCGCCTGGGTGATCAGGCCCAACTGGATGGCGGCCTCGCCAAAGCGCAGGTTCTGTTCTTTCTGCAGACGCAGCACCCTTTCCGCGTCCTGGGCGGACAGCTTGCCCTGGTCCAGGAGGATGCGTCCCATGGTGAGTTCGGCGCGGGGGCTTTGTACGGTTTGGTTCATGATGAGATTTATCTCCCTGAATCAGGCTTTGTGGCCACGGAAGGCCAGCCAGCCATGGGCCTTGCCGCCCCTGGCGATCTCGCCCAGGACGGGAATGTCCAGCGCCAGGACCACATCGTCCTCGGAACGCACACGGCGGTCGATCATTTCCATGAGGAAGGCCAGGCCCACGCCCAGCAGGCCGCCCAGGAACACGGCCAGAGCCATGTTGAGCAGGAGCTTGGGACTGGAGGCCTCCACCGGGGGCACCGCCGGATTCAGGACGGCCACGTCGGTCTGATTGTTCTGGGCTTCCAGGCTGGTCTGGCCAAAGCGCTGCAGGGCGTTGTCGTAGAGGTGCTGGGCGTTTTCCACGTCGCGGATCAGCAGGGCGGCCTCGTCGCGCTGCTGCTTCAGGGCCAGCACCTTGGACTTCTGGGCGCCCAGGGCACCGCGGATGTCGGCCTCCCGGCCCTTGGCCACCGTGGCGCTGGTGCCGACGGTCTTCTTCGCCACCTTCATTTCGCCGTCGAGCTTGGACTTGAGGGTATCCAGCTCCGCCTGGGCCCGCTGGTACTGGGGATGGTTCTTGCCCACCTTCTGGCCGAGTTCGGAGAGCTTGCTCTCGGCGCTGGCCACGTCCCGCTTGAGGCCCTGGATCAGGGGATTCTGTTCCACCTCGGCCAGGGAGTTCTGGCTCTGGCTTTGCTTCGACTCGGTATCGAAGGTCTGGGACTGGGCGGCCACCAACTGGCTGGACAGTTCGGCCAGACGGGCGGTTTCCACGTCGATGCGCTCCTCGGAGGCCACCAGCCCCTTCTGGCGCTGGTAGTCGGAGAGCTTGGACTGGGCCTTCTCCAGGCTTTCCCGCAATTGCTTGACCTGGGATTCGTACCAGGCGGTGGACTGGCGGGCCGGCTCCACCTTCAACTCCAGATTGGTGTGGATGTAGCTCTGGGCAAAGGCATTGGCGACGATGGCGGCGAACTTGGGATCGGCGCCCTCGAAGGCCACCGTGATGACGCTGGATTCCCGGGAAGGCTGTACATCCAGCTTCTTCAGGAGCAGGTCGGCCAGCCAGTGGCGGATATCGCCTTGGCCGTCGGTGGCGTCCTTGTACTCCTGGCGGATCTGGGCGTTCTCGGCCAGCTTCAGGCCGTCCACCACTTTCAGGGCCACGTTCTGGCTTTTGATGATGTCCACCTGGGTGGCCAGGTAACCGGGCAGCAGCTGGGAGGGATAAAGCACGCCCGAGACGGGATCCTTGGACTTGGAATCCACCACCAGGGTCACGGTGCCGGTGAAGTTCTTGGGCAGGATCAGGCTGACCACCAGGGTGGTGGCCACCGTCACAGCCAGGGCCAGGGTGGCCACCAGCCAGCGTGCCTTGAGGATGAGCAGGAATTGACTGAAGTTCATGGCGGCCCCTGAATCAGAACAGGCTTTCTTTGACGTAGATGACATCGTCCGGCTTGAGGGGGTCGGACAACTGGACTTCAAGGGATTGCATGGCCCCGTCGGCCCCCCTGCGCATGACCCGGATGCCCTTCTGGGTGCCGCGGGGCGTCAATCCGCCACCGACGGACAGGGCCTGCACCACATTCATGTTCTTCTCCAGGCGGAACGAACCGGGCCGCTGCACCTCGCCATAAATGTAGAAGCGGGGCTCCCTGGGTACATACAGGATGTCGTTGTTGGCGACTTCCTTGTTCAGGGCATCGCCTCCGGGCTGGAAGAGGGAGGGCAGGTCGATGTCGATGTGCTCGGTCTTGCCACCCCGGCTGGTGATGAGCACCATGCCGTCGGCGGCGGTGGGCACCACACCGCCAGCCAGGGCAAGGATGTCGGTCACCCGGCTGCTCTTTTGCAGGGGAAACTTGCCGGGCCGGTTGACCAGGCCCAGTACGGCCACTTCCTGGCCCTTGAATTCCAGGACCACCACGTTGACCTGGGGTGAGCGGATGAAGCCCCCCGCCTCCAGGGCCTTGGCGATGCGGCCCGCAGCGGCCTGGGCGTTGCCGCCGGCCACCTGCACTTCCCCGATGAGGGGGAACAGGATGGTGCCGTTCTCGCTCACCCGGGTTTCGGTGGCCAGATCCGGGTGGTCATACACGGAGATGCGCAACATGTCCCCGGTCGCCATGGCGTAATCATTGGAGGCCCGCGCCGCGACTGTCATGCACAACAGCGCCAGCACCGCCAGAATCCGATACAGGTTCATTCTCATCTCACCCTTCCCGCTACTTGGTTGCCATAAAAATTTCCGGCCGGAACGCTACATAGCATTCCAGGGGTCGTATCCGCAAACATCATCAATAGGCCCTCGCGTCCTTGAACACCAGCCAGATGGTCTTGAAGACGATGAGGAGGTCCAGGGACAAGGACCAGTTGCGCAGGTAATCCAGGTCGAACTGGACGCGGGCCGCCATCTTGTCCACGGATTCGGTTTCACCCCGGTAGCCGTTGACTTGAGCCCAGCCGGTGATGCCCGGCTTCACCTTGTGGCGAAGCATGTAGCCGGCGATCTGCTTGCGATACAGCTCGTTGTGGGCAACGGCATGGGGTCGGGGCCCGACGATGCTCATGCGGCCCTGGATGACGTTGATGAACTGGGGCAGCTCGTCGAGGGAGGTGCGGCGCAGAAAGGCGCCCAGACGGGTGATTCGGGAATCGCCGCGGGTGGCCTGGCGAATGTCGCCGGCATCCTCGCAGACGGTCATGGAGCGAAACTTGTAGACGATAATTTCCTCGCCGTTCAAGCCATAGCGGCGCTGCCGGAAAATGACGGGCCCGGGGGAATCCAGCCGCACGGCCAGGGCGATGAGCAGCAGCAGCGGCGAAATGAGGACCAGGATTGTCAGGGAAAGCAGCACGTCCAGCATGCGTTTGTTGAAGGCATTGATGCTGGTGAACGGCGTCTCCAGGATGGCGATCACCGGAATGCCGCCGATCTGGTCGATCCGGGCCTGGATCAGGTCGTAGGTGAACACATCCGGCACCACGTAGATGGAGGCAGTGCTGTCCTTGAGCATGTCCATGAGGGCCGCGATGCGGTCCTTCTGGGACAGGGGCAGGGAAATGTAGATCACATCCACCCGATGCGCCTTGATGTAGTCCATGAGCTCCCGGGTCTGGCCCAGGTGGCGGGCCTGGACATCGGGATGCAGCCGGTCCTTGCGGCGGTCATCGAAGAAGCCCAGGCATTCCGCCAGCAGGCACTCATTGTCTTCCAGGCGCACCGCCAGGCGCAGGCCCACCTCGTTGCCGCCGACGATGATCGCCCGCCGCACCTGGCCTCGGGAATGCAAATTGTGGACGTAGGCTCGGGTCAGGAAATGCAGGGAAACCAAAACGATGGGGGTGATCAGGAACCAGGCGACGATGGCGTCCTCGTAGAAATGGCTCTCCAGATGCGTCACATAGGCCAGGAACAACAAGGCGCCCACGGTCAGCATCCAGGCGAACAGCACGCTGCCGATGCCGCTCAGCAGCCTGCCCCGGCCGCAGGGCCGCAGGATGGACAAGTCGTCGAACAGGTTGGCGGAAAGAAAAAAGACGATGATGGACAGCACGATGTAATAGCCATCCAGCGGCTCGTCATAGTAGGCAAGCACCGCGACCAGGACCAGGACGGCACCCAGGGGGTGCGTCAGGCGGCGGACGAGGGCAAGGGTGGCGTTCTCGAAATACATCTTGTTCTGCGCTAGAAAGTCAGGTTGGCATTCAGGAAAAGGGCATTGCTGGCGAAATCATAAATGCCATTCGTGGAACTCCGGATGGAGCGCTGGACGCCGGCGCTGACCTCGCCTCCCCGCCAGGCCTCGTGGACCACGGCGAGGGAAGAATTCCAGAGGCTGTCCTGGCGGACCACACCGTTATAGTCCACCCGCTCGTAACTCAAGGCGGCCTGCAGGCGCGTCTTGGGCAGGAACTGCCAGTTGGCGTTCAGGCCCAGGCTATCGGCCACCTCGAAGCTTGAGCCGCCCAGATCGGAATCCCGCAGGTCCCGGGCCAGGGTGGCCTGGAGCAGGGTTTTGCCCGTGGGCGTCCAGTTGGCCTCCAACCGCCATTCCGGTCCGGAATAGTCCTTGCTGCCTGGCGCGGAGCGGGTGCGACTGATATAGCCCAGCCTGCCGATCAGGCGCGTCTTGCCAGTGGGGACCCATTCGCCGACCAGGCGCAGGGCGTGCTCGCTGAAATCCGTTCCCGGGGTGCCAGGATTCTCGCCTTGCACATCCACCAGTTCCACCCCCAGCCGCTGGACGGTGTTGCCGAGGCGGTAGAGGCCCATGGTGCCGGTGTTGCGGGTGCGGTCCCGGAATTGCTGGCTGGCCGCCGAGTAGCTAAGGGTGTAGTGCTCGATGCGGGCCCGGGCCTTCCACTCGGTGTGGAACCAATAGTCGGCCTGGAAGGCGGTGGTCTCCTCGGTGCGCAGATTGCTGCCCAAGGTGCCGGTGCCCTGGTTGGTGTAGGGCGCCAGAGTCCGCAACTGGTTGCCGGAAAGCAGGCCGGACCACTGATTGCCGAGCGTCCATTTCCATTCGCCCTGGATATCCCGGCCGGTGTAGTCCAGCAAATCGGTGTAGCGGCTGAAACGGGTCTTGTCGGCGGAGACCTTCCCCGTCACTTCCTGCCGGCCCTGCTTCCAGTCCAGGTTGAGCCCCGCGCCATATCGCCAGTAGCTCACCGGTTCGATGCGGGTGGACGCGCACAAGGATGTCGGCGCCAACAGGCAGCCCAGGCTGGCACTGTAGGTCGCGACTTCCGCGTCATTGGCGAAGCGGAAGATGTTGCTGTCATAGCCAAAGCTGGCATTGACGAAAGGCCGCAGCGTATCCCCTTCCAGGGCTTGGACGGACGTCCAGGGCAGCAGGAGCAGCCCCGCCAGCAACCAGGCCCGGGGCGTCACCAGAAGCTCCATGCGCCGGTGGCCAGGACCCAGATGCCCAGGGCCAGATTGGTGACGGCATGGGCGATGACGGGCGGCCACAAGCTGCCACTGGTCCGATACAGCCAGGCGTAGGCAAGGCCCGCCAGGATGCCGGCGAACCAGAGGCTGTGCTCCAGCCCGAACAGCAGGCTGCCGATGAGCATGGCGCGCAAGCCGATGCGGGCGGGTTCCAGCTGGAGAAAATCGTGGCGCTCGATCCAGCGCAACAGGAAAGAGCGCCAGAACAGTTCCTCCATGACGGGTACCACCACAGCGGCTCCCAGGAGCCGGGGCACGGCCAGTTCCCAGCGGATGCGTCCGGCTTCGTCCAAAGGTGAATACCCCGTCCCGGCCCCCGTCACCAGCCAGCCGCCGTCGAGGTGGATCCACAGAATGAAGACCAGGACCCCCACCGCGGGTGCCAGCAATCCAGCCTGGACCCGGCTGGGGCGCGACGCCAGTTCGGTGTACTCGGCCCTGAACAGGGCGAGGAGGAACACGACGCCCGCGATCTTCGCGGGATAGAGCCAGCGCAGGTCGAACCCGACGTCCACGCCAGCGAGGACATCCTCCACGGCCAGGAAGACCATGTACAGCAGGAAAGGCAGGACCCTCGCCAGGACCCGGACATCCCACCATCCCGGGGCGCGGGTCATGACACCCATCTTAGCGTGGGCCCCGCCTTCGAACACGGCGCCTCCCGGGGGCGGAGAGCGCGGTTCGAGCAAACCGCGTGGGGCATGACGACTCCGACCTCATTTCAGCCCGTTCAGGCCCTTCTCGATGGCCTGGTCAGCCGGCGCGGCGGGCTGGGCGGGTGCGGCGGGGGCCTCGGCCGGCGCGGCGGGTGCCGCCGCCTTGGCCTCGGTTTTGCCGGCATCGGCGTAGTCGCCCAGGTATTCGATCTTGGCCTTGTCCCGCAGCTTCTTGAGGTCGGACTCCAACACCTGGCGCTTGCCGGAGTTGGCCAGGAAACGCTCGATGACGGGCTTGGCTTGTTCCGGTGTCAGCGGTTGGGACTGGGAGGCGGCGATGATGAGCAGATTGATGCTGCCCGGGCCACCCAGGGTCAGGACCTGGCCGTCCTTCAGCTTGTGCAGCTTGGGCAGGATTTCCAGCGGCAATTGCTCGGCGGGCTTGGTGGACTGGCCGGTCCGCGCGGCGATGTTCTGGGCCTTGAGCCACTGCATGAGGTCATTCAGACTCTTGCTCTGGGCCAGTTGCTGCTTCACGGTGGCCTCGTTGGCCGGCGTGACGGGAATGTTGATTTCCTGGAGACGATAGATGCGACGCTCCGCGAAAAGCTCGGGATGCTTGTTGTAGTAGTCGGTGACCTCGGTCTGGCTGGGCGCCGAAGGCGCGCCAGACACTTTTTGGATGTAGGCCTGGGAGAGCACTTGGCGGCGGGCGGCCTCTAGGGCCTGAAGCACCTGGGGATCCCGATCCATCTTTTCTTCCAGGGCCTTCTGCACCAGAAGCTGTTGATCCACCAGGGCCTTGACCACCCGCAGAGACACAGACTTGGCCTGCTCCGGCGGCAGGTTGCCCATCTTGGCCAACTCATGGTTGACCTGGTGGACGGTGATTTCCTCGCCGTTCACCTTCGCCGCAACCTGGGTGGCGCCCTTCTCTTCCTTCTTGTCACCGCAACCGCCCAGGGCCAGCGCCAGGGCAACCGCCAGGGCGCTCAGGCCAATTCGATGCATCGTCCGCATTTCACAACCTCGCTCTTGATTGAATGAATGGTAGGCATGCTATGTGGCATGCCCGTGAATTCGTACAAACTTGTCCATTATCCCTGTCCATGGCCCACCTGCTCAAGCTAGATACCATGGCCACCCTGCCTGATGGCCATTTCCAGGCAGGTTTAACGGATGAATGGCGCCCGGACTTGAGCCGTTTCAAAGAATGCCGGCCGCATGGTCGGCCAGGCGGGAGCGCTCGCCCCGGGCCAGGGTGATGTGGCCGGAGTGGGGCCAGCCCTTGAAGCGGTCCACCACATAGGTCAGACCCGACGAGCCTTCCGTGAGGTAGGGCGTGTCGATCTGGGCGATGTTGCCCAGGC
>DAOQNK010000061.1:0-13913 GCA_035332045.1 Thiobacillaceae bacterium | reverse complement strand
TTGTCTCCTTGATTCCTCGATTCGTGGGTGACCGGCGACGGCCGCCGCGATGCGCTCCATTCCGCCCTGGAGGGGCGCGTCGCCACGGTCGTCTGGACTGATTTATATGCGTCGGCCGGCCCCGGAAAAATCCGGAGAAATACGGGAAACCACGTGGTATTACGGGGGTGTGAATGTGAGGGCTCGGTGCCAGCCCCGCCCCGGGTATGGGCCTTAAAGGGCGGGATCGGCCTTTACCGCCATGTCGATCGGTTGCCCCAGGTAGGGGCTCCCATCTTTTTCATGATCTTGGCCCTGTGGACTTCCGCGGTCCGCACGCAGAGATCCAGGTGGGTCGCGATGGCCTTGTTGAGCTTGCCCAGCCGGATCTTGTCCAGCGCGTCCCGCTCCCGGGGAATCAGGCGGGGGACGAGTCGCCGGCGGCGGCCGGGGATTCCAGGTCCAGCCCCGCCACCAGCTGGGGCACTACCTCGCGCAGGTGGGTCACGAAATCGCTCAGATGTTCGGAGGACATGGCCCTGGGCGACCAGGCCGCCTCGAAGGACAGGCGCACTTCCCGGCCGGACTTGTCCAGGATGCGCGCGGCGCTCGCGGAGCGGGCCGAGAGCTTGGACAGGGGCAGGATCGCGGCGCCGATGCCCAGCCCGGCCCACTGCTCCAGCACCTGGTAGCTCAGGGCCTCGCCCGAATAGGCGTTGAGCGGCCGGCGGTGGGCCCGGAACAGGGCCCGGGTGGAGCGGGCCAGCCCGCAGGCGTCGGGCACCATCACGAATTGCTCGCCGGCGATGTCCCGGAAGCACACGGCCCGGGGCCGGCCCCGGGCGGGCGCCGGGCCGCGGGCCACGTACATCAGGGGCTCGTCGTAGAGGGCCGCGGTCTCCCAGGCCCCGCCATAGAGGTTGGCCACCCCCACCAGCAGGTCCAGCTGCCCTTCCTCCAGCTTTCCGTAGAGGTCGGACATGTTCATTTCCCGCAGCACGATGTCCACCTCCGGATGCCGGCTGCGGTAGGGCTCGATGATCATGCCCAGGATGCGTCCGCTCACCAGGGGCGAGGTGCCGATGCGCAGCACCCGGGTCTCCGGCCTCAGGTAGGCCCGGGCTCCCAGCACCAGCGCCTGGTGGGCGTGGAGCACCTCGTTGATGCCGGGCATCACGTGCTCGCCGAAGGAGGTGAGGGCCACGCTACGGGTGGTGCGCACGAACAGGCGCTCGCCCAGCTCCTGCTCCAGCTGGGCGATGCCGTTGGACAGGGTGGGCTGGGTCACGTGGCAGCGGGCAGCCGCGGCGGTAAAGGAACCGGTATCGGCGACCGCGCTGGCGAAGCGCAGCTGGGCTAGGTTCATGGGCGAAGATTGATAGCCAACGTGAATGAATTTCATGCGAACAAGAAATTTCCGATTGAGTCTGGCAACCCTTAGCCTGGGCGTCAAGCCGTCGATGCGGCGAACCCACCCCCTTCATCCGCATAGGAGTTACATCATGGTTTACCTGGAAATCACCCTGGATATCGCCGCCGAGGACCGCGCCCGGGCCGCGGCTGTCTACCAGCGCTACAAGGCTCCGTTTCTGGAGACGGTGGCCGGCGCCAGCGAGAAAACACTGCTGGTCCGCGACCAGGACGTGCAGGTCCTGCACGGCTTCGCCCGGGAGGATCAGGCCCGGGCCTACCTGGAAAGCCCCCTGTTCAACCAGGACGTGGTCACCGCGCTCAAGCCCATGCTGCGCGCGGCCCCGGACGTGCGCATCTACACGGCCGCCTGAGCCTCGGGCCGCCTGTTCCTCCCCTCCCCCATTTCACAAAGGAATCCCCCATGTCTTCCAATCACGCCCCCTTCCGCCGCTGGACGGCCACCCTCCTGCTCGCCGCCACCACCCTGTTCGGCTCGCTGACGGCCCTGGCCCAGTCCGCTTGGCTGGAGATCACCCTGAAGGTCGACGCCAAGGACCGGCCGGCCGCCGCGGCGGTCTACGCCAAGTACCGCAAGCCGTTCCTGAAGAGCATCCCGGGCGCCC
Source organism: Thiobacillaceae bacterium (assembly GCA_035332045.1). Taxonomy (GTDB): domain Bacteria; phylum Pseudomonadota; class Gammaproteobacteria; order Burkholderiales; family Thiobacillaceae; genus PFJX01. The sequence goes on along the minus strand of DAOQNK010000061.1, from coordinate 11,898 downwards.
GCAGCAAGGCGCTGCTGGTGCGGGACGATGACGTGCAGGTGCTGCACGGGTTTGCCTCCAGGGATCAGGCCGAGGCCTACCTGAAGAGCGATCTGTTCACCCACGACGTGGTGTCGGCGCTGGCGCCCCTGCTCCAGGCGCCGCCGGAAGTGCGCATCTACACGGCGAACTGAGCGGGCGTCTCCCGCCGCGGGCCGGCGCCGCCCAGGCCGGCCCGCGTGGGAACAGGAACCGGTGAGGCCGGGCCTACTCCTCGGGGGCGACCCGCACCACCATTTCGATCAGTTGCCCCAGGGTGCGGGCTCCCATCTTCTCCATGATCTTGGCCCGGTGGCCCTCCACGGTACGCACGGAGAGATTCAGGTCGGCCGCGATGACCTTGTTGAGCTTGCCCAGCCGGAGCTGCTCCAGGACTTCCCGCTCCCGGGGGGTCAGGCTGGCCAGACTGCGACTGGTGCTGCTGACGCGGTCCTCACGCTCCCAGACCTGGCCGAAGCGGTCCAGGGCGGCCTGGATGGCGTCCAGCAGGGTCTGGTCGTTGAAGGGTTTCTGCAGAAACTCGAAGGCGCCCGCCTTCATGGCGCGCACGGTGATGGGTACGTCGCCGTGGCCGGTGACGATGATGACCGGCAGATGGGCACCTTCCCGGGCCAGCTTCTCCTGGAGTTCGATGCGGCTCATGCCCGGCATGCGGATGTCCAGCACCAGGCAGCCCCGGGTACCGGGCCGGTAGGCGGCCAGGAATTCCTGGGCATTGGCGAAGGTCTTCGCGCCCAGCCCCACCTGTTCCACCAGCCAGCGGATGGCGTCGCGGACGGCGGCGTTGTCGTCCACGATGAACACCGTGGGCTTAGTCGCGGGGCTGGCTTTCATCGTCATCATGGCTGGTCTCCTCGCCGGGCAGGGTGAAACAGAACGTGGCGCCGGCCTCCGAGTTGGCCGCCAGCCACAACCTCCCGCCGTGGGCCTCGATGAGGCTTTGGCTGATGCCCAGGCCCACGCCCAGACCTTGTGGTTTTGTGGTGAAAAAAGGTTCGAACAGCCGGTCGACGGTTTCCGGCGCGCAGCCCCGGCCGCTGTCGGAGATGCAGACCTTGACCGAGCGGCGGGCATGGCGGCTGGCCTTGATCACCAGCCGCCGGCGGGCTTCATGGACGCCGCCCAGGGCGTCCAGGGCGTTGCGGGCCAGGTTGAGCAGCACCTGCTCCACCTGGATGGGGTCCACCCGCACCCGGGGGAGGTTGCGGCCGATTTCCAGGTCCAGGCCCACTTGCTGCTGCCGGGCCTCGGTGCGGATGAAGCCGGCCACCTCGTCGATGATTTCGCGGACGTTGACCCGTTGCCGGCGGGTCTCGCCCTTGCGGGCGAAATTGCGCAGCCGGCGGAAAATGGCGCCACCCAGTTCCGCCTGCCGCACCACCTGCTCCAGGCCATAGCGGAGCTGGACGGGCTCCGGATCGCCGCTCTGGAGGATGCGCAGGCAGGTCTGGGCGTAGGTGGTGATGGCGCAGAGAGGCTGGTTGAGTTCGTGGGCCAGGCCCGAGGTCATTTCCCCCAGGGTGCTGAGGCGGGCCACATGGGCCAGCTCGGCCCGGCGGCGGCGCTCCTTGTCCTCGGCCAGCACCAGTTCCGTGATGTCGTGGCCCGTGGAGATGAAATGGGTGATCTCGCCCCGTCCGTCCTTGAGGGGGCTGATGGTCTTCTGCTCGTGGAAGATGCTGCCATCCTTCTTGCGGTTGACCATGACGCCCCGGTAGACGCCGCCGGCGCTGATGGTTTCCCAGAGGGCCGCGTAGAACTTCTCGTCGTGGACCCCGGAGCGGAGGAAGTAGGTCTTGAGTCCCACCACTTCCTCCTGGGCGTAGCCGGTGAGCTGTTCGAAGGCCGGATTGACGTACTCGATGCGCCGCTCCCGGTCGGTGATGATGATGGAGTCGGCGGTCTGCTCCAGGGCGCCGGAGAGTTTGCGCATGAGGGCCTCGGCCCGTTCCCGCTGGAGTTCGCCACCCACCCACTGGGACATGAGCTTGAGGGTTTCCCGGTCGGCGGAACTGAAGGGTTTGATCCGGGGCATCTGACTCGCGAAGCACAAGGTGCCGTACAAGCCGCCATCCACCTGGACCCGCATGCCGATATAGGCTTCCAGGCCGTGGCGGAGATAAGTGGGGTGGCTTTGCCATTCGGTACCCGCCGCCTGCTCGAAGGCCACGGGCTCCCCGGAGAAAACCGTGGCGGCGCAGTAGGTTTCCTCCAGGTTCTTGCTGACGCCGGCAACGTAATCGGGATGGTCGCTCACCGCGTCCAGGACCTCGAAGCATTGTCCGTCGATATGGGAGAGGATGCCGATGGGCAGGCCGAATTGCTCACAACCCAGCTTCAGCAGGCGATGCAGCTTCTCCGCCAGGCACAGGGTGGGGGCCGAACTGATCTCGTGAAAGCCCCGCAACACCGTGGCGTGCAGGCGCAGGGCTTCCTCGGCCCGTTCCCGCTCCCGTTCGGAGGCGACCCGGTCAGTCACGTCCTGGAGGATCAGCATGACTCCCCGCTGGCCGGTGCGGTAGGCCAGGGGCGCGGGCGTCACTTCGACGAACCGGGGATTGTCATCCGCGCCGCCCGTCTCCAGGATCTCGGCGGGCAACCGTTCCATGCGTTCCAGGCAGCGTCCCAGGAAGCCGGCCAGACGCCCCTGTTGGGCCCTCGGCAAGAGGGCGGCCAGGGGATGTCCCAGGGCGGCCATCTCGCTGGTGCCCAGGATTTCCCTGGCCTGCCGGTTGAGGGTGAGGACGGCGCCGGTCGGGTCCACGGTAAGCACGCCCACCGGCGCGTTATCCAGCAGCTGGTCCAGATAGTGGCCGGCATCGGGCTGCAAGAGGGGCAACTTCTCCAGGCGGATCTGGGCGTTGGCGATGGTATTGAGCTGCAGGGAGCGCTGCTGGCGGCGCAACGCGGCATCGCGGATGGCGGCCGGCAGGGCCTCCACGTCCTCGACGGGCCAGGTCGTTACCTCGTTGCCCAGAAAGGGGCTGAACATGAGGGTGCGCTTCAGCTGGGCGCAGCGGGCCGGCGCCCCCAGGATCAGGATGGGCACATGCTTATCGTAGGTGTGGATGCGCTGGGCCACCCGCACCGGCTCCTCCAGGTCCACACCCAGCAGCACCGCGTCGGCGGGCCGGCGACCCTCCTGGAAGGCGTTGCAGAGCCGCTCCTGGCCGTCCAGGGAGACCAGCTTCATGCCAGGCTCCAGGGCGTGGCGCAGGGTGCGCGCCAGACCGTCGTCCACGCCCAGAAGGTGAACGACGCTGGTGGACATGGCGGATGCGCTGCCCATGGATGCCCATCAGTCCGAAAGCAGAGGCTGGCCCAGCAGGGCGCGGCCGATCCAGACGCGCAGGATGTCGGTGGTGGGCGACATCAGGTGAGCGGCCCGGGCGTCCCGGAGCAGCCGGTGCAGCCGGGATCCGTTGCGATAGCCGATGCCGCCGCACAGGGTCATGGCCTCGTTCACCAGGTTGACGGCGCAGTCGGCCACCTCCACCTTGGCGGCCATCACGGCGGTCAGGGCGTCGGGCTCGCCGGCGTCGAAGCTGGCGGCGGCGTGGTAGGTGAGGCGGCGGGTCCGTTCCAGCACCACCCAAAGGCTGCCCAGCCGATGTTGAAGCACCGACGCCTGGGCCAGGCTCGCGCCGGTGTGGGTGTGATAGCGGCGGGCCAGGTGCTTGCGGGCCTCCTCCAGGGCGGTGGTGGCCACCCCCAGGAAGGTGCCGGCCATGGCGATGAGGAAGTAGGGGGTGACCACGTTGAAGATGTACCAGATCTGGTCACCCTCCTTGCCCAGCAGGTTTTCCCGGGGAATTCGGGCGCCATGCAGCTCCATGGTCCGGGAGGAATTGCCGCGCATGCCCAGGCCGTCCCAGGGACTACCCCACTGGATGCCTTCGGTACCGGCCGGCAGCACCACGCAGGAGAACTGGCCGATGGGCGCCTCGGGGGAAGCCGCTACCGCCGAGACTACGTAGGAGTCGGCGTGGCCGCCATTGGTGACGAAGGTCTTGCTGCCGGTGAGGCTGTATTCCTGGTCCGAGACCGCCTCCAGGGCGGTCTGGGGCAGGTAGAAGTGGGCGCCGGTGCCGGCCTCGCTGAGCGACAGGGTGGTGATGTGGCGGCCGGCGCAGATGGGGTCCAGGAAGCGTCCGCGCTGGTCGGGGGTGGCGTTGGCGGCGATCACCGAAGCGCCGACGCAATGCATGCCGAAGCAGATGGCGGTGGAGGCGCATTCCTGGCCCAGGGTTTCGCAAACCCGGGCCAGGGCGAGGAGTCCCTGGCCCTGGCCGCCATAGGCTGAGGGCACCACCAGGCCGCCGAGGCCGGCGCCCTGGAGGGCGCGTATGCCCGATTCAGGCCATAGGGCCTCCCGGTCGCTGGCCTGGGCACTGGGCGCCACCACCTCCCGGGCGATCTCCTGGACCTTGTTCAGTGTCACCTGCAAATCACCGCCAAGCATGTCGAGCCCCCGATTCGGTTCGCGGCAGGCCAGGGATTGGGCCGGCATATCGCCTCCTCATGCTACGTAGGCCCGGCGCCCTGAACAACCCGACACCGGAAATGGAGATGCCCCCGGCGCCGGAGGGCGCGGGGGGCGGCGGGAATACACGAGGTTCAGTGATGCTCGATCAGGGAAAAGGACAGGACTTTCTCCACCGATTCGATGCGGTTGGCGTTGGTGCCCACCAGGCAGGAACCCCGCTTGTCGCAGCCCCACAGGTGGTAGGCCCTGAAGTTCAGCAGGTCCTCCGGCAACTGCTCCCGGTGGGGCATGGCCCGGGAATCGAGGAAGTCGGTGGAGCGCTCCTGGGTCAGGGCCTGCTTGATGCGGGCCACCTCGGCCATGAGGTCCTGGGCCGAATCGCCGTTCCAGCGGCCCACCACCCGGCCGGTGTTGGTCTTGATTTCATCGGACATGGCGTGCCTCCGTTCAGAAACGATCGGCGATCATGCGCAGGACCGCTTTGGGAATGACCCAGTTGCTGCCCTGTTTCTGCTCTTGCACGGCGATGAGCAGTTCGTCGCGGGAAAAATGAATGCCCTGGCCCGCCGCCAGTTCCCGGTAGAGCTGGATGAAACTTTCCTTGTCCGGTGCCGTGTCGAGTCTCTCCAGCAGGGCCGGGGTACTCATCACGGCCTCGCCGAAGCGCTTGATGTTCTGTTCGAAAGGACGGGCCTGGGCATCCCGTTCCAGAGCCGCTTGCAGCATGTTCAGTCTCCTCTTGCTCGTTGGCTGTCGCTCCGGAGCGAGGGCGCTCCGGCATCCCGTCCCGCCATGATGGCGGGCGGCGCCCCGCCGCCGCGGGGCTGGGATCATTAAATCCCCCGGCACCGACCGGGGAAATCCGTAGGTCTACGATTTCGCATCCGTAGTTATACGGGCGCCGCCGGCGTGGCTTCAGAAGTGCCGGCCCACCGCCAGGCCCACAAGCAGCGGGTCCAGGGTGAGGGTTTCGATCTTGGCGCCACCGCCCCCGGGCAGGACGTCGGTCTTCAGATAGAACTTCTTCACGTCGAAATTGATGAAGTAGTCCTTGTTGATGGTGTAGTCGAAGCCCGCCTCGAGGACGCCGCCGGTGTCCGCCGGGAAGCCCCGCAGGGTGTCGAAGGTGGGGCCCTTCTTGTCGAAGAAGATGGTGTGGTGGAGGCCGGCACCCACATAGGGCCTGAAGGCCGATCCGGGCATGAAGTGGTACTGGAGCATGAGATGGAAGGGGGCCATGCTGGCCTTGCCCAGGGTGACGCCGCCGGCGGAGAAGGTATGGCGGGTGATGCCCGCGGCGGTGTTGAGGGCCAGGCTATCGTTCAGGTAGTAGGTGAGGTTGAGGATGGGCTTGGTCTCGTTGGTGGCTTCCACGCCCACCACGGGGGATTCGATGTCCGGGCGGATGTTTACCAGACCCAGGCTCAGGTCCAGGTTGTTTCCGGCCTGGGCCAGACCGGCGGTGGCGGCCAGGGCAAGGCCCGGCCAGAGAAGGGTAAGAGGGGATTTGCGCATGACGGCTCCTTGAGGCTCGGTGGAATGGGGGACATTCCGCGCAGGCGAAATGTCCTTGGCCGATTACAGGGGGCGCGCCGGGCTGGGTAAATTCGTGCCGCTACGGGGAAGACTACGTAGCGCTACGCAGTAAGCAGGGTGGATTCCCGGAGCCGGTCCGGATTCAGGCGGAGGTCCGGTCCAGGCTTTGGTCGGAGAGGGAGAGGGGATCTTCCTTGGGTTCAAGGTGGGTGGTGACATGGATGCGGGGCACGGCGGCACGGATGTCCGTTTCGATGCGTTCCAACCAGTCGTGGCCCACTTGCACGGTCCACTCCCCCGGCACCAGCACATGCAGGGTGGCGAAGGCCCGGGCCCCGGCCTGGCGGGTACGCAGGGCGTGGAACTCCAGGCCCCGGGCGCGGTAAGCCGCCAGCACTTTTTCAATGGCTTCGATCTGCTCGGAGGGCAGGGCCACGTCCATGAGGCCGGAGGCGGAACGTTGCAGAAGCTGCCAGCCGGTCCAGACGATGTTGGTCGCCACCAGCAGGGCGATGGCCGGGTCCAGCCAGAGCCAGCCCGTGGCCCACACCAGGCTGACGCCGACGATGACGCCGGCGGAGGTCCACACGTCGGTGAGCAGGTGGTGGGCGTCCGCCTCCAGGGTGATGGAGTTCTGCTCCTTGCCCACCTTCATGAGGGTGCGGGCCACCACCAGGTTGATCAGGGAGGCCACCACGGACACCGCCAGGCCCACGCCCACGGCCTCCAGGCCTTGGGGATGCAGCAGCCGGTCCACGGCGGCATAGGCGATGCTGGCGGCGGCCACCAGGATGAGGAAGCCTTCGAAGGCGCTGGCGAAATATTCCGCCTTGCCGTGGCCGTGGGGGTGGTTCTCGTCCTCCGGCTCCGCCGCCACGGAGAGCATGGCCAGGGCCATGATGGCGGCGGCCAGATTGACGAAGGACTCCAGGGCGTCGGACAGGAGGCCCACCGAGCCGGTCATCCACCAGGCCACGCCCTTGAGCAGGATGGTGGCGATGGCGGCGGCGATGGACAGCCAGGCGTAGCGTTTCAGGGAAGCGGGCTGCATGGAGAATGGAATTGAAGCGAAACCGGAATTATCCGGCAATCCACCTGGCCGGTCATGGGCTTGGCCGGTTCCGCGCGGTTAACCGGGGCATCGTCCCGGGGTAAGCTTCGGCCTTCCGTGGTTCCAACATCCGACCATGCCTTCCCTTTTCGATCCCATCCAGCTCGGCAATCTGGCCCTGGCCAACCGCATTGCCATCGCCCCCATGTGCCAGTACTCGGCGGTGAACGGCGAGGCCACCGACTGGCACCTCATGCACCTGGGCAACCTGGCCCAGTCCGGCGCCGGCCTGCTCATCGTCGAGGCCACCGCCGTGGAGCCCGTGGGCCGCATTTCCCCCGCCGACCTGGGACTGTGGTCCGACGCCACCGAGGCCGCCCTGGGCCGGGTGCTGAAGGGGGCGCGCAAGTACTCGTCCATGCCCATCGCCCTCCAGCTCGCCCACGCCGGGCGCAAGGCCTCCACCCGGGTGCCCTGGGAAGGCGGCGGCCAGCTCGCGCCCAAGGCGGGCGGCTGGCGGACCGTGGCCCCCTCCCCCCTGCCCTTCGCCGAGGCCGACGCGGCTCCCGCCGCCCTGGCCGCCTCGGCCATGACCCGCATCCGGGAGGCCTTCGCCGACGCCGCCCGGCGCGCCCACCGCCTGGGCATCGACGCCATCGAGGTTCACGCCGCCCACGGCTATCTGCTGCACCAGTTCCTCTCGCCCCTTGCCAACCAGCGCCAGGATGCCTATGGCGGCAGCCTGGAAAACCGGATGCGCTATCCCCTGGAGGTGTTCGACGCGGTGCGCTCCGCCTTCCCCGCCGGCAAGCCCGTGGGCATCCGCATCTCGGCCACGGACTGGGTGGAAGGTGGCTGGAACCTGGAAGAAAGCGTGGTCTTCGCCCGGGCCCTCGCGCAGCGGGATTGCGCCTTCATCCATGTTTCCAGCGGCGGCCTCACGCCATTGCAGAGCATCCCCGTCGCCCCCGGCTTCCAGGTGCCCTTCGCCGAGCGCATCCGCCGGGAATCGGGTCTGCTCACCCTGGCCGTGGGCCTCATCACCGAAGCCGAGCAGGCCCAGGCCATCGTGGCCGAAGGCCGGGCCGACATGGTGGCCTTGGCCCGGGCCCTGCTCTACGACCCGCGCTGGCCCTGGCACGCCGCCGCGAAGCTGGGCGCCCAGGTGGAGGCCGCGCCCCAGTACTGGCGCTGCCTGCCGGCGGAAAGTCCCAATCTCTTCAAGCGCTGAATCAGTTCTCCCAGCGGTCGTGCCGGTCCCGCCGCTCCTGGCGGTAGTTGGTGACCTCCAGGCGGATGCCGTCGGGATCGCTGAAATAGGTGGCCCAGTAGTCCGGGGCATATTCCGGATGAGGGGCCGCCGCCGTGGCCCCCAGACCCGCGTCCCGCAGCCGGGCCGCGATGTCCTTCACTTCGTCCACCGACTCCACCCGCAGGCACAGGTGGTGCAGCCCCGGCGCGTAGGCATCGTGCCCGGCCGGGGTGCGGGCCGGCCGCAGCACCAGGCCGAACTGGCGGTTGTAGTACTGGACGTGGCGTTCCCCGTCCAGGGCGAATTCGTTGCGGCGGAAGCCCAGGAAGCCCAGGAAGACCCGATCATAGAAGGCCTCGGACCGGGCCAGGTCGGACACGGCGAGATAGATGTGGTCGATGCCGATGATTTCGTTCAAGTCGAAGCTCCTTACGAGGTCTGGACGTGCATCAGCCGGCGCCGGTCAGGGCCCGCTCGATGAAACGCCGATCCACCCGGGGCTTGGGCACCCGGAGGTCGAACCAGCCACGCACGTCGTCCTCCAGGCCGAGGCCGTGCATGAAGTTGTAGAGGGCCTTGTTCAGCGCCACCCCCAGGCGGTCGTGGTCGGTGCCGGTGGGGTCGTCGAAGCCGATGTCGTTCCTGGCGAAACTGACCGGCGGCGGCGGCCTCAGGGTCACGCCGAAGTCCTCCGGATGCAGGCCCACGGGCGAATGCACGGTGCAGGCGAAGCGGTGGAAGAAGCCGGACTGGATGCAGCCGTTCAGGAAGAGCTGGCGCACGTATTCCAGGGCGTCCACCGTGTCCTGGACGGTCTGGGTGGGAAAGCCGTACATGAGGTAGGCGTGGACCAGGATGCCCGCCTCGGTGAAGGCGTGGGTGACCCGGGCCACCTGCGCCACGGACACCCCCTTGTTCATGAGATTCAGGAGCCGGTCCGAGGCTACCTCCAGGCCGCCGGAGACGGCGATGCAGCCGCTGTCCGCCAGTTGCTGGCACAGTGCCGGCGTGAAGGACTTCTCGAAGCGGATGTTGCCCCACCAGGAGATCGCCCGGTTGCGCCGGGCCAGTTCCTCCGCCAGGGCCTTGAGGGCCTTGGGCGGCGCCGCCTCGTCGACGAAATGGAAACCGGTCTGGCCGGTCTCGGCGATCACCGCCTCGATACGGTCCACCAGCAGTTCCGCGTTGGCCGCTTCAAAGCGGGAGATGTAGTCCAGGCTCACGTCGCAGAAGCTGCACTTCTTCCAGTAGCAGCCGTGGGCCACGGTGAGCTTGTTCCAGCGGGCGTCGGACCAGAGCCGGTGCATGGGGTTGAGCATGTCCAGGATGGACAGATAGCGGTCCAGGGGCAGGCCGTCCCAGGTGGGGGTGCCGACTTCGGCAAAGGGGATGTCGGGCTCGCCGGCGTCGATGTAGCGGACGGTTGAACAGGGCGTTCGTGCAGATTTGGCATCGCGGATTTCCCTCTCCCCCAGCCCCTCCCCCGCAAGCGGGGGAGGGGTGCGCGGCAGCGCGGGAGAGGGGATATCCGCATTCTCCGACTCCCGCACAAAGGTCCGCACCAACCCCGCCAACGGCCTCTCTCCCTTCAGATGCGCCAGCAAGGCCAGCAGCGGCCGCTCCCCATCGTCCAGGCAGACATAGTCGAAGAAGTCGAACACCCGGGGCTCGGCCAGCTCCCGCAGTTCCGTGTTGACGAAGCCGCCCCCCAGCACCGTGCGCACTTCCGGCCGCGCCGCCTTGATGGCCTGGGCGATGCGAAAGGCGCCGTAGACGTTGCCGGGAAAGGGCGCGGATACCAGCACCAGGTCGGGCTGGTGGCGCTCCAGGGCCGCCCGGGTCAGCTCGGCCAGGGTGGCGTCGATGAGGTTGGGCGGCGCGGCCAGGGCCCGGGCCAGGGGCTCGAAGCTGGCCTGGCTCTGGGCCAGGGATTCGGCATAGCGGACGAACTCGAAGCGGGCGTCCACCGCCTCCCGCAGCACGTCGGCCAGGTCGTCGAGATAGAGGGTGGCGAAATGCCGCGCCCGGTCCTGGACCCCCAGGGCGCCGAAGGCCCAGGCCAGGGGATCGCCGCCCTCCGGGTCGATGTAGACGTCCAGGGATTCGAAGCGGGAACCCTCGGGCAGGAAATCCCGCCGGGCGATACGGTGCCCCATGCTGGGGTCGCGGCCCTGGAGGAAGGCGACGGCGGGTTCGATGGAGGACAGGTAGTGCTCAAAGCGTGCCTCGAAAGCCCGCACCTTGGACGTGCGCTTTGCCTTCGGCAGGGTCTGGATATGGGCGTGAAGGGTGCGCAATCCCTCGGGTGAAAACAGCCGCAGCACCAAGCCCAGGGCCAGGTCCTCCTGGAATGCCGGCAGCCCCCGGGAACGCAGGAAGCCCGTCAGGTAGGCCGTGGACGGGTAAGGGGTGTTGAGCTGCGTCATCGGCGGGATGACGGAGAGAATGCGCATGGTGGAAGCCCGGGCCGGTGGCGGAGCACAGGCGCCCATCATCGCTCATGGGCAGGGCCGGGGCCAACAGGCTGGCCCCGGCTGCCGCCACCGGCCGATGGGACGGTGGCGGCGCGTAGGCGGTCAGCGAACGATCTGGGGGATCACGTCCAGAATCTGGTGGGTGTCCCGGTTTACCAGGATGACGTCATTGCCCAGGATGTAGCGGGTGTACGGGCCCTGGGGATAGGGCAGTTTCGCGCTCAGGTTGCTGGGCAAGGGCGCCGGCCGCTGGCCCGGGTCCAATACGTCGCCCACCTTGGCGCGCTGGGGCGGGAGAGGACCGCTGGCTTTGCCATAGAAGGCTTCGATGACGCTCCGCTCGCTCTCCGTGAACTTCATGCCCGAACTGTCGCCCGCGCCAGGTGCGTTGCCCTGGCTTGCGCATCCGGCGAGCAGGGAGGCGGTAGCCAGGAACAGGAATTCGCGTCGCTTCATGGTTGTCCCCTCACGCTTTATGGAAAAGAAGGCCTGTTTATCAAAGCCCCCGGGCAAACACTTTGAGCGACATCAAGAAAGGCGTCGCACCGGCGCGGGTTTTCATCGCCAGGCGGCTATGGACGGGGATGTCATCGAAATTTCATGGGCTGCGGCGATGATGGGCTGACAGATCCGAATTGGAGTGAATCATGTCCATGAAATGGGAAGTTGAATTGCGGTATCCCGGCGAAGACGATGAGGACGAAGATGTTTTCGTGCCCGACGAGGACGATTTCCTCGATTGCGTCACCTGCCCGGAAGAGGCGTGTTTCGGTGATTGGCTGAGTCCAGCCTGATTCTCGCGTCGGGCCGCCGCACTGAAGGCGCGGCGTCCAGCCGAACCGTCCCGGGAAGGATTTCAGCGAGCGTTCCCCGTTTTGGGCGGGACTGCCCGCGCACCCCGCCCAAAACGAAAAGAGCCGGTATGAGCCGGCTCTTTTTTCAGGATGGCGGTGCCTTCAGCGCGGCAGGTCCGAGCGTCCCATGAGGAAGGCATCCACTTCCCGTGCGCACTGGCGGCCTTCGCGGATGGCCCAGACCACCAGGGACTGGCCCCGGCGCA
>DAOQNK010000060.1:8608-14169 GCA_035332045.1 Thiobacillaceae bacterium | reverse complement strand
GCCGGCGGCCACGGCCTCCATGGCCTTGGTGTCGTCGGGGAAGGGGTCGGTGGCCAGGTTGCCGACCCAGCCCTTGACGATCTGCTCGGCTTTTTCTTCACCGTATTCATACATCAGCATGGCCACCAGGGATTGGTTGTAGACCTTCTTGGAGGTGCGCAGGCAGAGGCGGCCCTTCCATCGTGGGCTGGCCAGGTCCTCATAGGTGGTGAGTTCGCCCGGTTTCACCTTGTTGGGGTTGTAGACCAGGGTCCGGGCGCGCACCGACAGGCCGAACCATTCGTTGCCCGGATCGCGCAGGTGCTCGGGGATGTTGGCATTGAGCGCCTTGGAGTTCACCGGCTTCAGCAGGTCCTCCTGGGCGGCCTGCCAGAGGTTGCCCGCGTCCACGGTGAGGAAAAGGTCGGCAGGGGTGTTGCGGCCCTCGGCTTTGAGGCGGGCCATGAGGGGGCCTTCCTTGTCGGTGACGAATTTCACCTGGACGCCGGTTTCCTTGGTGTAGGCGTCGAACAGGGGCTTGATGAGCTGTTCGTTGCGGGCGGAGTACACCACCACTTCATCAGCCAGGGACATCTGGCACGTCAACAACAGCAGGAGGGCGGTGACAGGGGATTTCCAGGTATTCATGGTTTGTCCGACAGAAAACGATACGAGTCGGAGTATGCCACGAATGAGAACGGTTATCAAATACGAATCAGGGGTTCGCCCCGCAGGGAATCAGCGATTGCTGGAGAACCGGATGACCGTTTTCAGGCGGCCTTCGAACAGGGCCTCATAGCCGAGGTCCCGGCCGTTGCTGCGGAAGCTGAAGCCGGTCTGGGGTGGCGGAATGATGTCGACATATTGGATCTTGTCGGTTTCCAGCGTGACTTCCATGGTGACCCGCATGGGGTAGTACCCATCGAGAAAGCGACGCATATACGGGCCGTTGGCCAGCATGAAGTTACCTTCGTCGTCGGCGCGCAGCGCCTGGCTTTCCGCGTGGATGCAGATCAGGGCATCCGGCTCCACGGACTCCATCTGCACCGTGTTGTCCTGGACCCAGGCCTTGCCGATACGCTCGACCCGCGAGATGGTGAGGTCACGGATCCGGTCCTTGCTGTACACCACCTGCATGCTGGGTACGGGGTCCAGATGCCGGTGGCATTGCTCCAGTCTGACCCAGCCCGTGGTCAGGCTCGTGTCGGAGATGAAGATGTGGTTGTGATGGTGGTGGACCGCCTTGTCCGGGGCTCGGGCCAGGAAATGCAGTTTTCCTTCGTTGACGTCGGCGACGCTCTTGAAGAAAAGATCTTCCTCGCTGGAAGCGGCCCAAGCCAGGGTGGGCAGGAGAACGGCGAAAAGGACTGCCTTATTCGCTCGGCAGGACACGGCGGGCGCCGTTGAAGCGGGCCGACCAGTATTTCTGGTCCATGCGGGAAATCGTGACTTCCTTGGAATGGCTGCTGCTGGCGTGGACGAATTCGCCGTCACCCTTGTAGATGCCCACGTGGGAATTGGGCTGCTTGCGGGTGTTGAAGAACACCAGGTCGCCGGGCTTGAGCTCGGACTTGGCGACCTTCTCGCCTTCCTGGCTCATTTCCCGCGCGCTGCGCGGCAGTTCCACGCCGGCGGATTCCTTGTAGACATGCTTGACGAAACCACTGCAATCCAGGCCCTTGTCGGGATTGGTGCCCCCGAACTTGTAGGGGGTGCCCAACATTCCCAGGGCCTTCAAGAGCGGCTGGGCCTTGGCCTTCATGCCATCGGACAGGGCGCTGCCCGTCTCGGCATCCTCGGCGGGTGCCGGAACGGCAACGATCAAGGATGTGGCAAGCAGTACGAAGAGGGGCAGGGCGCGCATTCGTTCGTCTGTCGAAAAATTTGACACAAAAATTGCGGCGATTAAGCCATCAAATCGGCCGACTTGTCTACTATGGAAGAGTAGGATGTTAACAATCAACATGAAGGAGACATTCCATGTCAATTGAAAACAAACAAGAAGTTACAGAAAGTGTACGTGCTTCCGCTGGGGACCTCGCGCAGCTTCGCGAGAATGTCCGCGGCGTGGTCATGAAAGCCCTGGTGGACCATCAGGCCGACCCTACCGCCATGCGGGAAATCATGCGGGATACCCTGGCGGGCGTGGGTGACGGTTTGGTGGACCGAGGCAATCAGGCGAGCGATGCTGTCAGGGAAGCGGTCCGTGGCATGGACGAGGCAGTGGGCCGCTCGGTCTATGCGGTGCAAATGGCCTTGGAGGAGGCCTGGAGCATGGGGCATCGTTTCGCCGCCACCGACGTCAAGGACACCGTGGACGCGGTGAAGGATCTGGAATCCGACCTGCTGAGCACCATCCGGGAGGCCGCCGACAAGACCCAGGGCTGGCTACGGGGGGAATTCACCGATCTGGGCACCCATCTGGCCCGCACCGGAACCGACACCGGAACCCAGGTAAAGGCGGTCATGGATAAGCTGAACAGCCGCATGGCGGGCATCGCCAATGGTTCCATGCAGGAGACCATGGCCGCCGCCGAGGAGGCCAGGGGCCGTCTGAACGCGGTGGCCTCGGGCATTCTCCGAGGCCTGGCGGATAGCCTCGACGCCAAGAACAAATAAGCCGGCCCATGCTGCGCGAAACCCTGTCCATGGTGCGGGATCTGTCGCGCCTGCATGAAATCTCGGCCATCCTGATCCGTTACGGCTGGGGCGATGTGGTCCGCATCCTGGGGGTGTCCCACCTCCTGGAACGGGCGGGCCGCCTGCTGCATTGGCAGACGTCCAATGAGATTACCCAGTTGGACCTGCCGGTCCGCATCCGACTGGCCCTGACCGATCTGGGGCCGACCTTTGTAAAACTGGGCCAGATCCTGGCGACCCGGGTCGACGTGTTTCCCCCTTCCTGGATCGCCGAATTCGAAAAGCTTCACAGCCAGGTACCGCCGGTGCCCTTCGAGCGACTGCGCCCGGGGCTGGAGGCCCTTTGGGGCCGGCCGGTGGAAAGCATGCTCCAGGATTTCCAGGTGGAGCCTTTCGCCGCCGCCTCCATCGCCCAGGTCCATCGCGCCAAGCTGGCGGACGGCACGCCGGTGGTGGTGAAGGTGCGGCGGCCGGACATCCTGCCGAAGATCGAGGCGGACCTGCGCATCCTCAATCACCTGGCCCGGATCATGGAGCTGCAGATGCCGGACATCCGGCGCTACCGCCCCGTCCAGATCGTCGGCCAGCTGAAACGCTCCCTGCTCAGGGAGTTGGACCTCGTCAAGGAGGCCCGGAACCTGGACACCTTCGCCGAGCATTTCCGGGGCGACGAGAGCATCCACATTCCCCGGGTCTATTGGGAATACTGCGGCGAATCCGTCAATGTCCAGGAAGAGCTGGTGGGCATCCAGGGCACGGACATCGCCCGGGCGCGGGAAGCGGGGTACGACCTGAAGCTGCTGGCGGCCCGGGGCGCGGACGCGGTCCTGAAGATGATCCTTCTCGATGGCTATTTTCATGCCGATCCCCACCCCGGCAATGTGATCTACCTGCCTGGCAACCGTATCGGCATGCTGGATTTCGGCATGGTGGGCCGCATTACCGATAGCCGTCGGGATCAGATCATCGACTTTCTCGAGGCCCTCATCCACAAGGACGAGGGCGGCATGCTGAATGTGCTGAGCCTCTGGGCCGGCGATGCGGAAATCGACGAGGAACACCTGGCCTACGACATTTCCGAGATGGTGTTCGGCTACGACAACCTCACCCTCAAGGACATCAGGATCGGACCCCTGCTTTCGGAGGTGACCGGGGTGATGCGGGACAACCACCTGTCATTGCCGCCGGACCTGACACTGCTGTTCAAGGCCATCATCACCCTGGAAGGCCTGGGCCATCAGCTGGACCCGGACTTCCACATGGTGGATCAGCTCACCCCCTTCGTGGCCAAGGTCCTGGAAGCCCGCTACTCGCCCCGGGCCCTGGCCGGGCGGGCGCGGCGGGGCCTGAAGGAAATGGCCGACATCGTCATCGGCCTGCCCCGGGACGTGGCCCGCCTGTTCCGCATGGCCCGGCGCGGGCGGCTGCGGGTGGACCTGGACCTGAAGCGCCTGGACCATTTCGGCGTGCAGCTCAATCAGGCGGCCAACCGGCTCACCATGGGCGTGCTCACCGCTTCCCTGGTGGTGGGCTCCAGCATCATCATGACCGTGGAGGGGGGGCCGAAGCTGTTCGGATTGCCCATGTTCGGTTTCCTGGGTTTTCTCATGGCGTTTTTCAACAGCGTCTGGATCATTTACGCCATCTGGCGCTCGGGTCGGGACTGACCGGCCAGGCCGCGACTCTGAAGTTTCCGGCTCACCTGTCGATATTTGGTTACAATTTTTTCTTCGAGGGGTGACAGATGAAACGTTCCATCGGGCTGGCCGGGCTGGTCTTCAGCGTGTTCTTTTCCTTGGCGTCTTCCGCATACGCGGCGGACGCCGCCGCCGTCAACGACGCGGAAAAGGAGAAGATCCGACTCATCGTCCGGGAAGTGCTGCGGGAATATGCTGCCACCCTCGGCGACAAGCAGGGCGCGGGGGCGAAGGAAGTCGTCCGGGACATCGTGCAGAGCAACCGCGAGTTCATGCGCACCCATGGCCCGGAGCACTTCAAGCCCTTCCTGGACAGCCAGCATCCCCGTGCCACGGTGGTCACCTGTTCCGATTCCCGGGTCCATACCCATGCCCTCGATGGCAACCCGGATGGGGATCTGTTCATGATCCGCAATATCGGCAACCAGATCGCCACCGCCGAGGGATCGGTGGAGTACGGCGTTCATCACCTGCATACGCCCCTGCTGCTGGTCGTCGGCCACGTGGCCTGCGGCGCCATCAAGGCCGCGTCGGGCGACTATTCCAAGGAATCCCCCAGCATCCAGCGGGAACTGGATACGATCCAGATCGCCAAGGGGGATCCGGGTCTCAACAGCATCAGGCAGAACGTGAACAATCAGGTTCGCCTGGCCATGACGAAGTTCGAGGCCGAGGTCATGAGCGGCCACCTGACGGTCATCGGCGCGGTCTACGATTTCCGCAACGACATGAAGCAGGGCCAGGGCAAGCTCAACGTCATCAATCTCAATGGCGAGACCGATCCCGACAAGCTGGCGAAGCTGGAGATACTCCGGGTGCCGGAGACCCCGGCCGTCGCCAAACGCCCGGCACGTCCCGCGCCACGCAAGGTTTCCGCCAAGGAAGCACCCCCCAAGGAAGCGGCGGAGCATGAAGCCGATTCCAAGGAGCCCGCAAAGAAAGACTCGCACAAGGAAGGACACTGAGCATCATGGAACGCATCTACAACTTCAGCGCCGGTCCGGCGGTTTTGCCCCGTGAAGTCCTGGAACAGGCCCGCGACGAGCTGGTCAACTGGCAGGGTTGCGGCATGTCTGTCATGGAGATGTCCCACCGGGGCAAGGAATACATGGGCATCCAGGCCCAGGCCGAAGCCGATCTGCGCGAGTTGATGGGCATCCCCGCCAACTACAAGGTGCTGTTCGTCCAGGGCGGCGCTTCCAGCCAGTTCGCCATGGTTCCCATGAACCTGCTGCGCGGCAAGGC
>DAOQNK010000060.1:0-8508 GCA_035332045.1 Thiobacillaceae bacterium | reverse complement strand
GCGGCGCTTCCAGCCAGTTCGCCATGGTTCCCATGAACCTGCTGCGCGGCAAGGCTTCCGCCGACTACCTGAACACCGGCGAGTGGTCCAAGAAGGCCATCAAGGAAGCGAAGAAGTTCGGTGCCGTGAACGTGGTGGCCAGCAGCGAGGACAAGAACTTCTCGTATGCGCCTAGCCAGGATGCCTGGAAGCTGGACCCCAACGCGGCTTACGTGCACTACACCCCCAACGAGACCATCGGCGGCGTGGAGATTTTCTGGACGCCCCAGACCGGCGACGTGCCCCTGGTGGCGGACATGTCTTCCACCATCCTGTCCCGGCCCATGGACGTGTCCAAGTTCGGCCTGATCTACGCCGGCGCCCAGAAGAACATCGGCCCGGCGGGCGTCACCGTGGTCATCGTGCGGGACGACCTGCTCGGCCAGACCGTGGCGGGCACTCCCACCATGTTCGACTACAAGATCCACGCCGACAACGAGTCCATGTACAACACCCCTCCCACCTACGGCATCTACACCGCCGGCCTGGTGTTCAAGCTGCTCAAGGCCAAGGGCGGCCTGGCAGCCATGGAGAAGACCAACCGGCAGAAAGCCGCGCTGCTCTACGACTACATGGATTCCACGGGTTTCTACAATTCTCCCGTGGCCAGGGAAAATCGCTCTCTCATGAACGTGCCCTTCACCCTGAAGGACGCCGCCCTGGACGAGGACTTCCTCAAGGGCGCCAAGGCCCGGGGCCTGGTTCAGCTCAAGGGCCACCGTTCCGTCGGTGGCATGCGCGCCTCCATCTACAACGCCATGCCCGTGGAAGGTGTGCAGGCCCTGGTGGACTACATGAAGGAGTTCGAGAAGGCGCGCGGCTGATGCGTCGTCGCGATGCCGGCCGGCGCGGAGGCGCCGGCCTGTCTTTTTTCTAGGGAGAAACAGCATGGCCCAGGCCCGCAAGATCCTCACCCTGAACGCGATTTCCAAGCGCGGGCTTGCCCGCCTGCCCGACCACTACACCGTCAGCAACGACCTGGTGCATCCGGACGCCATCCTGGTCCGGTCCCAGGTCATGCACGAGATGCCCATTCCCGACAGCGTGCTGGCCGTCGGCCGGGCCGGCGCCGGCACCAACAACATTCCCGTTAAGGCCATGAGCGAGCGGGGCGTGGTGGTCTTCAATGCCCCCGGCGCCAACGCCAACGCGGTGAAGGAACTGGTCATCACCGGCATGCTCATGGGTGCCCGCAACCTGCTGCCGGCCCTGAATTTCGTCAACGGCCTGCACGGCGACGACGAATCCCTGCACAAGCAGGTGGAGTCCGGCAAGAAACATTTCGTCGGGCACGAGCTGCCGGGCCGCACCCTGGGGGTCATCGGCCTGGGCGCCATCGGCTCCATGGTGGCGGATGCCGCCATCCGCCTGGGAATGCACGTCATCGGCTTCGACCCGGAGATCACCGTGGACGCCGCCTGGCGCCTGCCTTCCCAGGTGAAGAAGGCCGCCTCGGTGGACGAACTGGTCAGGCACGCCGATTTCATCAGCCTGCACACCCCCCTGGTGCCCGCCACCAAGGATCTGATCAACGCCGACCGGGTGAAGATCATGAAGAAGGGCTGCGTGCTGCTGAATTTCGCCCGGGATGGCATCGTCAACGAGGAAGCCGTGCTGGCCGGCCTCCAGGAGAACCGGCTGCATGCCTACGTCTGTGACTTCCCCAGCAACCTGCTGCGCCAGCACGAGCGCTTTGTGGCGCTGCCCCACCTGGGGGCTTCCACGGAAGAAGCCGAGGAGAACTGCGCCATCATGGTGGCCGAGCAGGTGGCCGACTACCTGGAAAACGGCCATATCCTGAATTCGGTGAACTTCCCCAACATCAGCCTGCCCCGGGAGTCCGCCTACCGCCTGGCCATCGCCAACGCCAACGTGCCCAACATGCTGGGCCAGATTTCCACCGCCCTGGCTGGCGCCGGCCTCAACATCCTCAACATGGTGAACAAGTCCAAGGGCGACATGGCGTTCACCCTGGTGGACGTGGACAGCGCCGTGCCCGATGGCGTGATCGCCCAGCTCGCCGCCATCCAGGGTGTGTTGCGCATCCGTTACCTGCCGGCGGACTGAAGCCATGAGCGACCAGCTTATCGCCCTGCGCAACCAGATCGACGCCCTGGACGGCCAGGTTCTCCAGCTCCTGAACGAGCGGGCGCGTCTGGCCCAGGCCATTGGCCACCTGAAGAACGGCATCGTCTACAAGCCCGAGCGGGAGGCTCAGGTGGTACGGCGAATGCAAGGCGCCAATCCGGGGCCGCTGACCGCCGAGTCCGTGTCGGTCATCTACAAGGAGATCATGTCCGCCTGCCGCTCTCTGGAGCAGCCCCTGACCATCGCCTACCTGGGCCCCGAGGGCACCTTCTCGGAGGCCGCCGCCATCAAGCACTTCGGCCACGCCGCCATTGGCCTGCCCTGCGCCAGCATCGACGCGGTATTTCAGGCGGTGGACCGGGGCGAGGCCCATTACGGCGTGGCGCCGGTGGAAAACTCCACCGAGGGCGCCGTCAACAGGACCCTGGACCTGATGCTCAACAGTCCCCTCCAAATCTGCGGGGAGGTCATGTTGCGGGTTCGCCAGCATCTCATGCGCAAGGGCGACAGCCTGGAAGGCGTCCAGGTGGTCTATTCCCATGCCCAGTCCCTGGCGCAATGCCACGAATGGCTAAGCCAGCACCTGCCCGGCGTCGCCACCATCCGCGTCACCAGCAACGGCGAGGCCGCCCGCATGGCCGCCGAGAACCCGGCCGCCGCCGCCATCGCCGGCGAGTTGGCGGCGGAGCGTCATGGACTCGCCATCATCGCCCGGGATATTGAGGACGAACCCAACAACACCACCCGCTTCCTGGTGCTGGGCCGGGAGGACACCGCCCCCTCGGGCCGGGACAAGACATCCCTGGTGATCTCCGTTCATAACCGGCCGGGCGCCCTGCTGGAACTGTTGCAGCCCTTTGCCGGCCATGGCATCGGCCTGGCAAAGCTGGAATCCCGCCCGGCCCGCAGCGGCGCCTGGGAGTATGTGTTCTACGTGGACCTGGAAGGGCACGTGAGCGACCCCAATATCCAGCATGCCCTCAAGGCCGTGGAGGCCCACTGCACCTTCCTCAAGGTGCTGGGCGCCTATCCCCTCGCCGTCTAATCGTTTCCGTCATGTCTCTCGCCGAACTTTCGCCCCACTACATCCGTGCCATCGCCCCCTACCAGCCCGGCAAACCCATCTCCGAGCTGGCCCGGGAAATGGGCCTGGACGAGGCGTCCATCGTCAAGCTGGCCTCCAACGAGAATCCCCTGGGCATGAGCCCGAAGGCGAAGGCCGCCGCCCAGGCGGCCATGGCCGAGCTGGCCCTGTATCCGGATGGCAACGGCTACGCCCTCAAGTCCGCCCTGGCCACCCGACTGGATGTGGGTCTTGACCAGATCGTCCTGGGCAACGGCTCCAACGACGTGCTGGACCTGGTGGCCCGGGCCTTTCTGGCCCCCGGCACCTCCGCCGTGTATTCCCGCCACGCCTTCGCCGTCTATCCCCTGGCCACCCAGGCCGCCGGGGCCATCGGCATTGAGGCGCCGGCCAAGGACTTCGGCCACGACCTCCTCGCCATGGGCGCCCGGATGCAGCGCCATACCCGAGTGGTGTGGATCGCCAACCCCAACAATCCCACCGGCACCCTTTTGCCCAACGACCAGCTCCACGCGATGCTGCAAAGCTTCGCCCGCACCGAAGCCGTGGTGGTGCTGGACGAGGCCTACGTGGAATACATGGACCCGGAGCGGCGGGCGCCTTCCCTGCAATGGCTGGAGGAGTTTCCCAACCTCATCCTCTGCCGCACCTTCTCCAAGGCTTACGGCCTGGCCGGCCTGCGGGTGGGCTACGCCGTATGCCGGCCGGAAGTGGCGGATCTCCTGAACCGGGTGCGTCAGCCTTTCAACGTCAACAGTCTGGCCCTGGCCGCCGCCACGGCCGCCCTGGACGACGCCGACTTCCTGGCCGAGAGCAAGCGCCTCAACGATGCCGGCATGCTCCAGCTGACCGAGGGCTTCAAGAGGCTCGGGCTTGAATGGATTCCCTCCGCCGGCAATTTCGTCGCCGTGCGGGTGGACGAGGCGGGCGACGCCATGCCCGTTTTCCAGGCCTTGCTCAGGAAAGGCGTCATCGTCCGCCCGGTGGGCAACTACGTCATGCCGGCATACCTGCGTGTCAGCGTCGGCCTGCCGGAGCAGAACGCCCGCTTCCTGACCGCTCTTGGCGAAATCCTGGAGGCCCGGTGATCGGTCATCTGGTCATCGTCGGCGTCGGCCTCATCGGCGGCTCCTTCGCCCTGGATCTGAAAAAGAAGGGGCTGGTGGGCCGCGTCACCGGGGTGGGCCGCAGCCGCGCCAATCTGGAGAAAGCCCTTGCCCTGGGCATCATCGACGCCATCGGGGAATCCGCCGCCGAGGCGGTAAGGGACGCGGATCTGGTGTTGCTGGCCGTTCCCGTCGGCGCCATGGCGGCCCTGTTCAGCGAAATCGCGCCGGGCTTGCCGGCGGGCTGCGTGGTGACCGATGCGGGCAGCACCAAGCAGGATGTGGTGACGGTCGCCCGCGCCGGGTTGGGGGAGCGCATCGGCCAGTTCGTGCCCGGGCATCCCATCGCCGGGGCCGAGACCAGCGGCGCCGAAGCCGCCCGTCTCGGCCTCTATTACAACAAGCCGTGCGTCCTTACCCCCTTGCCCGACACCCGGCCGGCCGCTGTCGAAAGGGTCCAGGCCCTCTGGCAAGCCTGCGGCGCCCGGGTCAGCCTGATGGATCCCGCCCGCCACGACCAGGTCTTCGCGGCGGTGAGCCACTTGCCCCACCTGGTCGCCTTCACCCTGATGGAAGAACTCGCCGGCCGTCCCGACGCGGAAACCTATTTCCGTCACGCCGGCAGCGGGTTTCGCGACTTCACCCGCATTGCCGGCAGCCATCCGGAAATGTGGCGGGACATCTGCGTGGCCAACCAGGGAGCCCTGGTGGTGGAACTGGACGCCTTCATCGCCAAGCTGTCCGAGGTGCGCGCCAGGCTGGCCGCGGGCGACAGCCAGGCTCTGGAAGCCTTGTTCGGCCGGGCCCGGGACGCCCGCCTTCACTGGATCAAAGGAAAAAACCACTGATGGAACATCTGGATCTGCCGGCGCTCTCCGGCGCCCGGGGCACGGTGCGCCTGCCCGGCTCGAAAAGTATCTCCAACCGCATCCTGCTGCTCTCCGCGCTGGCTTCGGGCACCACCCTGGTCAAAGGACTCCTCGACTCGGACGATACCCGCGTGATGCTGGACGCCCTGCACCGCCTGGGTGTGAACTGGCAACGGATCGAAGGTACCGACGACTATCGGGTCGAGGGCGCTGGCGGTCCCTTCCCCGTGAAGTACGCCAGCCTGTTCCTGGGCAATGCCGGCACCGCCTTCCGCAGCCTGACCGCCGCCTGCGCCTTCGCCCACGGCGATTACACCCTGTCCGGGGTGCCGCGCATGCACGAGCGGCCCATTGGCGACCTGGTGGAGGCCCTGCGCCAGGCCGGCGCCAACATCGACTACACGGAAAACGAGGGCTTCCCGCCCCTGCACATCCTGCCGCCGGCGCCCAACGGCGGGGAGATCGCCGTCAAGGGCAACGTCTCCAGCCAGTTTCTCACTGGCCTGTTGCTGGCCGCACCGCTGCTGGGCCGGGCGGTGAGCATCCGGGTGGTGGGCGAGCTCATCTCCAAGCCTTACGTGGAAATCACCCTCAACCTGATGAAGCGCTATGGCATCGAGGTCGGCCGGGAGGGTTGGGAACGGTTCACCGTGCCTGCCGGCACCTACGCCAGCCCTGGCGAGATCCTGGTGGAGGGCGATGCTTCCTCGGCCTCCTATTTCCTCGCCGCCGGCGCCGTCGGCCACGGCCCCGTGCGGGTCCAGGGTGTGGGACGCAACAGCATCCAGGGCGATGTGCGCTTCGCCGAGGCCCTGGCCCGTATGGGCGCCGAGGTGGGCTTCGGCCCCGACTGGATCGAATGCCGCCTGGGCTGTGCCGACAAGCTCCACGCCATCGACCTGGACTGCAACCACATCCCGGACGCCGCCATGACCCTGGCGGTGCTGGCCTTGTTCGGCGACGGCACCACCACCTTGTCCAACATCGCCAGCTGGCGGGTCAAGGAGACCGACCGCATCGCCGCCATGGCCACCGAGCTGCGCAAGCTGGGGGCCACGGTGGAGGAGGGCGCGGACTTCATCCGCGTCACACCGCCAGCGAAGCTCACGCCCCACGCCGGCATCGATACCTACGACGACCATCGCATGGCCATGTGCTTCTCCCTGGCGGCCCTGGGCGGCGTGCCGGTGCGCATCAACGACCCGAAATGCGTCGCCAAGACCTTCCCGGATTACTTCGAGCGCTTTGGCGCCATCACCCAGACCGCAAAATCTTGAATTGATGAGCCCGATAACCATCCCCGTCATCGCCATCGACGGCCCCTCCGCCTCCGGCAAGGGCACCGTGGCCGCCCTGGTGGCCCAGGCCCTGGGCTTTCATTACCTGGACAGCGGCGCCCTCTACCGGGTCACCGCCCATGCCGCCCAGGGCGCCGGCATTTCGCTGGACGACGAGGCCGCCCTCGCCGGGCTCGCGCATGGGCTGGACCTGCGCTTCGACGGGGTCGAGGTCTATCTGGACGGCATAGCGGTGGGGGACGCCATCCGGACCGAGGAGGCCGGCCGCGCCGCTTCGAAGATCGCCGCCATGCCGGTGTTGCGCGCGGCCTTGCTGGAACGCCAGCGGGCCTTCCGCCAGGCCCCGGGGCTGGTGACCGACGGCCGCGACATGGGCTCGGTGGTCTTCCCCGACGCGACGGTCAAATTCTTCCTCACCGCGAGCTGTGAGGAGCGGGCGAAAAGACGTTATAAGCAGTTGATTGAAAAAGGGTTCGATGCTAATCTCGCCGCCCTGTTTCAGGACTTGAGCGAACGGGACGCGCGGGATGCCGCCCGGGCCGTGGCTCCCCTGAAGCAGATGGCGGATGCCGCTTTGCTGGATACCACCGGCCTCACCATTCACGAGGCCGTGGAGCGGGTGCTCCAAGGGTATCGCGCCGCCACCGCTGTTTGAGCGCCGAAAGGCTATGCCCGGAACCACTCCGGGGCCTTTCGGTTTTGTTTTTTTAACCAACCCGCCGTGGCAACACGGTTTTTTCTAGGTTTCTACATGTCCACCGCAACCGCCACCCAACCCATGGAATCCATGGAATCCTTTGCCGCCCTGTTCGAAGAAAGCATTTCCAAGCAGGAAATGCGTCAGGGTGAAGTCATCACCGCCGAAGTCGTCGCCATCGACGACAACTTCGTCACCGTCAATGCCGGCCTCAAGTCCGAGAGCCTCATCCCCGTCGAGGAATTCAAGAACGACCGGGGCGAGGTGGAAGTCCAGGTGGGCGATTTCGTCCAGGTCGCCATCGAGTCCATCGAGGATGGCTATGGCGCCACCAAGCTGTCCCGGGATCGGGCCCGCCGCCTGGCCGCCTGGCTGGACCTGGAAGCCGCCATGGAAGAAGGTCGTGTGGTGAAGGGCGTGATCAACGGCAAGGTGAAGGGTGGCCTCACGGTCATGTGCAACGGCATCCGCGCCTTCCTGCCCGGCTCCCTGGTGGACATGCGCCCCATCAAGGACACCTCGCCCTTCGAAGGCAAGGAAGCCGAGTTCAAGGTCATCAAGCTGGATCGCAAGCGCAACAACGTGGTGGTGTCCCGCAAGGCCGTGCTGGAGCAGAGCATGGGCGCCGAGCGCGAGACCCTGCTGGCCAATCTGAAGGAAGGCGCCCAGGTCAAGGGCGTGGTGAAGAACATCACCGAATACGGCGCCTTCGTGGACCTGGGCGGCATCGACGGTCTGCTGCACATCACCGACCTGGCCTGGCGCCGCGTCAAGCATCCCTCCGAAGTGGTCAACGTCGGTGACGAGGTCACCGCTGTGGTGCTCAAGTTCGACCAGGAGAAGAACCGGGTTTCCCTGGGCCTCAAGCAGCTGGGCGAGGATCCCTGGGTGGGCCTGTCCCGCCGCTACCCCACCGGCACCCGCATGTTCGGCAAGGTGGCCAACCTCACCGACTACGGCGCCTTCGTCGAGATCGAGCCGGGTATCGAAGGCCTAGTCCACGTCTCCGAGATGGACTGGACCAACAAGAACGTCAACCCGTCCAAGATGGTCTCCCTGGGTGACGAGGTGGAAGTCATGGTCCTGGAGATCGACGAGGACCGCCGCCGCATCTCCCTGGGCATGAAGCAGTGCAAGTCCAATCCCTGGGACGATTTCGCCATGAACGCCAAGAAGGGCGACAAGGTGAAGGGCCAGATCAAGTCCATCACCGACTTCGGCGTGTTCATCGGCCTGAACGGCGGCATCGACGGCCTGGTGCATTTGTCCGATCTGTCCTGGAGCCTGCCCGGCGAGGAAGCCCTGCGCAACTACCGCAAGGGCGAGG
>DAOQNK010000059.1:0-14792 GCA_035332045.1 Thiobacillaceae bacterium | reverse complement strand
AACCTACGAATGCCGGAATCAAAATCCGGTGCCTTACCACTTGGCGACTCCCCAAATTCCGCCGCGAACTCAATCCGCAAACCCGTAAAGGGGATGCTGATCGACGCCCCCGGCGACAAAACCGCTCATGGGACCGGTCCGCCGGGCGAAAACCTGCTCCGCCCTCGCGTGATCGGGAAAAGCCGCAAAAACACAGGCCCCCGAACCAGTCATGCGCGCATCACCCCATTGTTTCAACCAGCCAAGATAAGCCGCCACTTCAGGGTTCAACGCACAGGCAATGGGCTCCAAATCATTGTGCCCAAAGCCTTCCGAGAGGGCCGCGATTGTGACGGCTGGCGTATTCCGTGTCAATCCCGGATGGGCAAAGATGGCGGGCGTGGAGACATGGACAGGTGGCGTCAGGACCACATAACTGGCGGGCGTCGGCGTCCACGGGGCCAGCACCTCGCCCACCCCCTGGGCGAAGGCGGAACGGCCGAAGACGAAGACCGGCACATCGGCTCCCAGGTCAAGGGCGACGGCCTGAAGCTCGCCGCGGGGCAGGTGCAGCCCCCAGAGCCGGTTCAAGGCCAGCAGCACCGTGGCGGCGTCCGAACTGCCTCCTCCCAGGCCGCCCCCGAGGGGCAGGCGCTTGACCAACCGGATGTCCGCGCCGAGACGGCATCCGGCATGGCGCTTCAACTGCATGGCGGCCCGCCAGCAGAGGTCCGCCTCCGGGGGAACGCCCGGGAGCCGCGATCCCAGGCGGATCTCGCCATCCGCCCGGACGGTGATCTCCAGGCTGTCACCGTGGTCGAGAAAGCGGAACAGGGTCTGAAGCAGGTGGTAGCCGTCGGCGCGGCGGCCCACCACATGCAGGAACAGATTCAGCTTGGCGGGCGCGGGATAGGCCTCCCATTGCCAGTTCATGGCAGCTCCCAGCGATCCACCACCAGCCGCACTTCCAGATCTTCGCCCCGCCTGGCGACCAGCTTGCCGGGCAGGATCGCCGAACCACGAGGGCCATAGCGGCTGAACTCGATGCGCCAATCATCCTGGGCAAGCCGGGCCAGATGCCCCTCCGAATCGGACTCCGCCTGATACGGCGCCTTTGGCCGGGGATGCCCCGTCACCCACCAGGCCAGACCGCGCAGGGGAAGCTCCATGCCCAGCACCAGGCGCACCAGCTCGTCGGCGTCGGCGGCGCGATGACTCTGCCCCTTGGCATCGGTCAGGGTCATGCCGGAAGCGTCACCGTGCAATTCAGCGACCCCCTGACCTAAAGGGGTATTGAGCAGGATGTCCTCGCCCTGGGCGTCGCGCCGCCAGGCAATGCCGCCGGAGAAGGATTCCTCGCCGGCCTTGACCGAGACCCGGCCCTCCAGGCGGAATTCAGCTGGCGGCGCCGCCAGGACCGTAACCGTGGTCGCGGAGGACGCCTCGAAGCCCGGCAGACCCGCGCAGCCCGCCAGGACGACGGCCAGCCCGAGGGCGGCCACGCCGCGCCAGGCGGTCGACATCAGGGCATGAGGCGCGAGGCGACTTCGCGCAGACTTTCGCTGTCCGGGTGGGTTTGCAGGCCGCTCTTCCAGACCTTGCGGGCCTCGTCCTTGTCCCCTTTCATCCACAGGGCTTCACCGTAATGGGCGGCGATTTCGGGATCGGGCTTGGTGCCATAGGCGCGGCGCAGATAGTCCACGGCCTCGCCGTAACGCTTGGCCTTGACCAAGGCCCAACCCATGCTGTCCAGGATGAAGGGGTCGTCCGGCTCGAGCTTCAGGGCCTTCTCCAGCAATTCCAGGGCTTCCGGGATGCGGTTGGTGCGATCCGCCAGGGTGTAGCCCAAGGCGTTATACGCATGGGCATAGTCCGGCTTGAGCTTGATGAGCTTGCGCAAATCCTTTTCCAGGGCATCCAGGCGATTGACCTTCTCGGCGGCCATGGCCCGGTCATAGAGCAGATCGGGAGAATCAGGCATCTTCTCCAGGGCTTTGCTCAAGACATTGAACACCCCCTCGTAATCCTTGCTTTCCCGTAACACTTGGGCTTCCGTCTGGGCGAGCTGGACCTTCTCTCCATCACTGGAAGGCGCTAGTCCCGCCAGCCAGGCCCGCGCTTCGCCAACCCGGCCCAGCTTGCCCAGCACCACCGCCACCCGGTTCTGGGCATCGAATTGGGCCCGGCTCTTCTCCACCGACTTGTACCAGGTCAGGGCGTCAACCCACTGGCCACGGGCCTCGGCGAGTTGGCCCAGGTACATGCGCACGCCGTCCGGATCCGGGTGGCCCAGGTCCAAAGCCTTCATGAAGCTGGCCTTGGCGCTGTCCAGGTCGTTGGTCTGCATGGCCACCAGACCCACGGCGAAATAGGACTCCGGGTTGTCAGGATTATCCCGGGTCATCTGCTCGAACTGCACCCGGGATTCATTGAAATTGCCGGCTCGCGCCAATTGCTTGGCGTAAGTCATGCGCACATCCTGGGCAGCCGGGTAAGTCGCCAGGTAATCCTTCAGATATGCCAGTACGGCATCGTTGCCCGCTTGCTTCTGCAAGACCTGGGCACGGAAGAGGACCGCCGACTCCCAGTCGGGTTTCAGCCTGAGGGCCTCGGTCATGGCCTCCAGGGATTTCTGGACCTGACCCGCCTGCCAGGCAGCCTGCCCGACGGCAAAGCGCGCCTCGGGTACGCCGGGATAGGGGGCGGCCAGATCTGAAACCAGGTCCAGAACCGCCTGCCTGTCTTTCTGCTTGGCGAACATGCCATGCATCT
Organism: Thiobacillaceae bacterium; assembly: GCA_035332045.1. Taxonomy (GTDB): domain Bacteria; phylum Pseudomonadota; class Gammaproteobacteria; order Burkholderiales; family Thiobacillaceae; genus PFJX01. Next base: position 12,041 of record DAOQNK010000059.1, on the reverse strand, counting down.
GCAGGAAAATCTCGCCGCCTTTGCCGGTCTTGATCCACGACGCCAAGTGAGGCTTGGCTTCGGCCAACCGGCCGGACGCCACCAGAAGCGACGCCAGGGTCTGCATCGCCTTGGGAGAATCAGGATCAAGTTCCAACCAGAGGCTGGCATTCCGGATGGCCAGGGCGGATTGCCGGGCATACAGGGCGACCTCGGTGGCCCGGCGCGCCACCCTGGGATCCCGGGTCTTCGCCGCCAGGTCCGCGTAGGCCTCGGCGGAGAGCTTCAGCTCACCCCGCTGGCCGGCGATCTCGCCGAGCAGGAACTGGTAAAACATCTGGGCGGTCAAGCCCTGGGGGGGCAAGACGGGAGCGGCGCCCTCGGTGGTTGGCGTCTGCGCGCAGGCGGACAGGGAGGCAACCAGGAGCGCGAGACAAACGGGTTTCGTATTCATTCGGACCTTCCGGATCGAGTCGGGCCATTATGCAAGACCGCCCCACCCCTGGGAAGTTGCGTGGGCTACCATGGCGCATCCTCACCCGCTTTGCCGGCCATGCCCGAACTGCCCGAAGTCGAAACCGTCCGCCGTGGCCTCGCACCTCACCTGGAAGGACGCCGCTTCTCCGGCGTTCGGATCCGCGACGGCCGGCTGCGCTGGCCCGTGTCCTGCCATCTGGGCGACCTCCTGGCAGGTCAGCCAATCCTGGCCCTGCAACGCCGGGGGAAATATCTCCTGTTCCGTCTCCCCCAGGGCGCCCTCCTGTGCCACCTGGGCATGTCGGGCAGCCTTCGATTCGTCGCGCCGGACGTCCCGCCCGGCAAACACGATCATCTGGACCTGCTGCTAGACCGGGGCCCCCTGTTGCGATTCCGGGATCCGCGCCGGTTCGGCGCGGTACTGTGGAGCCAGGAACCGGACAAGCATCCGCTGTTGGCGCGCCTTGGCATCGAGCCCCTTTCCGGGGATTTCGATCCCGAATATCTGTTCCGGGCCACTCGGGATCGCCCTATGCCGATCAAGGCCTTCCTGATGGATGCCCACCGCGTGGTCGGCATCGGCAACATCTATGCGAACGAGTCCCTGTTCCTGGCCGGCCTGGATCCCAGCCTGCCGGCCGGCCGCCTGACCAGGCCCCGTTGTGCGCGCCTCGTCGCCTCGATAAAGGACACGCTGACCCGGGCCATCGCCGCCGGGGGCAGCAGCCTGAGGGATTTCGTGGATGGCAACGGCAATCCGGGCTACTTCCAGCAGACCTATCAAGTCTATGGGCGAGCGGGCGAACCCTGCCGTCTATGTGGCACGCTCGTCCGGCTGTCGCGTCAGGCAGGCAGGGCCACCTTTTCCTGCCCAAAATGCCAGTCCAGGCGATGAAGCCCCTACTGGTGCGGGGTTTTGTGACATTTATGCTAGAGTGCGTGGCGTCGAGTCGCCGGACACCGCGCAAGCTGGAGAATAACGATGACCACCGCTTCTCTCGTCAGTGATTTCGAAGCCTACAGCCAATGGCGCCTGGACTTGTCCCAACGGATCGCCGACTACCGACAATGGTTGAATCGTGAAGATCTCAACGATTCCCAGCGGGATCTTCGCTTGCAGCAACTCATCGATCGCCTGGCCGAAGACAAGCTTCACGTCGCCTTCATCGCCGAGTTTTCCCGGGGCAAGTCAGAACTCATCAATGCGATCTTTCTCTCGGACCTGAAGCAAAGGCTGCTGCCTTCCACCGCCGGGCGCACCACCATGTGCCCCACCGAGTTGCTTTACGATCCCGCCAAGCCGCCCATGATTGAGTTGCTGCCCATCGAGACGCGGGGCTCCAACGCCACGATTTCCGAGTACAAGAACTATCCGGAGGAGTGGACCCAGGTACAGATGGATACCACCTCCCCGGACAGCGTCACCCAAGCCATGCAGGAAGTTTGCCGGGTCAAGACCGTGCCCGTGGAGGATGCCACCCGCTACGGCCTGTACAACCCGGACGACAAGGAAACCAGCCTCAGCCTCAACGACGACGGCAACGTCACCATTCCCGCCTGGCGGCACGCCATCATCAACTTCCCCCATCCCTTCCTGGAGAAGGGACTCGTGGTCTACGACACCCCGGGCCTGAACGCCATCGGCGTCGAACCCGAACTGACCTTCAACCTGCTGCCCAACGCCCATGCCGTGCTTTTTGTCCTGGCCGCCGATACCGGCGTCACCAAGTCCGACATCGAGGTCTGGCGAAACCACATCTATGCGCGGGGGAACAACCGCGGCCGGCTGGTGGCCCTGAACAAGATCGACGGCTTGTGGGACGAACTCAAGACCGAAACCCAGATACAGGCGGAACTGGATGGCCAGGTTAGATCCTGCGCCGAACTGCTGGGCGTCGATGCCGCGCAGATTTATCCCGTGTCCGCGCAAAAGGGCCTGCTGGCGAAGATCAACGGCGACCAGGCCTTGCTGGAACGCAGCCGACTGGCGGCCCTCGAGAAGGCCCTGTCCGAGGAGTTGATCGCCTCCAAGCAGTCCATCGTCCGGGACCAGACCGAGGCCGAGCTGGGCGACCTGCTGGACAACAGCCTGGCCCTGCTGGAATCCCGGCGCAAAGGCATTGACGAGCAACTGGGCGAATTGCGGGGCCTCCAGGGGAAAAACCAGGACGTGGTGGAACACATCATGTCCAAGATCTCCACGGACAAGGAAGTCTTCGAGCGCGGCCTCCAGCAATTCCAGGCGCTGCGTTCCATCTACTCCCAGCAAAGCATCAAGCTGTTCGCCCAGATCGGCATGGACGCGTTGCGGGAGGAAGTCCGCCAGGCCCGGGAACTCATGGTCAAAAGCCGTTTCACCAAGGGCATCCGGGATGCGATGACCGGCTTCTTCACCCGGGTGGACCAGCGTCTCGACGGCGCCAACGGCCAGATCGAGGAAATCAACAAAATGATGGAGGCCATGTACCGCAAGCTCAACCAGGAGCATGGCATCAACCTCATCAGCATCCCCCCCTTCTCCATGCTGCGCTACCGCAAGGAAATGCAGCGCCTTGAGGAAGCCTACGAACAGAAGTTCAACACCTTCTATACCTTCCTCACCACGGAGCAGTACACCCTCACCTCCCGCTTCTTCGAAACCCTGGCCACCCGGGTGGTTCAGGTCTTCGAAGTCCTCAACAAGGATGTGGAAAACTGGTTGAAGGCGGTCATGTCCCCCATGGAGAGCCAGGTGCGCGAGCACCAGATGCAGCTGCGTCGCCGCCTGGAAAGCGTGAAGCGCATCCACAAGGCCGCCGACACCCTGGAAGACCGCATCGGGGAACTGGACCAGATGCAGACCGAAGTGCTGCGACAGGTGGGCGAGCTGGAAGGTCTTACCACCGGCATCCGTTCCGCCCTGGCCTCTACGGCTTTGCAAGAGGCCACCCGGGCGGCAGCCTGACCGGAATTCCGTTTCCGACAGTAAAAAGCGCGGCTTGGCCGCGCTTTTTACTGGGTGCCAAGGCTACTTGTTTTCAATGAGCTTCAGATACTTGGCATAAAGCGCGTCCTTGTCCTCCACATACGTGGGATTGACCGGGATGCAATCCACCGGGCAGACCTCTCGGCACTGCGGCGTATCGAAATGGCCCACACATTCAGTGCACTTGTTGGGGTCGATGATATAGATGTCCTCCCCCTGGGTGATGGCCCCATTGGGGCACTCTGGTTCGCACACATCGCAGTTGATGCACTCGTCGGTGATCATCAGAGCCATGGCATTTTCCTTTTCAGTCTTGATGAGTAAAACGATCCGCCAGCCGGGCAGCAACCAGGGGGTGCACGAACGGCCGTACATCCCCTCCCAGCCGAGCGATCTCGCGGACCATGCTGGCGGAAACAAACATATGCTGCTCCGCCGGCGTGAGAAAAACAGTTTCCAGATGGGGGTCCAGACGCCGGTTCATGCCGGCCAATTGAAATTCGTACTCGAAATCCGAGACCGCCCGTAATCCCCGCAACACCATGTGGGAATCCTGGGCGCGAACGAAGTCCACCAGCAGCCCGGCGAAGGGTTCGACCTGGACGCCGGGCAGTTCCCCCAGCACCGTCCGGGCGATTTCCACCCGCTCGTCCAGGCTGAAGCAGGGCTGTTTGGGGGCATTGGTCGCCACCCCCACCACCACTTCGTCGAACAGATTGAGGGCTCGCCGCACGATGTCCTCGTGTCCCCGGGTCAGCGGATCGAAGGTTCCCGGGTAGACAATCACACGTTTCAAACCGTCTCCAGCAGGCAAAAATGGGACAGCCCCGCACGGCCCCGGCGCAGAACGGTTAAGCCTTCGGGCGCCAGATCACGGGGAGATTCGGCGTAGATTTTACCGCCGGGATTGAGCCGTGTCGCCGCCGCTCGCAGGGCGGGGGCCAGCAATTCCCGATCGAAGGGAGGGTCAAGCAAAATGAAATCGAAGCCCTCGCCCGGAAGGGTGAGAAAAGCGATGGCATCGCCCTGGCGGATTTCCACTGCGGGCGCCGGCAACGCCATAGCCTGTTCCCGGAGAGCGGCCACCGCCTTGGCATCCCTTTCCAGCATGAGCACCCGGGCGGCGCCCCGGGATGCCGCCTCGAAGCCCAGGGCACCGCTACCGGCGAAGGCATCCAGGCAGGACCAACCCGACAGATCCTGTCCCAGCCAGTTGAACAGAGTCTCCCGAACACGGTCCGGGGTGGGACGCAGGCCGGGCAAATCCGGAAATCGCAGAACGCGGCGGCGGAACTCACCCCCGACGATACGGACCGTGTTACTTGGCCTGGGCTTCAACCTGACCGCCGACAATCACCGTGCTCATGGCCTCGGGCCTGATCCGGGCGCGGAAGGCGCGCAGGATGTCTTCCCGGGTCACAGCCGCCACCTTGGTCGAGTAGGTGTCCAGCCAATCCAGGGGCAGTCGGTAGAAACCGACCACGGCCAGGTATTCCAGGATCTTCTTGTTGCTGTCGATGCGCAGGGGAAAGCCGCCGATGAGGTTGTTCCTGGCCTGGGTCAGTTCCGCCTCGGTGGGCCCCTCCGCCAGGTAGCGGGCAAGCTCCGAGCGGGCCGTATTCACCGCTTCCCGGGTGGCATCCCGGCGGGTTTGCAGGCCGATCTGGAAGGGACCCGCCTGTTCCATGGGCATGAAATAGCTGTAGACGCTGTAGGCCAGCCCCTTCTTCTGGCGAATGGCTTCAGTCAAGCGGGAATCAAAGCCGCCTCCCCCCAATATGTAATTGCCCACGTAAAGGGGAAAGTAATCGGGATCATTGCGGGTAAACACCGGCAGCCCCATGAACAGGTGGCTTTGCGTGGCGGGATGGGAAATGATCCGCTCGATTCCCTTGGCGGCGGGATTGACCGGCGGAATGGGGGGTGGCGCGTCGCCGCCCGGCAGGTCCGCCGCCAGCTTGCCGGCCAGGACTTCCGCGTCGGCCCGGGAGAGATCGCCCATGAGAGCCACCACCATGTTCCTCGCCCGGTAATACTGGCGATGGAAAGCGGCCAGATCATCCCGTACCAGGGACTTCACGCTCGCGACTTCCCCGCTTTCCTCCAGGGCGTAGGGATGCGTTCCGTAGAGGGCGGCCTGGAAGGCCTTGGCTCCGATGCTCTCGGGCTTGGTGGCCTCCTCCTCGATGCCGGCGATGACCCGCGCCTTCTCCCGTTCCAGAATGGCCCCATCGAACCGGGGTTTGGAGAGGATGGCGGCGAGCACAGCCACAGACTGGTCCCGCTCCGCCTTGCCGGACAGGGTGCGCAGGATGAAGCCGGCCCGGTCGGCATCGAGGCGGCCCGACAGCACCGCGCCCACATCGGCCAGCTTTTCGGCGATCTCCCGCTCGGTGTACTCACCCGCTCCCAGCCCCATGACATGCCGGGTGAGGTTGGCCAGCCCGGATTTCGCCGGCGTATCGCGGGCGCTGCCGGCCGAGAAGTCCACGCTCACATCCAGCATGGGCAAATCGTGGTTTTCGACGAAATACACCCGCGCCCCCTGGGGGGTGGTCCAGTGTTGGATGTTGAGGCCGGCCCAGGACAAGGGCGCGAGGAGAAGCCAGGTGAAAAAGATAAAGGCGGTCTTAGCGAACATGGCCGGCTCCCATGGCGTTGCGGGGCGCTTCCTGGGCACCCTCGGGCAAAGGCTGGGGGTCCAGCACGGCGACCGTCAGGTGATCGTCCACCAGATACTTGGCGGCCACGCTCCTGACCTGGTCGGCCGTCACCGCCTTGAGTTTCGCATATCGGGTGTCCCGGGCCTTGTAATCCAAGCCCGCCGTGCTCCATTCACCAATCTGCATGGCCTGGTAAAACAGGGAATCCTGCTGGAACACCTGGCCGGCCAGCACCTGGGACTTGACCCGGTTGAGTTCGGCCTCGCTCACGCCATCCTTGACGAGGCGGGCGATCTCGGCCTTGAGCGCCGCTTCGACGGCGGCGATACCCTGGCCCTCGGCCGGCGTGGCATCGGCAATGAACAGGGCAGGCCCCCGGGAAATATCGTCGTAACCCGCTCCCACGTCGGTGGCGATCTTCTTGTCCCGCACCAGGCTCTGGTTCAGGCGCGCCGAAGCATGGCCGTCCAGCACCCCGGCGAGAATTTCCAGGGCATAAGGCTCCCAGTCGGCTTGTGGATCATCGAGCCGGGGCGCCTGCCAGGCCAGGGCCACCACGGGCTGCTTGGCCGGGGCCTTCACCGTCACTTCCTTCACCCCTTGCTGCTCGGGCTCCCGCTGGGGCTTGCGCACCGGCAGGGGCCGCGCCGGAATCGGGCCGAAATATTGCCGGGCCCAGGTCATGACCTGGGCCGGATCCACATCGCCGGCCACCACCAGGGTGGCGTTGTTGGGGGCGTACCATTGCGCGTACCAGTGGCGGGCGTCATCCACGGTCATGTTCTTCAGGTCGTCCATCCAGCCGATGACCGGATGCCGGTAGGCACTGGACTGGTAGGCGCTGGCCATCAAGGCCTCGTACAACTTGGCCTGGGCGCTGTCCTCGGTACGCATGCGCCGCTCCTCCATGACCACATTGATCTCCTTGGCGAACTCCTCCGGCGCCAGGGTGAGATTGGCCATGCGGTCCGCCTCCAGCTTCAAGGCCAATTCCAGACGATCCTTCTGCAGGGTCTGGAAGTAGGCGGTGTGGTCCCGGGAGGTGAAGGCATTCTCCCGGCCGCCGGCCGCCGCGATACGCTTGGAAAATTCGCCGGCGGGCACGTCCTTGGTGCCCTTGAACATCATGTGTTCCAGCACGTGAGCCACCCCGGTGGTGCCGTAGGTCTCATCCATGCTGCCGGCCCGGTACCAGACCTGGGACACCGCCACCGGCGCCCGCCGGTCGGTCTTGACGATGACCCGCATGCCGTTGGCCAGGGTCTCTTCGACGGTTTCGGCTCGGGCCGGAAAAGCCAGGGCCGCGGCTATGCCCAGCAGGGGGAGCAGTCTTGTCATGGAAGGCTTCGGGGTGGGGATAAAGGGGCGCATGATAGAATTTCCGGGCAAATAACGCAGCCTGTGACAGACCCCTCCCGTGTTTGGTTTCTTCAAGTCCGGTAAATCCGAATCCCCAGCCGTGTCCTTACAACAGGACAACACGGCGCCCGCCCCACAGCCCAACGTAGCGTCCCGGCCATCCTGGGCGCAACGCCTGAAGCAGGGTTTGGCCAAGACCCGGGGCGCCTTTACCGGGCAGATCGCCGGTCTGTTCGGCGCTGGCGCAAAAATCGACGAGGCCCTCTTCGAAGAGCTGGAAACCGTGCTGCTCACCGCCGACGTGGGCGTGGATGCCAGCCGGCATCTCCTCGCACGTCTGCGGGAACGGGTGAAAAAGGACAAGCTCACCGAGGCCGAACAGCTCAAGGATGCCCTCAAGACGGAGCTCTCCGCCCTCCTCGCCCCCCTGGAACGCCCCCTGGATACCACCGGCGCCAAGCCCTTCGTCATCATGCTGGCCGGCGTCAACGGCGCCGGCAAGACCACCACCATCGGCAAGCTGGCCCGACGCTTCCAGGCCGAGGGCAAGAGCGTGCTGCTGGCCGCCGGCGACACCTTCCGCGCCGCCGCCCGGGAGCAACTGGCCGAATGGGGCCGGCGCAACGACGTGGAAGTCATCCAGTCCCAGGCCGGCGACCCGGCGGCGGTCATCTTCGACGCCTTGCACGCGGCCACCGCCCGGGGCATCGACATCGTCCTGGCCGATACCGCCGGCCGCCTGCCCACCCAGTTGCACCTCATGGACGAGATCCGCAAGGTGAAGCGGGTGTTGCAGAAGGCCGACCCGGGCGCTCCCCATGAGGTGCTACTGGTGCTGGACGCCAACATCGGCCAGAACGCCCTCCTGCAAGTGAAGGCCTTCGACGAGGCCCTGGGCCTCACCGGCCTGGTCATGACCAAGCTGGACGGTACCGCCAAGGGCGGCGTCATCGCCGCCCTGGCGGCGCGTTTTCGTGACCGGCAACCGGTGCCGGTGCGCTTCATCGGCGTCGGCGAGGGGGTGGAGGACTTGCAGCCCTTCCAGGTCGCCGAATTCGTGGACGCCCTCTTCGAATGATCGAACTGTCCGGCGTCACCAAGCGCTACCCGGGCGGGCACGAGGCCCTGTCCGACGTGAGCCTGACCATCGGCCAGGGGGAACTGGTGTTCCTCACTGGCCATTCTGGCGCAGGCAAGAGCACCCTGCTCAAGCTCATCGCCGCCATCGAGCGCCCCACCGCCGGCAACGTGGTGGTCAACAATCAGAACGTGGGCCGCATGAAGCGCCCCGCCCTGCCCTTCTTCCGCCGCAACATCGGCCTCATCTTCCAGGACCACAAGCTGCTCTATGACCGCAACGTCTTCGACAACGTCCTGCTGCCCCTGCACATCCAGGGCATGACTGGCGGCGACGCGGCCAAGCGGGTGCGCGCCGCCCTGGACAAGGTGGGCCTCCTGAAGAAGGAAAAGGCCCGCCCCATCACCCTCTCCGGCGGCGAGCAGCAGCGCCTGTGCATCGCCCGGGCCATCGTCAGCCGTCCCGCCCTGGTGCTGGCCGACGAGCCCACCGCCAACCTGGACGACGCCTACGCCAAGGACATCATGGACATGTTCCGGGCCTTCAACGAGGTGGGCGTCACCCTGCTCATCTCCACCCACGACCAGGATCTGATCCAGCGCTACGGCGGGCGCAACGTGCATCTGGCCTACGGGAAGGTGGTGGCATGAAAGCCTGGCTGGCCCACCACCTGCATAGCCTGAAGATCGCCGCCCAGCGCTTTCTGGATGCGCCGGTGGCCAGCCTGTTCACCATCCTGGTCATCGGCGTCGCCGTGGCCATGCCCGCCGGCCTTTACCTGCTCCTGGAAAACCTCGACCGGGCCGCGGGGGGCATCAAGCCTCAGGCGGAAGTCACCGTTTTCCTGAAAACCGAAGTAGACGAGGCCCGAGGCCGGGCCATGGCCCGCAACCTGACCAGTCAACCCGACGTCGCCGAGGTACGCTTCATCAGCAAGAAGGAAGGGGTCGAAAAGCTGGAAACCGTGGGGTTATCGGACATCGCCGCCGGTTTGCCTGAAAACCCCCTGCCCCATGCCCTGGTCATCACCCCCAAGGACACCTCTCCCGGCGCCCTCGAAACCCTCGGCGCCGGACTCGTCAAGATGGAAGGGGTGGAGCGGGTATTGATGGACACCGACTGGATCAAGCGTCTGGCCGCCCTCATGAATCTGGGCCACGATCTGGTCTTCATGCTGGCCATCATGCTGGGTCTGGCCCTGGCCGCCATTACCGCCAACACCATTCGCTTGCAGATCTATGCCCAGCGGGATGAGATCGAAGTGGCCAGGCTGATCGGCGCCACCGATCGCTTCATCCGCCGTCCCTTCCTGTACTTCGGCGGCATTCAGGGGCTGGCCGGAGGACTCGCCGGCGGCGCCCTGGTTACCCTGGGTGCCTGGCTGCTGGAGTCCAGCGTCGAGAAAGTCGCGGCAGCCTATGGCGCCCAATTCCTCCTGGCCGGCCTGTCGGTCCTGGATTTCCTCCTGCTCGTGGCCTTATCCGCCATCCTCGGCTGGCTGGGCGCCTACTTCGCCGTAGGCCAGGCCCTGCGCCAGGTGGAAAATACCTGATAAATCCACTCTGGAACTTTTTGACCATTAGCACTCTCTCATGCCGAGTGCTAAACTTTGGTTGACTGATTGCTGGAGGTCATTGATGAGCGCGCAGGCCCTCAACTTTCCCGTTCCGTCCACGTTGGGCAGCCTGGAGAACTATATCCAGGCGGTAAACCGCTTTCCGTTGCTGAGCGCCGAGCAGGAATATGATCTCGCCGTCCGCTTCCGCCGGGATGAGGATATCGATGCGGCCCGACAGCTCGTACTTTCCCATCTACGCCTGGTGGTCGCCATCGCCCGGGGTTATATGGGCTACGGGCTGCCCCACGCCGACCTGATCCAGGAAGGCAACGTGGGCCTCATGAAAGCCGTCAAGCGATTCGATCCGGAACGGGGCGTGCGCCTTGTGTCCTTCGCGGTGCACTGGATCAAGGCCGAAATCCATGAATTCATCCTCAAGAACTGGCGGCTGGTGAAGGTGGCCACCACCAAGGCCCAGCGCAAGCTGTTCTTCAATTTGCGCAGCATGAAGCAGGGCCATGGCAGCCTGACCACAAGCGAAGTCGAGGAAATGGCCAGGGCGCTGAATGTGCCCCAAGCCGAAGTCCGGGAGATGGAAACCCGGCTCTATGGCCAGGACATGGCGCTTGAACCCGGGCTGGATGACGACGACGACACCTTCGCGCCCATCGCCTACCTGGCGGCCCCCAATGCCGAACCCAGCCAGCATCTGGAAATCGCCGAACGGGAAAGACTGGCCGGCGAGGGCCTGAGCCGGGCCCTGGCCACCCTGGACCCCCGTAGCCGCCACATCGTCGAATCCCGCTGGCTGGACGAGGAAAATCCCGCCACGCTTCATGAACTGGCGGCGGTCTACGGCATCTCCGCCGAGCGTGTCCGGCAAATCGAAGTCAAGGCCATGCAAAAACTGAAAGCCGCGCTGGCATCCTGACAGGTTCGCCTTCATGACCCACAAAAAAACCCCGCAATGCGGGGTTTTTTTGTGGGTTGGCGGGGACCAGTCAGAACAGGGAACCCAGCACCACGGAAAACAGACTGATCCAGGCCCAGGCGATCATGCCGATAACCACGGTCATGGGCAGGTTGGTTTTACTCAGCAGATTCATGGCCATCTCCAGGAAACAATGGTGGAATTCTAACGAGCCTGTCGCCCAGCGGCAATGATCCGAGGTGCCCCCAGAAATGCTGTTTATTTCTTTGCCGCGGGTTTCGGCGCCTCACCGCCCACCGAGAGCTCTCCCTTCAGTTTGTTGACGCTGGCCTTGCCAAACCCCTTCACGGCCGTCAAATCATCCACATTCTTGAATGGGCCGTTCTTGGCACGGTAGTCGACGATCGCCTTGGCTTTCGCGGGGCCAACCCCCTTGAGCGCCTCCAATTCGGACTGGGTGGCCGAATTCAGGTCTACCGTCGCCCAGGCCGAGACGCTGAACAACAACCCCGCGATCAAACTCCCCACAAGCTTCTTCATGTTGCCTCCACTGGACTGATCGCGCCGAAATTGGCGCGGAGGCAATTTAAGCCAGACGGGCGGGATTGCAAATCTGCCGAAAGTAATAGGGAGGCAAGAAATGCGCAAATATTGGTCTTCGCACAAGTCATCCCACTACACCCCCCTCCCAGCCCCCCCCTTGCGAGGAGGCGTGTACGCCCACCCCGTAAACGGGGCGGGTCTGCTCTGATCAGAAAAACAAAAGCGGGCGCAGCTTCCCGCACCCGTTTCTAGATTCGGGGTGCCGCGTGGGCTAGAAAAACTGCTTGGCGAAATTGGCGACGGCAATGGCGAGCAGGACACCCATCATCCACTTAAGCAATGCCGTCTCATGATCAAGCTTGGCTTCCACGCGGGGGCTATATCGGCCTTGGTGTCCAACGCGGTTTCCAGCGCCCGGTTCTACGCGACCATACCTAATGTCCCAAGGTCAGAAGCTTGAAAAGGATGCCTACCAGCAGGCCAATCTG
>DAOQNK010000058.1:0-14819 GCA_035332045.1 Thiobacillaceae bacterium | reverse complement strand
CGCCGAACGCCTGGCCGCCTACCAGCCCGGGCTGGAGGTCTACCTGCAATTCGATTCCGTCCATGACGCCACCCTCAAGGCCCTGCGCGGCGCCGAACTGGCCGACACCCACCGCCGCGCCCTGGAACGCCTGGAGGCGGCCAGGCTTTCCACCACCCTGGTCATGACCGTGGCCCGGGGCGTCAACGACGACCAGATCGGCGAAGTGATCCGCCACGCCCTGCAATGGAAGTGCGTGCGCGGCGTTACCCTGCAACCCATCCAGGACGCGGGTCGGGTGGGTGCCCCCGTCGGCGGCGGCCACGACCGCCTCACCGTCAGCGGCCTGCGCCGGGCCGTGGCCGAGCAGTCCGGCCTCTTCAGCCTGGAGGACGTGGTGCCCGTGCCCTGCAACCCGGACACCCTGGCCATGGCCTATGCCCTGCGCCGGGGCGGGGAAATCACGCCCCTGACCCGACATCTCGGCCCGGATGTGCTGCTGGACGGCCCCCGCAACACCATCAGCTTCGAGCGGGACCCGGCCCTGCGCGAGCAGCTCATCCGCCTGTTTGCCACCAACCTGGCCCCCGAGGCCCAGGCCGCCTGCCTGTCGGAGCTGCTCTGCTGCCTGCCCCGGGTCGATGCGCCGGACCTGGGCTACGAAAACGTCTTCCGCGTCCTCATCGTCCGCTTCATGGACCGCCACGACCTGGACCTGCGGGCGCTTAAGAAATCCTGCGTGCACATGGCCCGGCCGGACGGAAAGATGATCCCCTTCGAGACCTGGAACCTGTTCTACCGGCAGGGCCTGCTGCCGCCCGAGGCTTCGGCATTGTAAAAATCCCTTATCCCGCAATAAAAAAACCCCACACCCCCACGGGGCCTCACCCCTGTAAACTTCACAAGTTTCTGATTTCCTTATTTTCCGGAGATTTCCATGGCCAACCGTTCCACCCTCGAACCCAAAGTCGCCGCGGCCGCCAAGGCGGCCGACCTGTTCGCCCTGGCCCGCGAGTGCTTCGACGAGCCCGCGGACATGGCCTACGCCAAGGACATCCTGACCTCGGCCGCCTTCACCGGCGATGCCGATGCCAGGAAAGCCCTGGACAAGGTGGCGGGCGACGCCATGTTCACCAAGGACTTCGTCACCCTGGCCATCGGCTACCAGGCCCTGGGCGACGCGGGCAAGGCCAAGGAGATGCTGGGCCAGGGCGCCGACTTCGCCATGGACGGCGGCGAGAAGGTTTCCGTGGGCATGGGCCAGTGGCTGGCCCTGGCGGATGCCGCCGCCGCGGCCAAGGCCCTGACCGGGGCGCTGAAGGAAGTGTCCGCTACCGAGGAGCTGTACGGCCTGGCCGGCGTGGTGGCCGAACTGAATGACGCCACCCTGTTCGGCCAGGTGACCGACAAGATCAAGACCAAGGCCGGCCGCGCCGCCGACTTCGCCCGCCTGGCCAAGTTGCTGGCCAAGGGCGGCGACAAGGCCAAGGCGGTGGAGACCATCAACGAGGGTGCGGCCAAGTACGGCAGCCCCGCCGACCTCATCGCCCTGTCCGGCGCCATGGGCGAAGTCGATCCGGCCGCCGCCGGCGCCCTGTATGACAAGGCCCTGGATTCCGCCAAGGACTTCACCGCCCTGATGCAGGTGCTGGCCGCCGCCGCCGGCAACGCCGAGTTCACCAAGGCCGTGCTGGCCAAGGGTGGCGCCATCGCCACCGCCAGCGGCGAGTTGCTGCAACTGGCCGACGCCTGTGCTTCCCTCAACGACGCCGCCGGCGTGGCCGACATGCTGACCAAGGCCGAGGAGGCCGTGGCCAACCTGGACGAGATGCGCAAGGTGGTGGAGGCGGTGGAGAAACACGCCACTGGCGACGCCGCCCGGGCCGAGCGGGTCAAGGCCAAGCTGGCCAAGCGCGAGGCCAACCAGGCCAAGTACGTGGCCATGCAGAACGAAGAAGGCAAGTGCACCACCATCAAGCAGCTCATCGCCCTGGCCGACCGCATCATGGCCGAACTGGAAGACGCCGCCTACGCTGGCAAGGTGCTGGGCATCGCCGAGGGCAAGATGCGCGAGGAGGGCGCCTTCCACTTCGCCCGCTTCAAGTCCCTGATCCTGGGTGTGGACCGCCTGGGTGACCAGGCCTGGCTGGGCAAGCTGCTGGACGAGAGTGTGGCCAACGCCACCGACTTCGTCTGGTTCCGCGAGATCGTCATGACCTGCGCCACCGAGCTCAAGGATGCCGAGTACGGCAAGGCCCGCGCCCGGACCTACGCCGAGGGCCGCGCCCTGGGCGACTCCGCCTACGACTACACCAAGATGGCCGAGACCGTGCAGACCGGCCTGGGCGATTCGGCCATGGCCGCGAAGCTCCTCGGCGAGGCCGCCGCCCGGGCCAAGGATCACTACGCCCTGGCCCACACCGCCAAGCTCTACCGGGACATCGGCGACAACGCCGCCGCCAACGCCCTGTTCGCCAAGGCCGTGGAGGCCTGCGCCAGCGGCGATCAGTGCGTCCAGCTGGCCACCCGCCTGAAGGCCTACGAACTGCCCGCCTCCGAGATCGGCCCCCTCATGGACGCCTGTGGCGGCCGCCTGGGCAAGGCCGGCGACAAGCTGCGCTGGGCCGAGGGCGTGGCCGACCTGCTGCTGGACCAGGCCTGGGCCGACAAGGCCTATACCGCCATCGCCGGCGCCTTCGGCGCCGACGCCGACAAGAAGCGCTTCGAGCGCAGCCGCCAGATGCGCACCGGCTACCGCTTCTTCGGGCCTGGCGTGAAGGCCCACTGAGGGATTCCCGCCCCCGAAAAACGGCCGCCTCCGGGTGGCCGTTTTTCTTTGTCCGGCGCGGCGGGCGGGGGATCGCCGCGTGCTAAACTCGACCGCATTTTCATAACCTTGAGCCGGCTCGCCGCCGGACCCGAGGATGGCGGAAGACAGCGATCTCGAACGCACGGAACCGGCGTCGCAGCGAAGGCTCGACCAGGCCCGGGAAAAGGGCAACGTCCCCCGATCCCGGGAGCTGGCCACCCTGGCCGTGCTCATGGCCAGTGTCGGTGTCGTGGCCATGCTGGGGCTGTTCATGTTTCGGGGCTTGCATCGGGTGATGCACAACACCCTGTCCTTCGATGCCACGGATATCGCCACCCCCGCGGCCATGGGCCGCAACCTCATGGCTGCCGGCCTGGATGGCCTGCTGCTGTTCCTGCCCCTGGCCTTGGCCGTGGTGGTGGCGGCGGTGGCCGCCAACGTCCTGATTTCCGGCTGGGTCTTCTCGCCCAAGGCCCTGGAATTCGACTTTGCCAAACTCAATCCCATCTCCGGGCTGGGGCGGCTGTTTTCCTGGATGTCCCTGGTGGAACTCCTGAAGGCCTTGCTCAAGGGCGGGCTCATCGCCGGCGTGGCCGGCTGGATGATCTGGCACCAGCGGGATGGCATCCTGGGCCTGGCGGTGGAGCCCCTGGACGCCGCCATGGCCCACTTCGGCCAGATCACCCTGCTCACCTTCCTGGCCGCCGCCGCCGCCTTCGCCGTCATCGTGCTGGTGGACGTGCCCTTCCAGCTCTGGAACTACCACAAGAGCCTGCGCATGACCAAGGAGGAGGTGCGCCAGGAGAGCAAGGAGATGGAGGGCGATCCCCAGATCAAGGCGCGCATCCGGGCCCTGCAGCGGGAAGCCGCCCGGCGTCGCATGATGCAGGCCGTGCCCAAGGCCGACGTGGTGGTCACCAACCCCCTGCGCTTCGCCGTGGCCCTGAAGTACGAAGAGCGCACCATGGCAGCGCCCCAGGTGGTGGCCAAGGGCAGTCAGCTGCTGGCCGAACGGATCCGGGAGCTGGCCCGGGAGAACCGGGTGCCCATCGTCGAGGCGCCGCCCCTGGCGCGGGCCCTGTTCCGCCACGTGGAGGTGGGGGAGGCGGTGCCCACCACCCTGTTCACGGCGGCGGCCCAGGTGCTGGCGTATGTCTACCAGCTCAACCGGTCCATGAATCCGACCCTGCCCGAGACCTGGGACGTGCCGCCAGGCATGGATCCGGCCAGCCGGGAAGTGCACGGGGCGGCGGTCCAGGCATGAAGTCGGTGCTCAACCCGTCATTGCGACCGCCCGCCACCCGGGCGTGGTCGACGTGTCTTGAAAAGCCGCCCCGGGCGGCGGAGGCCGCCTGATGGCCGAAGCCCTGGCGGTCCGCGGCATGGCCTGGCAGAAGTTGGCCGCGCCCATCCTGGTGATCATGGTGCTGGCCATGATGATCCTGCCGTTGCCGACTTTCCTGCTGGACATCCTGTTCACTTTCAACATCGCCCTGGCGATGATCGTCCTGCTCATCAGCCTTTACACCTTGAAGCCCCTGGAATTCTCGGTGTTCCCCACGGTGTTGCTGCTCACCACCTTGTTGCGGCTGTCCCTCAACGTGGCCTCCACCCGGGTGGTGCTCCTGCAAGGCCACGGGGCCGCCGACGCGGCCGGCAAGGTCATCGAGGCCTTCGGCCATTTTCTGGTGGGGGGCAACTACGCGGTGGGCCTGGTGGTGTTCGTCATCCTGGTGGTCATCAACTTCGTGGTCATCACCAAGGGCGCCGGCCGGATCGCCGAGGTCTCCGCCCGCTTCACCCTGGATGCCATGCCCGGCAAGCAGATGGCCATCGACGCCGACCTCAACGCCGGCCTCATCGGCGAGGACGAGGCCCGCCGCCGCCGGGCCGAGATCGCCCGGGAAGCGGACTTCTACGGCTCCATGGACGGTGCCTCCAAGTTCGTCCGGGGAGACGCGGTGGCGGGCATCATCATCATGCTCATCAACATCATCGGCGGCCTCATCGTCGGCGTCGCCCAGCATGATCTGGACTTCGCCACCGCCGCCAGCAAGTACACCCTGCTGACCATCGGCGACGGCCTGGTGGCCCAGATTCCCGCCCTGGTGATCTCCACCGCCGCGGGTATCGTGGTGTCCCGGGTTTCCAGCGAGCAGGACCTGAACGAGCAGATCATGGGCCAGATGTTCGGCCGGCCCCAGGCCCTGTTTCTCACCAGCGGCATCCTCTTTCTCCTGGGCATGATTCCCAACATGCCCCATACCGCCTTCTTGTTGATGGGTAGCGTGCTGGCCGGCGCCGGCTACTGGCTCTCCCAGGCCCGCCAGCGGGAGGCGGCCCAGGCGGCGGTCGAACCCCTGCCGCCCAAGGCCGAGGAACCCGTGGAAGTGGGCTGGCACGATGTCTCCCATGTGGATCGCCTGGGCCTGGAAGTGGGGTATCGGCTGGTGCCCCTGGTGGACAAGCATCAGGATGGCGACCTGCTGCGCCGCATCCGGGGTATCCGCAAGAAGATCGCCCAGGATCTGGGTTTCCTGGTGCCCGCCGTCCACATCCGCGACAACCTCCAGTTGAAGCCCAACGCCTATCGGCTGACCCTGAAGGGCGTGCCCATCGCCGAGGGGGAAGCGGTGGCGGGCAAGTACCTGGCCATCAATCCGGGCCGGGTGCTGGGCACCCTGGCCGGCCAGCCGGCCACGGACCCGGCCTACGGCCTGCCCGCCGTGTGGATCGAGCCCCAACTGCGCGACCAGGCCCAGACCTATGGCTACACGGTGGTGGATGCCAGCACGGTGGTGGCCACCCATCTCACCAAGATCATCAACGAACATGCGCCCGAACTCCTGGGCCGGGAGGAGACCCAGCAGCTCCTGGATCATGTGGCCAAACAGTATCCCAAGCTGGTGGAGGACCTGGTGCCCAAGCTGCTGCCCGTGGCCACCGTACAGAAGGTGCTGCGCCACCTGCTGGAGGAGCAGGTCCATATCCGCGACATGCGCTCCATCCTGGAAACCCTGGCGGAACTGGCCGGCAAAATTCAGGATCCGGACGAGCTGACCGCGGCGGTAAGAACCGCGCTGGGCCGTGCTATCATCCAGGAAACCTTTGGAGGAGCGCAGGAATTGCAGGTGATGGCCCTGGAGCCGAACCTCGAGCACATCCTGATGCAAGCCCTGGCTTCCCGCGGCGACGCGGGGGTTGGGCTGGAGCCCGGCCTGGCGGAACGGCTGGTACGGGAAACAGTCCAGGCCGTGGAGCGGCAGGAGAACGCGGGCCACCCCGCCGTGTTGCTGTCCCCGCCCGCCATCCGTCCCGTCCTCGCCCGTTTTCTCAGGCGTTCCGCTCCCGCCCTCAAGGTGTTGTCCCATGCCGAGGTGCCGGATGGCAAGACCATCCGCATCGTGGCCCTGATCGGTGGCGGCTGAGATGATCAAGAAATTCCACGCCCCCAATACCCGAGATGCCTTGCGCCAGGTCCGCGATGCCCTGGGTGCCAACGCGATCATTCTCTCCAATCGCCAGGTGGCCGGCGGGGTCGAGATCATCGCCGTAGCCGACATGGATATGGCCGCGCTCACCGCCCAGGCAGAGCCCGCCCTCTGGTCGGCGGCCGCCAAGAACCGTCCGGCAGCTGCCCGCCAGCCGGAGCCGGCCCCGGCGCGCCGGCCCGCGGACAGCATCCCCGAGGAAGCCCGTCCCCAGCTGGAAACCCTGGCCGACTACCTGGCCAAGAAGGAAGAAGCGAGCCTGATCCGGCCCTCGCCCGCCCGCCATCCGCCGCCGCCCGCCAAAGCCAATGGGGGTAGCCAGGCAGACCCGCCCCGGGAACCGGCCGAGGCGGCGGCGCCGGTCGCCGTCCAGGAACTGGCCCGGGAAATCCGGTTGTTGCGGGGCATCGTGGAAGGCCAATTGGCCGGATTTGCCTGGAGCGATCTGTCGCGACGGGACCCCCTGCGCGCCGAATCCATGAAGCGCCTGCTGGCGGCCGGTTTTTCCGCCGCTTTCGCGCGCCAGCTGCTGGACCGCTTGCCGGCCAACGAGGACGACCTCAACCGGGCGATCAAGTGGATCAAGTCCGCCATCGCCCATAACCTCAAGCTGGCCGACGGCAGCAATGACATCGTCGAGCAGGGCGGCGTCTATGCCCTGGTGGGCCCCACCGGGGTGGGCAAGACCACCACCGTGGCCAAGCTCGCCGCCCGGGCGGTGCTGCGCCATGGCGCGGCCAAGGTGGCCCTGGTCACCACCGATACCTACCGGATCGGCGCCCAGGACCAGCTTCGCATCTATGGCCGGATCCTGGGGACGCCGGTATTCGCCGTCCGCGACGAGAACGACCTGGAGATGACCCTCTCCGATCTGGCCGGACGCCACCTGGTGCTCATCGACACCGTGGGCATGAGCCAGCGCGACAAACGGGTGGCGGAGCAGATCGCCCTGCTCTGTGATGAGCAGCGGGACGTCAAGCGCCTGCTGTTGCTGGGGGCACCCAGCCAGGGCGTGACCCTGGAAGAGGTGGCCCGGGCCTACAGCGGACCGGGCCTCATCGGCTGCATCCTCACCAAGATCGACGAGGCCCTGACTTACGGACCGGTATTGGACGTGGCCATCCGTCATGAACTGCCGGTGCATTACGTGACCAACGGCCAGCGGGTGCCCGAGGACCTGCACCTGGCCAATCCGACCTACCTGGCCGACCGTGCCTTCCGCATCAGCCAACCGGAGTCGCCGTTCACCCAGGACGAAGGGGACTATCCCATCCTGATGGCAGCCGCCCAGCAAGCCGCCACCGCGCCCGAACTCGCCGAGGGAGCCCTGGGTGCCGCTGGCTGAAGCCATCGACCAGGCGGCCGGCCTGCGTCGGCTGTTCTCACCCGAGCCCGCCTTCCGCTCCCTGGGCGTGCTGGGGCCGGATTGCCGGGCCACGGCCCGGGCGGGTGTGGCCCTGGCCCGAGGCCTGAGCCGGCGTGGCGAGCGGGTGCTGGTCGTGGATGAAGCCCGATCGCCCCATCACGTGGGGGGGCTCATGGGCGTCATGACCCGCCATACCCTGGCCGAGGCGGGCCGGCGCGGCTTGCTGGACATCGTCCAGCAGGCGGGTGAAGGGGTCGTGCTGATGGCGGCCCCCGATGGGCTGGAGGCCCTGGCCGGCATGGACGAGGCCGATCTACGGGATTTGACGGATGATTGGCGTACCCGCGCCGAACCGCCCGAGTGGTTGTTGCTCAACGGCGGCCAGCGATCGCCGGACACCTCCCTGGCGGCGGCGGCCCAGACCCGGGTACTGGTCCTGCCCGGCACCCGCACCCGGCTGGCGGACGCCTACGCGGTGATGAAAAAGGCCCAGGCCGTATCCGGTGGCCGCGCCTGGTGGGTACTCGTGGACGGCGCCGCCGCCGACCAGGCCCAAATCCTGTTCGCCGCCCTGGGGGAGACGGCGCGCCGCTTCCTGGGTATCGTGCCGGAATTCCTGGGCCATTTGCCCCGGGACCCGGCCGGCGCGGCGACGGCCTCGCTGGAGGCGGGCAGCCTGGATAGGCTCGCCGGCGACGCGGCGGGCGAACAGCAGGTGGATTTCGCGCGGTTCTGGCAGCACATGTGGCTGCACAGCCGAATGGCCGCGGAATCCGTCGGTGTGTAAGCGGCAACTGCAAGGATAGGCATGCAGGCAGGTATTCCGATCACCGAGAAGCCGGACAAGGACGCCCTGGTGCGGGCCTATCTTCCCATGGTCAAGCGGATCGCCTACCACATGATGACTCGCCTGCCGGCCTGCGTGGAAGTGGACGACCTGGTCCAGGCCGGGCTCATGGGCCTGCTGGACGCGGTGGAGCGCTTCGACGACGAACAGGGTGCCCACTTCGAGACCTACGCCACCCAGCGGGTGCGGGGCGCCATGCTGGACGAGCTGCGCGACGCCGACTGGGCCTCCCGCAATGTCCGCCGGGCGGGCAGGCAGATCGAGAATGCCATCCATGTCCTGCAACAGCGCCACAAGCGGCCGCCCTCGGAGCAGGAGATCGCCGAAGAGATGGGAATGGAGATCCGTGCCTATTTCGAGTTGCTCAGCGATGCCCGGGGCGCCCAACTCGTCTATTACGAGGATCTCCACGACGTGGATGGCGACGATTTCCTCGAGCGTTTCGCCGATGATCAGAGCCAGGCGCCCTTCGACATCCTCGCCACCCGTCATTTCAAGGGCGCCCTGGCCCAGGCGGTGGGCATCCTGCCCGAGCGGGAAAAACAGCTCATGGGCATGTATTACGAACAGGACATGAATTTCAAGGAGATCGGCGCCGTCCTGGGGGTGTCCGAGTCCCGGGTCTGCCAACTCCACAGCCAGGCCATTGCCCGCTTGCGCAGCCGCTTGCGGGACTGGTCGGCCAATCCGGAATAACGCCCGGGCCGGGTCATGGACATCATCAGCATCCTGGGCATCACCCTCAGCCTGATTGCCATCCTGGTGGGGCAGTTCCTGGAAGGCGGGCACATGGGGTCCCTGCTCCAACTCACCGCTTTCATGATCGTCATCGGCGGCACCCTGGGCGCGGTGATGCTGCAAAGCCACGTGAAGGTCTTCGTGGATGGTCTGTCCATGCTGAAATGGGTTTTCCAGCCTCCCCGCGTCGCCAGCCAGGAGACCCTGGACATGATCCTGGACTGGAGCCAGAAGGCGCGGCGCGGCGGCCTGTTGGCCCTGGAGCCCTTCATCGAGCAGCAACAGGACCTGTTCCAGCGCCGGGGCTTGCAGATGCTGGTGGATGGCGCCGAACCCGAAGTGTTGCGGGAAACCCTGGAATTGGACCTCCAGGGCTTCGAGCAGGGCCGCCTGGAAGCTGTGAAGGTCTGGACCGCGGCGGGCGGCTATTCACCCACCATCGGCATTCTGGGGGCGGTCATGGGTCTCATCCACGTGATGGAAAACCTCTCCGACCCGTCCAAGCTGGGCTCCGGCATCGCCGTGGCCTTCGTCGCCACCATCTACGGGGTAGGCGGGGCCAACCTGTTCTTCCTGCCCATCGCCGGCAAGCTGCGCTACTGGGTCGGGCGGCTGGTGTCCAATCGGGAGTTGTTCATCCAGGGGCTGGTCTCCATCGCCAACGGTGAAAATCCGCGCATCATCGAGGCCAAATTGCAGGGCTACCTGTCATGAACGGCAAGGCAAGCCTCTTCCCAGGGCTGGCCGCGCGGAATTCGGTGAAGGCTGACCCCCGCTTGGCGGGGGTTAAGGCGCGTGGCGCCGGCCGTAGCCAAAATCCGCGCCTCATCGAGGCCAATTTGCGGGGCTGCCTGTCCTAGGCCGCCTCCCAGGTCTCCGCCATGGCCCGCAAGAAGCCCCACGAAGAACACGAAAACCTGGAACGCTGGCTGGTTTCCTACGCCGACTTCATCACCCTGCTGTTTGCCTTCTTCGTGGTGATGTACGCCATCTCCTCCATCAACGAGGGCAAGTACCGGGTCATGTCCGATTCCCTGATCAGCGCCTTCAAGGAATCCCCCCGTTCCGACAAGCTGATCGAGATGGCCGCCAAGAGCCCCGAGGTCCTGTCCGGTACCGGCAAGCCCATCGGCAAGATGCTCCAGCAGCCTCATCCCGATGCCCAGACCCCCGAGCGCAAACAGGCCGCCGAGCGCATGAAGAAGGTGGCCAAGAACGTTCTGGAGGCCATGCAGTCCCTGGTGCAGAACGGTCAGGTGCGGGTCACCCAGTCGCCCCGGGGGGTGACGGTGGAAATCAACGCCAGCGTGCTGTTCAAGAGTGGCGAGGCCATTCTCCAGCCCCAATCCATGGAAACCCTGGCGGCGGTGGCCCAGGTCCTGGCCCAGGTGGACAACCCCATCCAGGTGGAAGGGCATACCGACAACATCCCCATCAAGAGCCTCAGCTTTCCGTCCAACTGGGAACTGTCCTCGGCCCGGGCCGGCAGCGTGGTGCGGCTGTTCGCCGAACAGGGTGTGCCGGCGTCGCGCATGGTGGCCATCGGCTATGCCGACAACCGGCCCGTGGACACCAACGCCACGCCCGATGGCCGGGGCCGCAATCGGCGCGTCAATGTCCTGATACTCAACGAGGTGGGTGGGGTCGCCCAGGAACTGACCCTCGGGGAAGGCACGCCTCTGGTGGCGGATCGGCCCGCGCCGCCTTCTCCCAGCACCCTGGCGCCGCCCGCGGCGCGCTGAAGCGCCGCGCTTTGGCGCCCGCATGCCGGCGCCTACATCTGGAAGCGGAACACCTCGACGCTGGGCGTGGATTCCATGCGCTTGTCGATGCGCACCGACTGGTTGCCCTTGGGGGTGCGGATTTCTGCCTCGCTGTCGGGGACGAAGCAGCCGGGCTGGGCGAGCAGCATGGGCTGCTGCTGGCTGGCGGCATTGGGGTGCAGCAGCAGGCCCGGCCATTGCCGGCCGTTGTCGGCCCGGCGCAACTGGATGGCCAGGGCCCTGGGAGCCAGCAACTGGACGCCGAAGGCGATCTCGCTCTGGGCCGGTACCCGGAACCAGCGCACCAGGCCTACCCCCCAGCCGCCATTTCCCTGGCGGACTCCGACCACGTCGCCCACCCGGATCTGCATGGAATGGACGCCGGCCTTGCTCAGGGAGAGCCCCCCCATGCTGTCGTTCACCGTCTTGCAGCGCATGATGACGGGTGCCGGCTCGTTGCTGGAGAGGCCGTAATGGATGGTGTCGCCGTGGCTTGCCGGGGCGATGAGCTGATGGACCGCCTTGAGGCCGAAACAGACCTCGTATTCCCGGCCGTCCTGATGCCTGCGGCGCTGGGATTGGCGTTGCAGGGATGCCCCCCAGTTCAGCTTCAGGCGGCGCAGCATGGAGGGATAGGCAGGGTCGCGGGCGGCTTCGGGCAGCCCCAGCTTGTCCGCGTCGGTGGCGTTCTTGAGCTGGGAGGAGAGCAGGGCCAGGTGCTTGGCCAGCTCGGTGGTGTTGAGAATCAGGTCCCAACGGGGGTTCATGGGGTGGGCTTCCCGGGCGATGGGCTTGGGTGGCGCGTCGGTATTCACCTCGACGATGAACAGGCCGGCCTGGCCCTTGGTGGTCTCCTCGGCGGGGAAGATGGTGGCCAGGTTGGAGAAGCGGGCAATGATGTCCTTGGCCCAGGGCAGTTCGATCTGGGGAAAGTGGTAGGGATCCGCCAGGGCCATGAGCAGCGTGGACTTGTAGATCTGCTCCAGGGACAGCATCTTCGAGCCCCCTTCGGGGATGGTGTCCTTGAGGCCGTTGCGCAGGGCGTAGTTGTAAGTCTGGTGAAGGTCGACCCAAACGCCTTCCGGCATGGGATCGTGGGTTTCGAAACTGATTTCCAGGGCGGCCTGCAAGGCCAGGAGGATGCGTTGCAGGTAGAGGGGGGTGGGGTTGCCGCCGAACAGGTGGAAGCGGCGCTTCAGCCAGTCCACCAGGAGAATCTTGTAGCTGTCGGCCATGCCCCGCAACAGACGCTGGGCCAGGGTCGCGCTACGGTGCTGCTTGGGGGGCAAGGGGGCCTGAACGCTGCTGTACTGCTCATAGAGGGCGGCGACGAGATCCTCGACGATGGGCGCCAGACGCTCGACGATCTTGATCCGGTTGTCCTGGGCCAGCTCGATGCTGTTGAGGGTGGCCAGGTAGTCGGCCATTTCCTCGGCCGATTCGGCGGGATTGGAAAGCGGGAGCCGCGTCAGCCAAGCGTCGACTTGCTTGGGCTTTGTCTCCAAGTTTATATTCCGACCCGTTTCGCGGGTTGGTAGGCTGTATCTGGGCAGCATGGATGGCTCTTCCTTCTCACCTCGGCCCGGATTCTACCTTCCGCCAATTTGGCCCGAAAAGGCTTTTCCCCAAGTATTCCGGAGCAGCGCATGGATTTCATCGAGAAACTCTTCGAGGGACTGCTTTGGCGGAGCCGTTACGTGGTGCTGTTCGCGGTCGTCGCCAGCATGGCGGCCGCCATCGCCATCTTCTACATGGCCACGGTGGACGTGGTCTATCTGGTTTCCCACATCCTTAACTACGCAGACCCGTCGCTGACGCCGGATATTCGCAAGGGTTTGCACGATGAAACCATCACCCATGTGGTGGAGGTGGTGGACGGCTACCTG
The DNA here is from genome assembly GCA_035332045.1 of Thiobacillaceae bacterium. Classification (GTDB taxonomy): domain Bacteria; phylum Pseudomonadota; class Gammaproteobacteria; order Burkholderiales; family Thiobacillaceae; genus PFJX01. The sequence continues at coordinate 1,940 of DAOQNK010000058.1, read as the reverse complement.
CTGGCCACGGTCATGCTCATCTTCGGCCTGGGTATGTACGAACTGTTCATCAGCGACATCGACGAGGCCAAGCACAGCAAGGCCTCCAGCGCCATCCTGGTGATCGAGAGCCTGGACGACCTGAAGCAGCGGCTGGCGAAGGTGATCATCATGATCCTCATCGTCACCATCTTCGAACTGGCCCTCAAGCTGAAGATCAGCGATACCCTCGACCTGCTGTATCTGGCGGGCGCCGTGGCGCTTATCGGCCTGGCCCTGTACCTGACCCATGCTTCCGATGGCCACGGCGCGAAGGAAGCCCCGGCGGCCGGGGGCGGGCACTGAACTCCCGGCGCCGGCCGGACTCCTAGTCCTTCTCCGACCATCCGAGCACACCCATGTCTAGACTGTTATTCATCGTCCTGGCGGCACTCATCAGCCTACAAGCGCAGGCTTTCACCCTGGTCGACAGCAAGGGCAAGACCCACAGCCTGGCCCAGTACAAGGGCAAGTGGGTGCTGGTGAACTTCTGGGCCACCTGGTGCCCGCCCTGCCTGGAGGAAATCCCCGATCTGGTGGCCCTCCACGAGAACAAGAAGAACAAGCTGGTGGTTCTGGGGGTCGCCATGGACTACAAGGATCCGAAACAGGTGCTACAATTCGCCGATCAGATGATGGTGTCCTACCCCGTCATCCTGGGTGACCAGAAGATCGCGGCCCAGATCGGCGCCATCCCGGGCCTGCCCACCACCTACCTGTACAACCCGGATGGCAAGATGGTGGCCTACAACGTCGGCGCCCTCACCAAGGATGCCGTCGAACGCTACATCAGCAAGAAATGAGGAGTTCCGCCATGCGCTGGATGGTGCTTGTTCTGGCCTGTGTGATTGCCCAGCCCCTTGCCTGGGCCGAGGTCCGCGACCCCCACAGCCACTTCTTCATGTCCAAGCTGGGGGATTTCAAGGAGGAGCTGGCCACCGCCAAGCAGGAGGGCAAGCAGGGCGTGCTGATCATGTTCGAGATGGACGACTGCCCGTTCTGTGCCCGCATGAAGGCCAATGTCCTCAACCAGAGCGAGATCCAGGACTTCTTTCGCAAGCACTTCCTCATTTATGACGTGAACGTGAAGGGCGACACGCCCATGGTGGACTTCAAGGGCAAGGAAACCACCGAGAAGGCCTTCGCCCTGGAGCAGCGTGCCCGGGCCACGCCCGTATTCGTTTTCTACGACCTGGAGGGCAATGCCGTGACCCGCTTTACCGGCGCCACCCAGACCGCCGAAGAGTTCATGCTGCTGGGCCGCTACGTGGTGGAAGGCGTGCCCAAGACCGGTGTGCCCTTCAACTTATACAAGAAACAGGGCAAGCCCCAATGATGCGGGCCTGGGTCCTCGCCCTGGCCCTGGCGGCCGGAGGGGCCTCAGCCGCCGACAAGGCCTTGACCCTGGAGGCTGCTCTGTCGGCGGCCGAGGCACCCCATCCCGACCTGGACCTGGCTCTGGCCCAGCAGGAGGCCGCCTGGGCAGAGGCTCTGCTGGCCGACAGCCTGAACGATTTCCGTGTCACCCTGGAAGCCAGCCTGCGTGGTGGGCGTAACGGGTTCTATAACAACCGCTTCCACCCCGACAACATGGCCCGGCTCAATGCCCGGAAGACCCTGTGGGACTTCGGTCGGCGGGACGCGAACATCCTCGCCAGCAGCCAGGAAACCCAGGCCCGGGACCTTCAGGTGCTCGATGCGCGGGCCCAGCGTCGCCTGGCCGTGATGGCCCGCTATTTCGACGTGCTGCTGGCCGACATGCGCGATGCCGCGGATACCGAGTTCCTGGCCGTGGCCTACGTCAGCTGGGACAACTCCAAGGACCGCCAGGAACTGGGCCAGCTCGCCGCCTGGGAACTGGCCGAGTTGGAGAACCGTTACATGGACATCCGCACCCAGCGCAACGACACCCGCCGCAAGCT
>DAOQNK010000057.1:0-15052 GCA_035332045.1 Thiobacillaceae bacterium | reverse complement strand
CAGCACCTCATGACCCGCATCGACCCCAAGAAGATCGAAGCCATGGTGGACGAGAACAAGCAGAACCTGGCTCCCGCCCCCGAACCGGCGCCGGTGAAACATGCCCAGCACCAGCAGAAGGAAGCCGCTGCCGAGACCGTAGCCTCCCCCTGGGAGCCCTTCATTTCCATCGACGACTTCGCCAAGGTGGACCTGCGGGTCGCCCGCATCGCCAACGCGGAGCACGTGGAGGGCGCGGAGAAGCTGCTCAAGCTCACCCTGGACCTGGGCACGGAAACGCGCACCGTGTTCGCCGGCATCAAATCGGCCTACGCGCCCGAGAGCCTGGTGGGTCGTCTCACCGTCATGGTGGCCAACCTGACGCCGCGCAAGATGAAATTCGGCCTGTCCGAAGGCATGGTCCTGGCCGCCAGCGACGAACGCAGCGGCCCCTACCTGCTGTCTCCCGACAACGGCGCCCAGCCGGGCATGCGGATCAAGTGAGGGTTACTCGGCATCTGGCCATCACCGGCCTCGTGCAGGGCGTGTGGTACCGGGAATCCCTGCGCGAGGCCGCCGATGGCCTGGGCGTGGCCGGCTGGGTGCGCAACCGGCTGGACGGCTCGGTGGAAGCCATGATCCAGGGAGAGGAACGCCCGGTGGAACAGCTGATCGAGTGGTGCCGCCAGGGGCCGCCCCTGGCCCGAGTCCTGGATGTGACAGTCTCCCTGGGCGAAGGGGAGTTCGTGGGCTTCGAAAAACGGCCCACGGGGTGAACCTTTTCCGACAAAATAACTCCGCCTTTCTGGCGCCAACCCGCTCTCCCACCGACTTTTTCTCACGCCATGTCCATCACCATCAAGAATCCCGACGAAATTGAAAAAATGCGGATCGCGGGCCGCCTGGCTTCCGAGGTGCTGGACTTCATCACCCCCTACGTGAAGCCCGGCGTCACCACCGGCGAACTGGACAAGCTCTGCCACGACTACCAGGTGGACGTGCAGGGCTGCATCCCCGCTCCCCTCAACTACGCGCCCCCCGGCCATGCGCCCTACCCCAAATCCATCTGCGCCTCGGTGAATCACCAGGTCTGTCATGGCGTGCCCGGCGAAAAAAAGCTCAAGCAGGGCGACGTGGTGAACCTGGACATCACCGTCATCAAGCATGGCTGGCATGGGGACACCTCCCGCATGTTCTACGTGGGCGAGCCCACCATCCAGGCCCGGCGCCTGACGGAAGTGACCTACGAATGCATGTGGAAGGGTATTTCCGTGGTACGGGCCGGCGCCCGCTTGGGTGACATCGGCGCCATCATCCAGCGCCACGCGGAGGAACACGGCTACTCCGTGGTGCGGGAATTCTGCGGCCATGGCATAGGCCGCAAGTTCCACGAAGAGCCCCAGGTCCTGCATTACGGCAAGGCCGACACCGGGCCCATCCTGCAGCCCGGCATGATCTTCACCATCGAGCCCATGATCAACGCCGGCAAGCGCGACATCCGCATGCTGGGCGACGGCTGGACAGTGGTGACCAAGGACCATTCCCTGTCTGCCCAGTGGGAACATACGGTCCTGGTGACCGAGACCGGCTATGAAGTCCTCACCCTCTCGTCGGGCTCCCCGCCGCCGCCGGCCTTCATTCAGCTTTCGGCAGCAGCCACCGCGGCATGAACCCGGAGTTTGTCCGCGTTGCTGCGTGGCGAGATCGCCTGACAAGGGAACGGGACACACTTTTCGAAGCCTACCTGGCCAAGCCCCGGGTCAATGCGCTGTTGCGGGGCCTGGCCAAGCTCGCCGACAGTGTTCTGGCGGAAATCTGGGCCGCCCACGACCTGCCTGAACAGGCGGCCCTGGTGGCGGTGGGCGGCTATGGTCGCGGCGAACTCTTTCCCCAGTCCGATGTGGATGTCCTGTTGCTCCTGGACGATGGCCTGCCCGAGTCGGAAAGGGCCCGCTTCGAACCCCTGATCGCCCTGCTTTGGGACGTGGGCCTGCCCATAGGCAGCAGCGTGCGGACAATTTCCGAGTGCCTGGCGGAAGCTCGGGGTGATATCACCATCCAGACCAATCTCCTCGAAGCCCGCTTCGTGGCCGGCCGGGCCCCTCTGTTCAATGGGTTACGCAAGTCCCTGGCGACGGACATGGACGTGACCGTCTTCTTTCAGGCCAAGGCCCTGGAGCAAAAGGTTCGGCACGGCCGTCACGCCGATGTCGCCCTGCTCCTGGAGCCCAACCTCAAGGAAAGCCCCGGTGGCTTCCGGGATGTCCAGACCATGCTCTGGATCGCCCGGGCGGCCGGCTTGGCCACCAGTCTGGGCGGCCTTGCCCGGGCCGGCCTGCTCACCCGGGAGGAAGCCAGGTCGGCGGCCATCGACGTCCGGCTCCTTTCCCATCTGCGTATCCGTCTTCATCTCTTGAGCCGCAGGCGCGAGGACCGCCTGCTCTATGAATTCCAGGAACCCATCGCCAGGGCCATGGGCGTGTCCGGCAACGCCTCGCGGCGCGCTTCAGAACGCCTCATGCAGCACTATTTCCGCGCCGCCCGACACATCCGCCTGGTCAATGAACTGGTCATCGGCGAGCTGCGCACCCGGCTGCTCCCCCCGGTGAAGTCTCATCCCCTGGGCAAGTCGCCAGGCTTCCGTGCCGCCGGCAACCTGCTGGACGCCGACGAGGATCTCTTCACCCGCCGCCCCGAGGCCCTGCTGGAAACCTTTCTGGTGCTTGCCCGGGAACCCGCGGTCAACGGCTGCACCCCGCGTCTGCTGAGAGCCTTGTGGCGGGCCGGACGTGGCATTGATGCCGATTTCCGGGCCGACCCTGGAAACCACCGCCGCTTCCTGCGGCTTCTGGCCCAGCCCCGGGGCGTGACCCTGGCGCTGCGCCTCATGCATCGCCTGGGCATCCTGGGCCGTTACGTGCCCCAGTTCGGACACATCACCGGCCTGATGCAACATGACCAGTTCCATATCTACCCGGTGGACGAGCACATCCTCATGGTGGCCCGCAATATACGGCGCCTGGCGGTCCCGGAATTCGCCCATGAATTCCCCATGGCCCACCGACTGATGGCTGACTGCAGGCACCAGGACCTGTTGCTGCTCGCCGCCCTTTTCCATGACATCGCCAAGGGACGGGGCGGCGACCATTCCACTTTGGGCGCCGTCGAAGCCCGCCGCTTCTGCAAGGGCCATGGCCTCTCGTCCCAGGAAGCCGACATGGTGGCCTGGCTGGTGGAACGACACCTGACGCTTTCCCAGGTGGCCCAGAAACAGGACTTGTCGGACACCGAGGTCATTTCCGCCTTTGCCAACCTGTGTGGCGACATCCGCCGGCTCACGGCCCTCTACCTGCTCACTGTGGCGGACATCCGGGGCACAAGCCCCAAAGTCTGGAATGCCTGGAAGGACAAACTCACCCGGGAGCTCTACCTGGCGGCCAGGCGTGTGCTGGAGGGTGGCTCGCCGGAAGCGGACAGCGTCGAGGAAAAAAAGGAGCAGGCCAGAACCCAGTTGCGCCTCTATGGGTTCGCGCCGGATACCGAGCAGGCCCTGTGGAAACGTCTGGACGACGTCTACTTCCTGCGCCAGGACGCCCGGGATATCGCCTGGCAGACCCGGCGGCTGCTGCCCGTGCTGAACCGCGAGAAATACATCGTCAAGGCACGTCTGGCGCCGGTGGGAGAAGGCGTGGAGGTATTGGTGTTCGCCCCCGACGAGGAGGCGTTGTTCGCCCGCATCTGTGCATTTTTCGCCCGTCTGGGCTACACCATTCTCGCCGCCCGTATCCATACCACCCGCGACGGCTTCGCCCTGGATACCTTCTACGCCCTCGATCCTGAACAACGGCAGGTGGCCTATCGGGACATACTCAACTACATAGAACATGAGCTCGCGGGCGACCTGGCCCGCCATGCGCCCGCCGATAACTTCCCCATCGGCCGGATCAGCCGCCGGTTGAAAGCCTTCCCCATCGAACCCCAGGTCAGCCTGTCACCCAGTGATGGCGGCAAGGACTTTGTGCTCACCCTGACTGCCGGCGACCGTCCCGGCCTGTTGGCCCAGGTATCGAACCTTATCCATCAGCATGGCGCCAGCGTGCTCTCGGCCCGCATCAACACCTTGGGCAACCGGGCGGAGGACGTATTCGTGCTGGGCGGCGACAGCCTGAACAAGAATGCCACCCGTCTGGCACTGGAGAAGGCCCTGGTGGAATTCCTAAGAATCTGAGGGCGGCTCGGCCTGCTCCAGGCGATACAACCAGGCCAGCAATTCCGCTATCGCCACATACAAGCCCGGAGGGATGCGCTCATCCAGGTCGACCTGCATGAGGAGATTCACCAAGTCCGGCGACTCATGAACGAAAACACCCGCGGCTTTGGCACGCTCGATGATCTCTTCGGCCAGCAGGCCTTTGCCCTTGGCCACCACCCGGGGGGCGCCTGAATTGGGCTCGTAGGCCAGCGCCACCGCCTGGGCACGATCCTCAGGTGGCGTCATGCATCGGCTCCACGCTGAGACTGACAGGCCGCAACCCTGCGGCTTCCAGGCCCTGGACCAGGGCAGGCAAGGCCTCGTTGAGGCGCTTTCGGGTTTCAGGCTCCTGGCCTGACAGGTTGATGCTGAGACGGTCGCCGGCCAGCCCCAGTCTGGCCTGGACTTGCCCCAGTCTGGGCAAGGTCAGGCGAAGTTCCGTCCGCCACTGGTCGGCACCCGTTTCGCTTTCCCCCTCACCTCCCCCCTGCGGGCGCTCCTCCACCAGCCATTCCATCCATTGGCCAGGCCAGGCGAAACCCTGCCAAAAAAACGGACCGCCTTCCAGCAACTGCAATTGCCGCCCGGCGATACGTGCCGCTTCATCGGGCATACCGTCGAGTTCGGCCAGCCTGGATTCCGGCGCCTGCTCCCTCCCCAGCCTGGCCTGGGGCTCCCGTAGCAACTTCTCGAAGGTATGCTCGCCCCGTACCCAGCGGGCCAGATGGGATTCATAGAACAATCCGCTCTCGCTCAGGGTTTGGGACAGGCGAGCGGGCAATTGGCTTCTAGCGGGTTCGGGCAGTTCCGCCAGGACGTTGGGACGCAGCGTGGTGCTGGACGGCACCGCGGCGCGCAGGCCATCCACCGCTTGTCCCACCAAGGCTGTGTTGGCGCTGACCAGCCCGCCCGGGGAGACGAGAGTGGGTTGGGCCGTATAGGTCTGGAGCATGACCACGTTGGCGGCAATGGGCCTGCCTGCGGAACCTGGTGCGGGCGGGATGGCCGTGGATTCGGCGGCCCGGACCAGCTGGCTTGCAGCCCGTGTCGCGCTGGCCAGGGCGGCCAGATTGGTGACACCCGAGAACATGGGCCTGGTCTGGCCCCGGGCCGACGACTCCGGGGCGGCTGCCGGCGGTTCCGAGGTCGTTGCTAGGCCAGCCCGGACAGGCGGCCCCGCCAGACGCATCAGGGCGTTCACCTGCTGGGCCGTACTGGATAGGCTGACGGGCTGGGTTGCGTTGGCGGCCGAAGGAGCGGCGCCCGTGTTCAGAAGAAAAGTGGGACGTGCTCCGCCGCTTAGATAAGTGAGCCTTAAGCTTTGCCCCTGGCGTGTCTGGTCCGGAAGCGGCATATCCAGCTTTTGTCCCGCCACGGAGACCAGAAACCGTCCTTGCCCCAGGCTATCCAGCACGCGGCCCTCGTATTGCGCCCCTGAACGAAATTGCAGGGAAGGCCCGTTGGCAGCATCGGGCTTGAGGAGTGTGGTGGCCTGGCCTTTCATCCAGGCCATAAGTAATTCAGGAAGGGCGGAGAGGTTCATCTCGCCACGCCTGCGGGGTCAGGATTCCGCCTTGTTCAGGGCGATGATCAGTTCCGCCTCTCCCCGGGATATGCCCAACCGGGCCACGAGTTCCTGGGGCTGGTTACCGTCCATGGCCATGCGCAAGGCATCCGCGTAGAGAGCACCACGGGTATCCAGCCCGCTGTCCACGGGTGGCCGCGCCTCCAGCGCTTCAAGTCGATCCTTGAGGCCGGTCAGCTGTGCCTCCATATCATCCAGCCGGCGCGGGATCTCGGGGTCAGACTTGGATCGAGGCCGGCGGGAAAACAGCACGGTTTCCAAAAGATAAACCAATGTGCCGAGGACAACCGCGATCAGCAGGTCTTTGCCGGAAAAGGTGAGGTCTTCGAGCACTGCGCTGTCGGGGATCGATGGGAACAGGCTAGTGGGCCGGCGCCGGCATGGGATGGATCAGGGAGAAGCTGCCGGTGTTTCCGATGGCGCGGATGTGGCCAGCCCCTCGGCAATCTGGCGGTTGATGTTGATCAGCACATTGAGCTTGTCCTTGGCGGGATAGGCCATCACATCGAACGTGCGCTTGTCCACGAAGGACGACAGGCTGAGGAGATCCTGGCGCAACGGGGCAGGCAGGGGGTTCCCCTCTTCCAAGAGTTCCGCCTGGAAAAATGTCCAGAGCCGTTGATTGAAGCGCAGGGCATCATCCAGCCTGGCGGCGTGCCCCTCTTGCTCCCACTGGTCCTGGCAAAGCTGAAGCAGGATCGCCGCTTTACTGAGAAGGGACGATTCCAACTCCCGTCCATTCTGGGTTTCCATCTGGACGGTCTTGTATGCGTCAATCGCTTTGCCTGGCATTTTTCAGGAGCTCCGCTTCATAGTTGATGAGCTGTTTGGTCGACCTCAGGGCATTGTAGTAACGGCCCTCCGAGACCTGGGCGCCGATTTCCTTAACCAGGCTTCCGGTACTGGGGGCGGCGCCCAGCACGTCCTTCAGCAATTCGGTGAGCAGCTTGTAATAGGTCACCCGATTACCGTCATCCATATACATCTGCTGGACCGCAAGGTAAATCCTCTTGCAGGGTGTCGTGGCTTCCTGCTCGTGCAGTATTTCCTTTTGGCGGAGGATCGGGACATCGTTCAGGATGGTCAACTCGGCCTTCGTCCCGCCATTCTGGACAACGGCGCCGCCAATGAAGATTTTCTCGTTGGGTTTCAGGGTCAGGCTCAGGGCCATATCAGTTAAAAATCTCCTGGGAATACCGGGACTTGCCGCCAATGCTCAGATTACCTTCCAGCAAGGCCTTGCCCACGCTTTGGCTCTGGCCAACGTATATCGGTTCCTCAGTCCCATCCGGCAGGCCGATATTTGCGCTTTCGCCCAGCGCGGCACGGGCTGTTTTCAGGTCGATCGCCAAACGACCGACTTGCTCGAGGCCCGCATTGAGCGCCTGATCCGAAGCGGCGCCATCAGTGAAAGCCGGCGCGCCGAGGACCTCCGATACCGCCCGACGCTGAACAGCGGGAAAGCTCAACCTGTCTATCATGGCCCGAATGCCGGCAACGCTTTCCAAAAAGCGCTCACGTTCATCGCTGCCCGGGGGAAATGGGGGAAAACTTTTCACAATGCCCGCCAAGGCGACGTGCACCTGGGACACCAGATCACCCACCTGGCCCAAACCACGGATATCCGCGGCAACCCGGTTGCCGACATCCTTGCCGGCCCTCAGAACACCATACAACCCCTTGATTTCGACCCGGTCCTCGCGAGCGGATCGCGATACGCCCTCATGGGCGGACCATAAGTCCTGGCTGGGGGTTCTTGGCGATTCCGCTACGGACGCGTTACGCCAATGGGGTTCCTTGATAGTCGGGGCACCAGGCCCTACATCGGCAATGTTCTCGATAGTATTGGTCATCGCCTGCCTCCATCGGCCAATATCCGAGGCGCGACCCTAGTCGAGCCGCGCCTCGGTGGAGTGGGCAGGCTACTTCGACGCTTCACCCGCCCTCTCCATCCGAAACGATCCTTAGAACAGACGCAGGATCGACTGAGCGGCCTGGGAGGCCAGGCTCAGAGAGGTCACGCCAAGGTTCTGACGGGTCTGGAGGGCGAGCATATTGGCACTCTCCTCGTTCATGTCCGCCAGGGTCAGCTTGTCAGCGCCTTCCTTCAACACGTTGGTCAGGCTGGTGGTGAAGTCCTGACGGGCGGAGATGATGGACAGGTTGCTGGCCAGGATGGACGCCTGGGTGGTCAGGGTGGTGAGGGCCACCGTGATCTGGGACGACGCGGCGTCGAGAGACGTACCACCGGCGGAGATATCCGCGCCGGAAGCATTGACGCCCAAACCGGAAACACCGACGTTAGCGGTAAAGCCGGTCACCGTCAGGGCGTTGGAACCATCCTCGTTGAACAGCACGGTGAGGGAGCCGTTCTGGAGGTAGTTGGTGCCCTTGTAGCTGGAGTCCTCGATCAGATCGTTGATCTTCAGCAGGATCTGGCTGAACTGGGTCCCCAGGGCGGAGCGGTCGGCGGTGGTGGCGGAACGAGCGGATTCCACCAGACCGTTCGCGGATTCCAGCAGGGACTTGATGCCCGTGATACCCACGTCGGCCGCCTTGATGGTCTGCACGGCTTCACCCATCGCATCCTTCCGCGTCTGAAGATCATTGGCCCGCTGGGTATGGCGGGCGGCGACGAAGAAGTTGGTGGGGTTGTCCAGGGCGCTGTTCACCTTCTTGCCGGTGGCCAGGCGTTCCTGGGTACGGTTGATGAGAGTTTCCGTCAGTTGCAGGCTGACGACGTTTTGCCGCATCGAGGCGGTCAGGGCGATGTTAGAGGCCATTTAATGCTCCTTTTCTAAGGATGGATGGAGGGTTCTCCCTCCGGACGGTGAAACGCCCACCCATGGGGGTGGCGTCGACCCGTTATCGACGCCCCGTGGCAAAACTTTAGAAAAAAACACCCGCAGGCAGCGGGTGTCGTCTGGCAGATGGCCTGACTGGCCGGAAAAGGCTGTCAGTGCTGGCCGGCCAAGCCCTCGGCGATATGGCGGTTGATATCGATCAGGACATTGAGGTTGCCCGACATGGGGTTGGCCAGGGTTTCGAAAGTCCTCTTATCCACGAAGCAGGACAGATTGAGCAGGTTGCGGCGGATATCCACGGGGAGGGGATTCTCGTCACTGGACAATTCACTCTGGAACACGGTCCAGAGCCGCTGGTTGAACTTCAGCGCTTCGTCCAGGCGGGCTTCGTGGCCATCGGCACCCCACTCGTCCTGGCACTCCTTGAGCATCAGGGCGGCCCGCACCAGCAGCGCGGCCTCCAGCTCCCGGGCGTCGTCGGTATTTTCTAGCTTGTCCATTTCCATGGCGACTTGCATGTTCATCTCCATTTCCAATCCTTTCCATTCAGGTTCCGGTGCGGGCGAACGGGCCTCCGGACGGGGTTAGGTCTGTACGAGCGATCAGCCGAACAGGCGGAGCACCGACTGGGCAGCCTGGGAGGCCAGGCTCAGGGAAGTGACACCCAGGTTCTGCCGGGTCTGGAGGGCCAGCATGTTGGCGCTCTCCTCGTTCATGTCCGCCAGGGTCAGCTTGTCGGCTCCTTCCTTCAGGACATTCACGAGGTTGGTGGTGAAGTCGAGGCGGCCATTGATGACCGAAAGATTGCTGGCCAGGATGGACGCCTGGGTGGTCAGCGTGGTGAGGGCTACCTGAATCTGGGAGGCAGCGGCATCCAGGGCGGAACCACCCGCGGAGATGTCGGCACCTGAAGCCACCACGCCCAGGCCGGAAACCCCCACGTTGGCGGTAAAGCCGGTCACCGTCAGCGCGTTCGAACCATCCTCGTTGAAGAGCACGGTGAGGGAACCGTTTTGCAGGTAGTTGACACCCTTGTAACTGGAGTCCTCGATGAGGTCATTGATCTTGATGAGGATCTGGCTGAACTGGGTCCCCAGAGCTGAGCGGTCGGCCGTGGTGGCGGAGCGGGCAGATTCCACCAGGCCACTCGCGGATTCCAGAAGGGTCTTGATGCCGGAGATGCCCACGTCGGCCGCCTTGATGGACTGCACGGCCTCACCCATGGCGTCCTTGCGGGTAACCAGGTCGTTGGCGCGCTGAGTGTGGCGGGCGGCAACGAAGAAGTTGGTGGGGTTGTCCAGGGCGCTGTTGACCCGTTTCCCGGTCGCCAGACGGTCCTGGGTCCGGTTGATCAACGATTCCGTCAGCTGAAGGCTGACTACGTTTTGCCGCATGCTCGCCGTCAGTGCGATTTCCTTCATTGCTTGCTCCTTGCCTTGGGTTTAGGGCATCACCCTGAAAAACGGGTTCGGCTGTCAGCCGGTCCACATTACGCTCGTTACGCCACGCCTTCGTGGCGGCTGGCGACTGAAGAGCAAAGAGCATGCCAGCAAAGAAAAAGGGCGCGTACAGCGACGCGCCCCCAGCTTGGCGTTCGGAAAATCAGCCGCCGGTCAGCCGAGTTTCCTGGATTTCCTTTTCGCCCTTGACCACGACGATGCGATCCACGCCGCATTCCCAGTGGACACCTGGATACCGGGCCCCGGCTTCGGCGAAGAGCGCCTGCCACCAAGCCGCGCGGCGCTGGGTCACATGGGCGTTGTCGCCGTTGGGCAGGGTCTTGGCGGCCGGATAGGCGGCCACGTTGGCGAAAACGAAGCCCCGCGCCAGGGAGAAGAGTTCATCGACAATCCATGGGATGTCTTCCACGGCGCAATGCTCCAGCACATCAACGCAGATGACGCCGTCATGGAGCCCTTCGGGCGCCGTCGCGTCGCCCGCGCCGGGCTCATGGCAGGTGACCCGCTCCACGCCCCAGTAGGACTTGAGGCTCGGCCAGGTTCCCGGAACACCGGGCAAGCCGATATTGGTCGCGGCGTACTGGGCGCCCTTGCCACTGCCATAGTCCAGCAGCGTGCGGGCGGCGCAACGTTCCACCAGCGCCTTGATCCGGGCAGCGGCAAAAAATACCGACTTGCCGGCAAAAATCTCCGGATCAGCGGCATGCATGGCCCGATACTGCTCCAGCAGGGGCTGATAACAGGGACTCGGCTGGCCGCGGCTGTACTTGGGCCGCGGCGGAGGCTCCACACCCTCCTCGAAACGGGTGCTCAAGTCGGCGGCCAGGGTCAGGGTGGCGCCCATCCAGCTGCCTTCCGGCGTTTGCCGATAGACCCGGCAATCCGGGAACCAGGGAGAACGTTCGCCTTCGCTCATCCAGCGCCAATCCAGGATGTTGGAGGGCACCAGGACCCGGGAGGCGCGGCCGACGGCCGCACGCAGGTGGGTATTGGTATTACTCACACCCACGTACTCATCGAGTCTCGCCAACAAGGCCAGCATCTCGTCCAGGTTCTCGTTCACCCCGCTGAAATCGTGGACTGGGCGGCCCAGGGCGGCGGAGAAGGCCTCGATTTCCCCGGGTTTGGGCTGGCGCTGGAGAATCAGGATGTTTCCGGGCAGGTTGCGCAACAGTCCCGCCAGGACTTCCAGGGGAATCTCCTTGAACGGCAATCGGGATTTGCGGGTCTCCGGATCGCTCTTGTCCGCCCCGGCCCGCCACGTCACGCCGATGAGGGGACCCGTCCCGGCCAAGGTCGCGAGGCGGGTGTCCACGGCGGCCAACGCTTCGTCGGGTGGCGACAGGACAATGGATGCCGGGACGCTGTTCAGGTCCTTGACCCCCAAAGCCAGGGGCAAGTCGCCGATGGAGAACAGGTAGTCCAGGTCGGGCAGGGTTTCGTGACGCCCCACCACCTGATCGATGAAAGACAAGCGGCGCGCAATGGGGGCGATCTTGTCGGCGGCCCGGTAGGCGACCCAGGCACCCCGTGATTTCAGCAGCGCGGCGAAACGCAAGAAGAACAATTCGTCGCCGATCCCCTGGTTGCGGGTCAGCAGAACGCGCTTGCCGGCCAGGTCGGCGGGCATGGGGTGCTCCAGGAAGGATTCGGCGTTCTGGCGCTGCTTCACCGACCCCCGGTAGAGGTAGTGCCGCCACCCTTCTTCCAGCCGCCCCAGGTTGAGGAGGGCCAGGGACAGGTTGTAGCGGGCTTCCTGGTAATCGGCATTGAGGTAGACCGCTGCCTGGAGATGGTCCAGGGCCTCCTCGATGCGTCCCAATTCCATCAGGGCGGCGGCCAGATTGCTGTGGACCTGGGTGTCATCGGGCTTGGTGGCCAGGGCGGCCTCGTAATAGGAGACCGCCTCGGCCGGCTGCTCCATCTCCTGGAGCGCCACGCCCCAGTTGTTGAGGGGCGCCGTGTAGTCCGGGCGCAGGGCGGCCGCCAATTTATAGTGGGCGATGGCGTCCTGGTAGCGGTGCTGCTCCTTGAGGGCGTTGCCCAGGTTGTTGTGGGCTTCCGCCACCTGGGGATGCTCGGCCAGGGTCTGCTCGTAGCGCGCCACGGCCTCCTTGAGTTCCTGCTGGAAACGGGCCACGTAGGACTCGGCATCCCCCGCCAGCATGAGGGCATTGCGGAAGTTCTCCACCGACTCGGGGTTGCCGCCATCCAGCTTGATGGACTGCTCGTAGGCCTGGAGCGCTTCCGACAGCCGGCCCTGCTGTTGAAGGAGAACGCCCAGGTTGTCATAGGCCTTGGCGTATTCCGGCCAGAGGCGGATGGCGTGGCGAAGCTTCTCTTCCGCCTCCTTGATCCGGCCACTGCCCGCCAGGGCGATGGCCAGGTTGTTCCAGCCTTCGGCGAAGGCGGGATCGACACGCACCGCCTCCTCGTAGGCCGTCAGCGCCTCGTCCATTCTGCCCAGGGACTGGTAGGCGCAGCCCAGGTGGCTGTAGGCCAGGGGAAAATCGGGGCGGCTGGCCAGGGCCTTGTTGAGCAACGGGATGGCCTGCTCCGGCTGGTCCCACTGCACCATGAGCACCCCGAGCCCATGCAGGGCGTCGGCGTTGTTGGGCTCGCCCATGAGCGCCTTCTGGTAGACCGCCTCGGCCTCATCCAGGCGGCCATCCTCGTGCAGACGCGCGGCGATCTCCAACGCCTCGCGAACATTCACCACCAAGGGGGTGCTCATGACCCAGTCCTCCATAGTCCATGGTTCAACATCTGTTCTCCCGCCCGGCGCCGGTCAAATCCCGATGCAGGGCTTCCAGGGCGGCATCCCACCCCCGTCCGTCGCCAGCTTCCCGATAGGTGGGAATGTCCGGATACCAGGGGCTGGAGCCGCTGATCATCCATCTCCAATCCGGAGGATGGGGAATCAGCACCCGGCTGATCCTGCCCGCGCCGGCCCTGAGGTGAACGTTGGTATTGCTCACCGCGACATACTCGTCGATCAGGCTCAGAAGTGCCAGCATCACTTCCAACTGCTCGTTGACAGCGGAAAGGTCCACCACCGGACGGCCTAGTGCCGCTTCGAAGCGCGCCACTTCCCCGGGCCGGGGCTTGCGCTGGAGGATGACGACCTGGCCGGGCACATCCCGGAGCAGGCTGGCCAGTCGTTCCAGGGGGATTTCCTTGTACAGCACATTCCACTTGGAAAACTCCTCCTTGGACGTACCGCCCCGCCAGGTGACACCAAGGACCCGGCCGGGCCCCAGGGGCTCCAGCAATCTTCTTGCCTGGCCCAGGGAACCCGGAGAAGGCGTCAACGCCACAGGCGGGGGAATATCCGCCACGTTCCGCATGTCCACGGCCAGGGCCAGGTCGCAGACGGCCACCCGGTGGTCCAGGTTGTCCGGCGACTCCCGGTGGCTGACCACCATGTCGATGAAGGGCAGCTTGCCGACGAAACTGGCCAGCTTGGGATTGGGCCGGTATGCCACCCAGGCGCCGCGCGCCTTGAGCACCTGGGCGAAACGGAGAAACAACAATTCATCCCCCAGCCCCTGATCCATCTGGACCAGAATGCGCTTGCCACGCAGATCCCGCGGCAGCGGCGCCTCCAGCAAGTCGTAATCGCCGGTGCGCGTGATATTCGGGCGATGGGCGTAGTTTCGCCAGGCCTCCGACCACTCCGACAACAACAGCTGGGTAATCGCATACGAAAAGCGGATCTGGTCGTCGTGGGGCGCCCTCTCCAGAGCCAGTCCGAAGTAATGCCGCCGTTGCGCGAAGTCGCCGCGCTGGCCATAGAGACACGCCATGTTCACCAGGGGAAGCGCCATGTCGGGACGCGCTTCGGCGGCAGCCATGAAGGCCGCCGAGGCCTGGCTCCATTGCTGGCGGGAGAGGGCCACCAGGCCCAGGGCATTGCGGGCATGGGCATCGTCGGGCTTGATATCCAGGGCATGCAAAGCGAAGGATTCCGCTTCATCCAGGCGGCGCAGGCTGCGCAGCAGCACGGCGATGCGCACCAAAGTGGCCGGATTGTTCGGCGCCAGCCGATCCGATTCCCGCATTTGCGCCAACGCCGCCTCCGGGCGTTCCAGATCATCCAGGACCATGCCGAGATGGAAGCGCGCCCAGGGATGGTCGGGGCGCAGGGCCACCGCCTTCTCCAGGGCGGACAAGGCGGCATCCAGGTTCTTGCGGCGCTGCTCCAGCCCCCCCAGGGCATACCAGGCTTCGAAGTTGTCGGGCAACAGATCGGTCAGGGCGTGGTAATGGGCCACCGACTCCTCCACCCGGCCAGTCGCCTGGCAGGCATGGGCCAGACGCTCCAGGAGCAAGGGGTTCTCCGGCGTGTGGGCCAAGGCCGCCCGCAAATACGGAAGGGCCGCCTCCTGGTCGCCCCGGTCGGCCAGGGTGAGGCCCAGATTGTGGGCCGCCTCGGGGTAGTCCGGCCGCATGGCCAGCGCCGCGCCAAAGGCGGCGACCGCTTCCTCGGCCCGGCCCGCCTGAAGCAGGGCCACACCCTGGTTGTTTTGGGCTTCGGCATAGTCGGGCTTGAGGGCCAGGGCGCGCCGATAATCGGCCAGCGCCTCATCCAGCCGGCCCAGGTTTCGCAGGCACTCGCCCCGGTCGTTCAGGATCTGGGCGGGATCCAGGGCGGTGTCCAGCGCCTGGCTCAGCAGGGTGACCGCCCGCTCGGCCTGGCCCTGGGCCAGACCAGCCAGCGCCAGCAGATGCAGCGCCTCGGGCCTCCCGGGCTCCCGGGCCAGGACCTGCTGGCAGACCATCTCGGCCAAGGCGGCCCGGCCCGCTTGCAAATACCCCCGGGCCAGGCCAAGGGCCTGCATGACGTCCTGTTCGCTGCGGGAATCGGCCATGGCGGGTCTGGGTTGGGGACGGCGTAATGTACACTCCGCCGCAATCTGGAGGAACGAAAAACCCATGTGCGGCATCGCCGGCCTCATCGACAAGCACGGCA